>NZ_JAOYTK010000018.1:0-75799 GCF_025846885.2 Brucella sp. HL-2 | reverse complement strand
ACTGGCGAATAGTCGCTTTCGGGCGTTTGCCCAGCTTGATGTAGAGCGCAACTGCTCGCATCCGGTCTTCGTAGGAATACATGAACTACCTCCCTGATAGTCCAAGTTTTCGTCCGCACTTCCACTCCATCAGTTCTCAGCGGCATTCAACATTTTTGTGCCATTCGCCCAATTGGCTATCGTACGGATATCAAATAATTCATGTTGTTTCACAACTGCACGATGAAGACGCCACTAAGTCTCATTGAACCTGCGCGTGTGATAATTCAAAGCATGCTGGAAAGTCTGCTGATACTCGACCCAGTCGAATAGCGGCTCAGGAAACTCCTCAACAGGATCGTTCGGCACTACAGGGAATGGTTGAGGCCGGACCGGAGTTTTTCCAGATGTCGAAACAGGAGACCTCACCTGCTTCGGCACACGAATTGCAAAGCGGAGCTCCCTTACTTTTCTCTGTGGCGCAATTTGATCGGTTTGGGGAGCCCCATTGTCGACCCATCGAATTATGGATTCCAGCGCAAGCCGGATGATCGTCTTAGCTTATCAGTGAACTCGCAATCTATCCGGCTTTCCAAAGCCAATGATAACCAGTCGATCTGGCTTCGGCGCATCGGATGCTTTCTGTAAGTTACGATCAAATCTCTGAAATATGGACTGATCCTATTGAGTAGTTCATCCGACACGTGCGGCTTCACTCGTTTGTCGCAGAATTCGAAAATCAAATTCTGAAATTGAAGAGGCAAAGGAACCTGTGTTTTCATTGCGGCCCAAATTGCTAAATTGACCGGCTTGTTGCCGGGTCGTGGGCTGCGAATTCCAAATGATTAATCAATTCTGAAGCTTACCTAAAGATGCACTGATGCTGAAGGTTCATATCCATTCAAAGCTCAGGACGTGTTGTCTAAGATGGTAAATCCGAATTGTCGCCGTTCCTCCCCCCAACCAAAAAGATCGCTCTGGCAACTGAACTTTGTCAATAAAATCTATCCTCAGTTGCCTGAACGACTTTCAGAAAGTACTTTTATTAACGCTCTCAGGCCGGATGAGACGTGGCGACGGCCAGAGTAATACAGACATAGTCCTGGAAACGCTGGGCACCATTCTTCCAGAACTCGCCTGAGGCGGCCGTCTTCCACTGCCTCTGTTGCAAGATGGTCAGGCACGAAAGCGATGCCTATCCCATCGATTGCAGCCTCCACCATCAGAGACTGTTCACTCAGCGTAAGAGGCCCGGATACGTTGATCCTTTCCACAACGCCTTGGCATTCAAATTCCCATCGATAGATTGCTCCACTTTCAAACCGGAAGCGGATGCAATCGTGGCTATGTAGATCCTGCGGTACGACTGGATAGCCGCGGCGCTCGAAGTACTTGGGGGACGCAATGGCTGCGAAGCGCACCTCTCTCATTACCGGGATCGCCACCATATCTTTTGGTACGGCCTCCGCTAACCGGATTCCGGCGTCGAAACCATCGGCAACGATATCGCTGAGCCTGCCATCACTGACTATGTCGAGATGGACCTGAGGATAATCTCGCAGGAAGCGTGCAAGTACTGGCTGCAATACTAACCGAATAGCCCCTTCACTCGCATTGATCCGCACCGTACCGCTAGGAACAGGACCATTTCCCTCCAGTTCTTGGACAGCTTCGTCGATTGAGGCCATCGCTGGCCTCAGTTTCGCGGCCAGACGTTCTCCTGCTTCTGTTAACGAGACGCTGCGTGTCGTTCGGTTGAAAAGGCGGACGTTAAGCCGCTGCTCTAGTACCCTGATCGAGTGGCTGATCGCAGAGGGTGTCATATTGAGTTCCAGAGCGGCAACGCGAAAACTTCGATGGGCCGCAACCGCCAAAAATGCAGCAAAGGCGGAAAAATCGTTTCCTTTAGATTGGTGAGTTACTTTCATCATGTCATCAAAAATTGAGCAGATTGTCTCTACAGTCAAGGGCTCATAACATAGACCCTTGAGTATAGTCGTGTCCTCACACTGCACACTCCACCAGCGTATTGTTAAAAAGAGGAAAAATAATGAAGATGAAAGCTGTCGTCATGACAGGTGCAAATCGCCCCTGGGAGGTACAAGAGATTCCCGTGCCGAAGGCAGATCCAGGGCTTGTCCTTGTGAAAATTCACGCCTCTGGCATGTGCTTTACGGATGTCTGGGCTACCCAGGGCGCCGGTGGCGACATCTATCCTCAGACACCCGGTCACGAGGTGGTTGGCGAGATTGTTGAGGTGGGCGCGGGCGTTCATACGCGCAAGGTAGGAGACCGGGTTGGCACCACCTGGGTGCAGTCCTCTTGTGGCCGATGCTCGTACTGCCGACAGAACCGTCCGTTAACCGGTCAGACGGCTATGAACTGTGATTCACCCAGAACGACCGGCTTTGCGGCTCAGGGCGGACACGCAGAGTACATCGCGATCTCTGCCGAAGGGACTGTGTTGTTGCCCGACGGGCTCGACTACACGTACGCCGCGCCGATGATGTGTGCGGGTTACACCACGTGGAGTGGTCTGCGCGATGCGGAGCCGAAGCCAGGTGATAGGATTGCCGTGCTGGGCATCGGTGGGCTAGGCCACGTCGCCTTGCAGTTCTCAAAGGCGTTGGGATACGAAACCATCGCGATTACCCATTCACCAGACAAACACAAGCTGGCCACCGATCTTGGCGCTGACATGGTCGTCGCCGATGGCAACGAGTTGCTGGCGGCTGGCGGCGCTGACATTCTTCTGGTCACGACCAATGACTTCGACACCGCCGAAAGGGCGATGGCGGGTGTAAGGTCTGACGGGCGCATCGTCCTTTGCGGGCTCGACTTCAGCAAGCCGTTCTCGATTCCGTCCGACGGCAAGCCGTTCCATATGATGCGCCAACGTGTGGTCGGCTCCACGCATGGCGGACAGCACTATCTGGCGGAAATCCTCGATCTCGCCGCCAAGGGCAAGGTCAAGCCGATCGTCGAGACCTTTTCGCTTGATCAGGCCACCGAAGCCTACGACCGGCTATCTTCCGGCAAGATGCGGTTCCGTGGGGTGTTTCTGCCTCACGGCTGAAACTGACGCTCAGAGCGGTTCCGACGACAGGACGGTCGCCGGACCGCGTCCGCCGGAGAGGTTGCTTAGCAAGGGCTCCGCCTGACGAGAGCCGGCTAGTCAACCCCGCGACAGGATCGGTATAAGGCCGGCTGTCGTTCAGCACGGCGGAGGACGTGGATCTCGCGGTTTTTGCGGCACGCGCGGAAGATGTGGCGCAGTCCATCACGGCGGATATCGGCATGTTGGTCGCCTATGCCCGCGTTATCGCTTAGGCAAGCGCCGAGCATTACTCTTGTGAGCTCAAAGGAACAGCTGGGGGAGAAAACAAGTGAGAACTGCTTTCCAATAGCTGCCGGTTCGACCGGAGGGACCGCTTGCGACCCCTCCGGTCATTCGAAAACCTATTACCGGTGGTCGTTAGTTCATACTCTTTCAAGGCGATGGGCTATTTTCTCCATAGTGAGGGGCAAGCACCAAGGATCTTGATTTCAACTCTGAATCACTGGGACATCTCCAAACTAGCCCTGCTTATCGTACTGCGTGAAACGTAACTTTCCGCTGGCGTATGAGGGCATTTCTCACCACGTTCCTGCAGATCATCGGTCACCCAACACATGTCAGGCGTCATAATATTTCCTTTTGGTTCATCGGCTATTCCCGGTATAGAAGTGGCACATATTATTAGTAGGAAATAGTTTGAAAATGATAATATTTCGCCATTAAAGGAATTTGCAGAACGTGCAGCATAACTGTTCCCAACAATAAGCGAATTTTAAATGACATTTTTGTATCAGAGTCCATGTATATTGAAGAACGCCTGATCAAACTGCTACGAAGACCTGCCTGCATTGCGAGTGTGATTACTTGCTGTTTAATTGAACTGAAAAACTCTCAGCAATTGCCTGTACAGCCGCATGGATTGGTCCCGCAGTGGGGCCTGGGAGTACAGAGCCATCGACAACGTATAAGTTATCTAAGCCGCGTAGCCGTAAATCGCTATCGACAACCGATCTGTCATCTTTCCCCATGCGACAAGTGCCCGATGGGTGGTGATGGGTAATCACAGCCTTAGCAACAAATGCGTCAATGTCGTCGTTTTTTGTAATTGGGCAAGGCAATATTTCGTGGTCGCGCCATTCATCTAATTCGGCGTGATTGCCGATTTCACGAGCAGCGCTGAGTGCTGCGCGGAAAAGCGTTCTGTCATGGTCGGTTTGAAGGTAACACGGGTCTATGTGCAAAGGATCGGTTGGCTGTACTCCGGTGATGCGGATTTCGCCACGGCTTGTTGGGTGTGTGACGCCGAATAGAAAAGAATAGGCGCTACCCGCCGGAGGCGCGCTAAAGCGCTCCGAAACAATCGGCGCGACGCCGCATCCGACCACGATTTCTGGCGACCCATCGGCGGAAAAGTCTCCCGCACGCATATAAGCCATGCTTTCCGAATGTTGCAGTCGCGACGGTGGCAGATGCTTTTTAGTAGCATAGAGGTTGCCCGCACCAAGCAAGTGATCCATTAGATTTAGCCCGAGTTCTGGCGCTTTAATGTGGCAACGAACATCGGCTTTGCGAAGCACATCTTCGCGTCCTATGCCAGAGCGCATTAAAAGTGCCGGGCTTTCCAATGAACCGGCGGAGAGAATGATTTCGCTTGCTACAATGGTAACAAGGCCTTGAGGGCCCGCCAGCTCTATTGCTGACACTCGTGATTGTTCCAATTTGAGGTATCGTGCCAGCGTGCCGGTCATAATGGTGAGGTTTGGCCGGGCACAAACTTCAGGCGTGAGCCAGGCTTTTGCAACGGTGACCCGGCGTCCATCGCGGATCATGAGTGAGTTAGGTGTGACCCCAATCATTTGGCCAGTATTGTGGCCCGGAATGCGCGGTAAGCCCAGGGCGTTGCCCGCTGACATGAATGCGCGTGTGAGCGGACTTACTTCGTCATCAGGAATCCAGACTGGCATCGGACCGCCTTTGCCGTGAATACCATCGCCACCCGACACATGGTCTTCATTTGCCATGAATGATGGCAACAGACCTTCCCAGCTCCAGCGCTCATCGCCCGTAGCTTCTGCCCATGCAGCGAAATCTTCCGGATGGCCACGCATATAGCCCATAGCGTGGAGCAGGCTTGATCCACCAAGACCTTTGCCGCGAGCCCAGGCAAAACTTCTGCCAGCGGCACCTTCCTGAGGTGTCGTCTTATAATCCCAATCATAGCTGCGATGCTGGATCGCAGGCCACATAGAGGGCTTTAAAATGTCTGGGTCTGAAGGTCTCCCACCTGCTTCGACTAGCAGAACATTACGGGCTGGATCTTCGCTTAGACGCGCTGCTATCAGGGCGCCGGCAGAGCCGGCACCAATAATTGCCACATGATATTGTGCCATGGTCTTACTTCTGATCTTCAGGAATAACTGCGCCTTCCAGCGTCATCACTTCACCGTCCAGCGAAACGGAACAATTGCGCAGTGGAATGTCGAGATGGCATGGCGTATCACGATCACCGCCAGCTTCTGTGTTCGGCCCTGACGACCACAGGAAGTTGCCTGCAAATGAGCGCGCATCCATACCAAGCTGCGCTTCCGGGTTATAGAGGCCCAGCACGGTCCAGTTTGCGCGGTTCTCAAGTCCCCAGCCGACATGTGCCATCGCATAGGCACGCGGATCGTTGAAGCTTTCCATGAATTTGCGCATGAATTCAGCATCATAGCCGCCCTTAATGTCCACAATGAAGCCTTTTTCAATGGTGACAGTGATTGGAGCGCGAGCATATTTTTTGAATGGCAGCAAAATATCGCCCTCATCGATGACGATTGTTCCTTCGGCACTGCCTTCATCAGGCCAGCGAGCGGAGAAGCAGCTTGGCCAATGGTCCCAGCGGCCCGGCTCGTCGGCAAGGCCATATTGAGTGAGCACCGGATATTGACCAAGACGGCAACGGAAATCGGTGCCTGCCTTTGAGGTGACATGCATTTCTTTGGCTGCACCAATTTTTTTGGCGGCAGCAAGAACGCGCAACTTGTCTTCCGGGCGCGGGATCTGGCGCATCATGATTGCCGGAGGCTCGACAGCGAGCAACATACGCGTGCCAGTTTTAAGCACTTGTTCCTGTTCTTTTGAGAACAGGAGCTGCAATGTGTCGATGACGAGATTAGAAGCCTTGAGGCAGGCGAGTGCAGAGATATTGCCATCCAGTGGAGTCTTGCCGATATAACCGGATTTATCGGGGGAGATCGCCTTTTCGCTGTTCACGGGTGCGAGGTTAAGTTCGGTGACGACGGCACCCAGATCAGAAGCGGCAAGCTTGGCGATATAGGCAATCTGCTTGTTGCTGTCGTCGCTAGTCAGAATTGTAACTTGCTCACCAGCTTTCAGGTTGCACATTTCGAGCACTTGTCTCCAGCCCTTCAAAAACTGTGCGTCACTGATAGACATGATAGATACCTCCGTTGGGCGTGGCCCGTTTGTTTGGTAACTGCATCCACGAGAGTTCCGGTTGTGGGACAACCGCATTTTTGTTTTTTGTGGTCGCAGCCAGTTCCCTTGGTTGGATGTTTTATAACGCGGTCTGATTGGCCAGCGTGAAGAAGTTGCGATTGTAATGAAGCAACGGTGATGTCTCCGGTCCAAAGCGAATGGCTTTCACCTGTCCTATGAAAATCGAATGACTTTCAGTTTCTGACACGGATACAATTTCGCAATCGAGATTGGCCATTGCGTGGTCAAGTGCCGGTGCACCGGTGGCAAGGCGTGTCCAGCCATAAGGTGCAAACTTGTCTTCGCCCATTTCACCGATTTGTCCGGCAAATCGCATGGCGATCTCCCTTTGGGCACCAGCGAGAATATTGACGCAGAAATTCCCAGCAGATGTGATCGCCTTGTGTGCTTCGCCAAAACGGTTGACGCAAACGAGCATGGAAGGAGGCGTGATGGACATTGAACAGACGGCTGTGGCTGTCAGTCCGCGCCGGGTGTCGCCTTCTCCGGCTGTAATGATGTTGACCGTTGCCGCAAGCTGCCGCATCGCCGTGCGAAAATCATCGGTTAGCTGGTCAATGGGGGGATGGCTCATAGAAGGCCTCCTTTTGCAGCGATTGCGGTTTCCAGAAAAAGGGCTGCCGAGGCGAGGCGATAATCAGCGCCGAGCGCGCCGACCAGTTGTACGCCGACTGGCAGGCCTTTTGGCCCTTTGGATGCGGGCAAGCAGACAAGAGGTACTTGCAGAACGCTCCAGAGTCGGTTGAAGATCGGATCGCCAGTCGCCATACCCTCAGGCGCTTCGCCGGGGGCTGCAAGTGTCAGTACGGCATCAAAGCGGGATAGAATTGCATCCATCATGTGACGGATTCCCGGAATTTCTGCCATTGCTGCACGATAGCGCGGCTCATCAATACGGCCCTGATCCTCTAACATTGCGCGCGTGACGGGCGTCAGATCATTCCAGTTATGACTGATTTCGGAGGCAAGTGATTGCGTGACTTCCCAGCCCATAACGGCTTCGTGGAGATCGAAAATACCGTCAAACCAACCTGGTGCCGGAATAATGGTCAGTTCGGCGCCTGCCGTTTCGGCCACGGATGCCAGGCGATTGACTGTTTCAATCGCATAGTCTTCAGCTTTTTCGAGGCGCGTTCCAAGCAGTACGCCGATGCGGGGGCGAATTGGTGGTATAAGACTGGTGAGTTCAGACTGCCCGCTGAGTGCGGCTGCACAATGAGATGCATCGCCTATGTTGCGGGCGATGATACCAAGCGTATCAAGCCCATGGCACAGAACCTTGATGCCGACGGTGTTGATTGCGCCGAAGGTTGGTTTGAATGCGGTTACGCCACAAAAACTTGCCGGACGGATGACCGAACCCGACGTTTGTGTGCCGAATGCCAGGGGCACCATGCCGGCTGCGACGGCGGCACAGGAACCGGACGACGAGCCGCCGGGTGTGTGTGCTGGGTTGTGCGGATTGCGGGTTTTGTTGGGGCTTGCCATGGCAAGTTCGGTGCTGACTGTTTTGCCTAGGATCAGGCCGCCGGAGTTTTTCGCGATCTGCACCGCAGGCGCATCCCAAGGCGGCTGAAATCCTTCATAAATTGGTGTCCCATAGCCGGTCGGCATATCCTTCGTATCGATCACGTCTTTGACGCCGATGGGCACGCCTGCAAGCGGTCCCTTGGGGCCAGCTCTATCCAGCCTATCTGCTTGTTCACAGGCTTGCTCGACGTTGAGATACTGCCAAGCCTTTATTGGTCCGTCTGTTTCTGCAATCCGTTTCAGATATGCTTCTGTGACAGCGCGGACGCTTAACTGTTTAGCCTTGATAGCTGCCGCAGTTTCACGGGCGGTAAGGGTAAGGATTTCCGTGTTGTTCATAGAGCTTTCCTTAGCCAAAAATGGGTGGACGCCGATCAGCCCACGGAGCTGCACGCTCAAGTTCCGCTGCCAGCGAAAAGAGCAAGGCATCTTTTCCGAAGCCCGCTCCGATATGCGAGCCAATCGGTAGACCTGACGGACTCATGCCAAGTGGTACTGACATTGCAGGGCAACCGGACGCGTTGAAAACAGCGGTAAAGGGAGAGTGGGACCAGAATTGATCGTAAAATTCATCAAGGCTTTTGCTGTTGCCTGCAAGTTTACCCAAAAGGGGCGCAGGTTCTGCGGCGGCAGGGGTCAGCATGATGTCGTATTGGCTGAAAAACTTCGCCAAAGCGCGTGAAGAGGCATGAAGCTGATTAACGGCCCAAAGATAGCGCGTGCCGGGAATTGCCAGTGCTTCGCGTACCCATTGCTGATTGACCGGCTCAAGCTTGGCGATGTTGGCTGAAGCAGCATCGCCGCCCGTAACACCCAGCGCGACATTGACGCCAACGACAATCCGCCACGCAGCTTTCAGAGCCTCTGCATCATAGCTTGCGTCCGTAACTTCCTCGACGTGATGGCCGAGACTTTCCAGCAGTTTCGCTGTTTCGCGAATGCTTTCGATCATTTCCGGTGCGATCAGGCTGCCGTCAGGCGCGTCAAGGATCATCGCCACTTTCAGGCGAGGTGGCATCTTATCGAGCGCTGAGAGATAGCTGCCGGACGTGGTGGGGGAAGCCCATGGATCACCCAGATCACTGCCGCCGGAAATATCCAGCATGGCTGCGTTGTCGCGCACCGACCACGTAACTGCATGGGGCGTGGACATGCCGCCAATAGCTTCTGCCGCAACTGGGCCGACGGGATTGACCGATCGTGATGGCTTGAACCCAAACAATCCGCAGTGACTTGCGGGAAGTCGTGTCGATCCTGCGCCGTCGGAACTGTTGGCAAGTGGCACCATACCGCTTGCAACGGCTGCGGTGGAGCCACCAGATGATCCGCCAGCTGTGCGGCTCAAGTCCCATGGGTTATGGGTTGGCCCGAAAGCTTTGGATTCTGTCGTGAAACTCAAAGCAAATTCCGGCGTATTGGACTTGCCTAAGATTACCATTCCGCCTGCTTTATAGCGTGCGGTGATTGTGGAGTCGCGCTTGCTGACAACGTTGCGCAGCAACTCGGAGCCGCTCGATAGAAGCATGCCTTCCGCTTCAAAGCCGGTATTCTTGAGAAGCATCGGCACACCCGAGAGTGGACTTTTTGCCAGTCCGTTTTTAACTTGCTGCCGGGCTAGATCAAAATGCGCATGCACAACCGCGTTGAGTTGCGGGTTAAGCCGCTCTATTCGCTCGATGCTCGCTTCAAGCACTTCGGTCGCACTGATCTCACCTTTTGAAATCAGTTCGGCAATTGCAATGCCGTCTTTTGTTGCCAGATCGTCCATCGTCTCAACTCATCTGCGCTTTAAAGAGATCCAGATCCCACATATCTTTTGTGCCCGTCAGCAACCCGTCACGGATTTCGAAAAGATGCAGACCATCAAGTGCGATCTTGCGCGGGGTTGCATCTTCTCCGCGCGGTGTGAACGTTCCGGTCATATGGTAGGGAACGGCAATTTGGTTGCCTGCGCGAATGTAACCGCGGCGTTCCCATGCAACATCCGGCAACATGCGCCAGAAACCGGTCAGCCCTTCTGCAAGTGCTGAATGACCTTCACGGCGCTTCCCCATTGCTACCTCTTCGTGCCGGCCATCGGCATGGTAAAGGGATGTGGCACCTTCCGCATTGCGTGATGCGTAGGCCTCATAGAACCGGTCGACAAGCATGGCGTGATCCATCGCAATCTCCAATATCCCGAAAGAAAGAACCCCGCCCGATTTTCACCGGACGGGGCATGGGGGGTCTATTCGATGCCAGCGATTTTCTTCACCTGAGCAACATAACCATCTCGCTTGACTTCGTTATAAAGTCTTGCGCGAAGAGCCGGTGCAGGCGTTGCGTTGACGTTTTCAAACAGGGCGACGCGGCCAGCAAGCGAGCCAGAAGTCATATCCCAGATGAAGTTCATCAACTGCTCTTTGACCATGGCTGAAACGCCATGTCCGGGCAGAAGCTCATGCAGGAAGTGGCCGACTTCTGGATTGTCGAATGCCTTTTTACCAAAGCGCATCACCAGTCCCTGACCACACATTTCCTGAAGGATATGGATGATCTTCGGATAGTTTTCGATCGAATAAAGGCGACCGGCGGTCAACATGCCAACATCCGGACGCATGACGTCGCCTTCGGTTGGCACAGCAAGCGCTTCTGCTGCCGTCACAAATGCGCGAAGCGTCTGCGCATATTCAACAAGCTGTCCGAGCATCATCTGGACGGCAGGAATTTTGCCTGTGCCAAGATAATCGAGAACCATCTGGCCTGCGCCGACAAACAATTCTGCCTTCACAGCAAGGCGCGTCAGGACATGCCAGTGCGCGAACACGCAGACTGGCCCATAATAGCTCATTGCCGTTGGGTCGCCGAGATTGAACAGGCGTTCTTTCGGAACGAACACATTATCGAACACGATGAACTGGTCGGCTTCTTCGCCGAGGCTTGCAACCGGATGATCGAACTTGCTCGACAATGGCTGCGAGACCATTTCACGCGAGATCATCTTGATCCCGGGAGTGTCGATTGGAACTGACCCCCAGATGCAGGCATCTGCCGGTGTTTCCTGAATACCACCGAGATTGGTGAAGAAAATATCGTTAGCCTGAGCCGCAATCGAGCCTACGGTTTTGGCGCCGTAGATATAAACGCCATCTTTTGTGACCTTACGTGCCTTGAGCAGCGAAGCTTCCGAAGCCTTTGGCGACGAGCGGTCGGCCTGCGGTCCGGCGAGACTTTCCGATGCGGTCAGATTGTTGTTCTGACCGTATTCCATGTAGCGTTCGATGTTTTCTGCAAAGTCCGGATCGATCCCTTCAATGAGAGATTTCTTCTTCTTGAAGGTCGGCAGGTAAGCATAAAGACCAACGACGATCGATGGTGCAAGATCCGGTGGGCGCCCAAAGGTGCCTGCTGTCTTGAGCGAAGTGTACTCGATCATCCGGCGACGCGCGGCGAGATCTTCCTTGGTGCGCGGAATCTGCCACGAACGGCTTAGTACTGCGCCTGCCTTTTCATCGTAATAGGTGGTGGCGTCTGCATGTTCTTCAGTGAACTGATCATCGAACATCGATGCGAGAAGGTCGATACCTTTCGCAAGTGCGGGTTCGTCATAAACGGAATTCAGTTTCTGACCGCCAACCCAGATCTGGCGGTTATCCTTCAGCGACTCTTTGTATTCTTCGCCGGTTTTCAGCTTATGCGGCTGGCTTGCGAGTTTTGCTGCTGTTCCCTGTGTCAAATGGGCCTCCTATTGCAATTGGAATCGCGGGTGTTCCCCGTTTTTATTGAGCGTTTCCGGTATCGGGATCAGGCGCTTACGGCCTTTTCGTCGCGCATCTGACGGATGACTTCCGTCGCAACACGCATAGAATCGAGGGCGGCTGGTACGCCACAGTAGATCGCGGCCTGAAGAATAACTTCTACGATTTCTTCTTCTGTGACACCGTTATTCAGGGCGCCGCGCACATGGATTTTCACTTCATGCGGACGGTTCAATGCGGTCAGCATTGCAAGGTTGAGAAAGCTGCGGGTTTTGCGTTCCAGCCCCGGGCGGGTCCAGATTTCACCCCAGCACCATTCCGTAACAAGCTTCTGCAATGGCGCCGTCAGATCGTCTGCATTGGCCAGCGAAGGCGCAACATAGCCATCGCCAAGCACCTCGCGTCTGACCTTCAGCCCTTTCTGGAATTGTTCACCGCTAAATTCGGGACGAGTCATGCATCTCTCCGTTAAGGTGGGCAGGACGGCTGCTTCGTTTTTGTCGCCTGGCTTCAGATTGATTGCGCCGTTCTGATTGTCCCAAGGTTAGACATGCCGGACTTGACCTGTCAATAGATTGTATGACAAGATTACGGTCATACTGAAGACAAAGTTCGATAGTTTTTGGCAAGCATCAACGTAAAGTGGGCAAATGATGACGGCTCCTGCGGCAGATTTTAACGAGAAACCAACGCCTTTTGAGCTTTACGCGCTTCGTTACGCCACACATACGGGACGGACGGCCAAAGATAATTTTCTTTATGCAGACCCGCATGAATCGGGTGAAAATCTCGATTACTTCATCTGGCTGGCGCGTCGAGATGATGAAATTTATGTCATTGATACGGGGTTCGGGCAGCAAGCAGCGGATGGGCGGGGCCGCACGCTTTTGCGTCCTCCTGTTGATGCGCTTGCACTCATGGATGTTGATGCTCGACAGGTCAGTGAGGTGATTCTCACGCATCTGCATTATGACCATGCCGGAACTCTGGGAGACTTTCCGTCGGCGCGCTTTCATCTTCAGGTCGATGAAGCGGGGCATGCGACAGGCCCATGTATGTGCGATCCGAAAGCGCGTGCGCCGTTCGATGTGGATAACATCGTTGCCTATATCCGCAATCTTTATGCGGGCAGGATTGAGTTTCACCGAGGAGATAAAGAACTTGCGTCCGGCATATGGCTGCATTCGGTGCCAGGGCATAGTGCGGGTTTGCAGGCGGTGCGTGTTTATACCAAACGCGGCTGGGTGGTTCTTGCATCTGATGCGACGCATTTCTACGCCAATATGGAGCGCGAGAACCCGTTTCCTGTACTGTTTGATGAGGCAGCACTCATTCGTGGCTATGCCCGGTTAATCGAGCTGGCTCCGACTCTTGATCATATTGTGCCGGGTCATGATCCGGCGGTCATGCGCGCCTATTGCGCGCCATTGGAAGCGCTTGAAGGCATTGTTGTTCGACTGGATGTTGAGCCGGTTTTGACGTGGGAGGAACTGGCGCGATGAGTTCGGCAATAGGTCGCGGTGTGCTGATCACAGGTTCAGCGCTTGGGTTGGGGCTTGAGCTCGCGCGGGTTTTTGCAAAAGCGGGAAACCGCATTTTCCTCACCGATATTCGACCGGAAGTCATCGATGTTGCAGCGGCTTTAGCACACGAGACGGGCCAGCCGGTCGGTGCGGTGGCGCTTGATTTATCGCAAGAGGGTGCTGCAGACCAACTGGCTGTACATGCCAAAGAGCATCTTGGTGCAATCGATATTCTCATCAACAATGCGGTCATTCGTAAAATTTCGCCTGTGCAATCACTTGCGGATGCTGACTGGGATCGAGCGCTGGAGGTCAATCTTTCTGCACCGTTTCGTCTGATACGGGCTTGCCTTCCCGACATGCGCGAGCGTGGCTGGGGACGGATCATCAATATGGCTTCAGTTTATAGTCTGATCGCACTTGCAGAGCGCGCGGATTATGTCACCACCAAACACGCAATGATTGGCCTGATGCGCACTGTGGCGCTTGAGCTGGCATCGTCTGCGATCACTTGCAATGCCATTTGTCCAGGATTGATGGCGACAGATTCAGCGCTTGGTCGCATCAAGGTGCTGGCTGCTGAAAAAGGCTTAAGCGAAGAAGAGGCGACGAGTCTTTTTCTTTCAACCCGCCAGCCGGGCGGAAAATTCATCCCAATGGATACGGTTACGGCTCTTGCGCTCTTCCTCTGCGGCTCTGCGAGTGAGGGGATCAATGGAGCAGCAATACCGGTAGATAATGGCTGGTCTTTTGCCTGACAGCGAGACCACGATAACAGGAGAGTGGAATGTCTGAAGTGGGTTTTGTTGGGCTTGGCAATATGGGACGCCCAATGGCGGAGCGCATCATTGGTGCAGGCTATACGCTTGTCGTCAATGATCGTGCAGAGGCGGCGGTGGCGGCTCTAACTGCTGCCGGTGCAGATGCTGCTAACAGTCTTGAAGAGCTTGGCTCTCGCGTTGAAACCATTTTCCTGTCTTTGCCTACACCTGAAGTTGTGCTTGCTGTCGGGCGCACGATTGCGGCCAATCCTGGTATTGTAAAGCGTGTAGTCGATCTCTCGACAACCGGGCCAAAGGCCGAAATGGATCTGGCCGAGATCCTGTCTGAAGCAGGTATTGCCTTGATTGACAGCCCTGTTTCGGGCGGTGTTGCAGGTGCAAAAAAGGGAACACTTGCTTTGATGGCGGCCGGCCCAACCGCGCATTTCACTGTTGTGGAGCCGATGCTTCTGGCACTTGGCAAAGTGATCCGTGTTGCCGAAGAACCCGGCAAGGCGCAGGTTATGAAGCTCATCAACAATATCTGCTCTGCAGCTGCACTCGCAATCACTTCCGAAGCCATGGTCATGGGTGCAAAGGCCGGACTTGATGCGGATGTCATGATCGAAGTACTCAATGCCGGATCGGGTCGCACTTCGGCAAGTGTTGATAAGATTCCGCGTTTTGTTCTGCCGCGTAGTTTTGATTTCGGTTTCGCAATTGCACTTTCTCTCAAAGATATTCGGCTTTGCCTGGAAGAAGCCGAACGTCTTGGAGTGCCGATGCTGGTGGGCAATGCCGTGCGTATGCTGTTTTCCATTACCAAAGCTGATCTGGGGCCGGATGCAGATATGACTGCGATCATCCGTCCGCTGGAGCAGTGGGCGGATACGCAGGTGCGCGGCAAGGCTGCTGGCGCCTGACATGATAGCTCTGAGTGCCACAATCGCCGAGTTTGTTCATTCGCCACCGGCAATGCCTGATTCAGTATGCGCCGCCGGACGGCGTTCGCTACTCAATATGGTGGGTACGGCGATAGGCGGTTCAAATGAAGCTGCAATCCGGAAGCTGGTGGCAATGCTGCCAGCTTTTTCCGGCCCCGCCACAGCAGGCCTAATCGGGCGTTCAGAACGCGCTGATATGCTGTGGGCGGCCTACATCAATGCGGCCTCGGCCAATATTTTTGATTTCGACGATACCCATGTTCCGACGGTTATCCATCCGTCTGCCCCTGTTGCACCGGCTGTTCTAGCTTTAGCTGAGACACTGGCAGCAGAGGGAAAGCCGGTAACCGGATCGGAACTGATTGAGGCTTTCGTTCTTGGGGCGGAAGTGACTTGTCGGTTGGGCAATGCATTACACCCGGTTCATTATGCGCGCGGCTGGCATATTACGTCGACTTGCGGCGCTTTTGGTGCAGCTCTTGCTGCGGGTAGGCTTTTGAAGCTTTCCCCGGCACAGCTCGTTGATGCTTTAGGGCATGCTTTGGCGCAGGGTGCGGGTTCGGTTGAAACGCTTGGCACCATGTCGAAAAGCCTCTCCGTCGGGCAGGCCGCGCGTGCTGGCCTAATGGCGGCATTGCTTGCCGCCAAAGGTTATTCTGGTCCCGCAGCGCCGCTTGAGGGTCCAAGAGGCTTTCTGGCGCTGCACTCAGATGCCCCGGATTTCGCAACCCTGACAGATGAGTTGGGAAGCCGCTGGGAGATTCTGAAAAACACCTTCAAGCCTTATCCATGCGGGATTGTTCTCAACCCTGTTATCGAAGCCTGTCTTGCCCTTCATGCGCAAGGGGATTTCAGTGCCGATGCAATTGCATCGATAAGATTGACGGGGCATCCGCTTCTTCGCCAACGCACGGATCGCCCGAATGTCACCACGGGAAGGCTTTCGCAGGTGAGCGCACAACATGCCGTGGCGGTCAGTTTGTTGTGGGGCCGAGCTGATCTTGAGGCTTTTTCCGATCAAGCGGCGCAAGATCCGCAACTGAAGGATTTGGCTTCAAAGCTATCTTTCGTAGATGATCTTTCCTTTACATTTGAAGCTGCTGAGGTTTGTCTTTCGCTGAATGACGGACGCAAGCTTGTACGCAGGATTGATGCTGCCAAAGGCGGGTTGGATCATCCAATGACAGATGCCGATCTTGCCGTAAAATTTCGCGCGCAGATTGGCTGGCGTGGCATTGATCTGGATGCCGATGAGTTGATCACTTCGCTAGAAGCAATTGAAGATGCTGCCGATGGTGCAGCTTTTCTCGCAATGACACGAGACACTACGGACATGAATGGGAGAGCGACATGAGCCATACGAGCCTTGGGAAAATTGCCGATCCGATCTTTACATTGACCACAGGCCCGGTGGATGCCTATCCGGCAGTGCTGCAGGCACTGTCGCGACCTGTTCTCTATGATTATGATCCGGCATTCCTGGCATTCTACGAATCTGTGAATTCAAAAGTGCAGCGAGCTTTTCACACAAAAACGCCGCCAGTAATCCTTCAGGGGGAGCCTGTATTGGGGCTGGAGGCCGCTGCTGCTTCATTGATCACCAGAAACGATGTGGTGCTTAATCTCGTATCGGGTGTTTATGGCAAGGGCTTTGGCTATTGGGCTGCACGTTACGCAAAAGAAGTCGTAGAACTCGCAGTGCCTTATAATGAAGTGCTTTCTGCTGATGCGGTCGCGGACTTTTTAAAGAAACGACCTGATGTTGCGGTGGTTTCGATTTGTCATCATGATACGCCGTCCGGCACGGTTAATCCGGTTGCCGAGATTGGCGCAGTTGTAAGAGCCGCGGGCAAACTGTTCATTGTGGATTCCGTTTCGGCATTTGGTGGAATGGATGTTCTGCCAGAGACATCATTTGCCGATATTTTTGTAACTGGTCCGAATAAATGTCTGGGTTGTCCACCCGGATTGACGCTGTTGCATGTGAGCGAAGCTGCATGGGAGAAAATGGCGGCTAATCCTGATGCGCCGCGCGCATCAATTCTTTCGATTGTTGACTGGAAAGAGGCGCACAGGGCAGACCGGCCATTTCCTTTCACGCCTTCGGTTTCCGAGATCAATGCTCTTGATGCAGCGCTTGATATTTATCTGGATGAAGGTGAAGCAAATGTTTGGGCGCGTCATGCCCTGACCGCAAAAGCCTGCCGGGCTGGGGTGCAGGCAGCAGGGTTGAAATTATGGGCTGCGTGGGAGGAGATTGCTTCGGCAACCTGTACCGCAGTTTCAATTCCCGAAGGCATAGATGAAGCGAAGCTGCGTGCTTCAATCCGTGATCTCTATGGGGTTGTATTTTCATCGGGTCGTGGTGAAACACTTGGAAAACTGACCCGGATCGGGCACATGGGGCCGACTGCCCGCCCTCCTTATTCGCTTATCTCCGTTGCAGCAATTGCCGGTGGCCTCAAGGCTGCAGGTGTAAAGGGTATTGATGTGGGAGCAGGGGTTGCGGCAGCTATGGCGGTCATAGAAGCAGCCCGAGACTGAGGTTTTGCACATTAGAGCGCCTATTTCATTAAGACATATCGGCGCTCTAATTCATTGTTTTAACGAGCGTCTTTTTCCGAAAGCCGTTTAACCCTTTTCGGGATGCACGTTAAACAGGCATGGTCGAAAATCTGATGCTTTCAAAACAAGCAATTAGCGTATAGTAATACGGTAATACCGGTCCCCATACACCAAAAGGGGTATAAACTTATGACTGTATCCATGAACGGGCGAACCCCGCCTATTGATTTTAAAGTGGTAAAAGCTGCGGCTCCTGTGCGGCACAGCGTTACGGAAAGTATCCGCAATTCGATCGCGGTGGGATATTTTACGGCAGGTCAGCGTATTACTGAGCGCGATTTGTGTGAAATGACGGGCGTCAGCCGTACGGCTGTGCGCGAAGCACTGCGTCAGCTTGAAAGTGAAGGTCTTGTTGAAGTCGTTCCGCATCGCGGGCCGATTGTGGCACGTCTGAAGCCAGAGCAAGCCGAAGGTATTTATCAGGTTCGTGTCGAGCTCGAAGGGCTGGCTTGTGAGCTGTTTGCGCGCAATGCAACCGATGAGGATATAGAAGCTCTCAAAGCCGCTTTTGAGGTGCTCAAACAAGGCGACAAAATCACCGATCCATTGGAGCGCCTGCAAGCCAAGAATGCTTTTTATGACTGCCTGATTTTCGGTGCACATAATGAAGCGCTTGGCCATACGCTCTCATCGCTGAACGCGCGCGTCATGGTTTTGCGTGCGACATCGCTGGGTGCACCGGGCCGTACGCGTGACAGCTTGGCTGAACTTGGAGAAGTTGTCGGTCATCTGGCCGCGAGACGCGGTAAGGAAGCTCGCAAGGCGGCCGCGTATCATGTGATGAATGCGGGTAAGGTGGCAATTGCCATTCTACGTGAACGGCTGGCCGAAGAGGCTGACGCTTGATTGAGAGCACATCCCGACAAGTTTAAAATGGTTGTCGGGATGCGGCCTTATTTCTAGGCGTGATTATACTGCAAATTCTGCAAAAACTTCTATTGTCGCCGATTGTCATTGGCGAATTGCTTTTTGGGACATATGAACCAGGGGTTGGCCGTTCGCGGATTTGTGTCCGCTCGGCAATCTGCACATCGACATGTATGAGGGGCGCTCTGTACGGTCAGAAAATGTGTGCGATCTGGAGAAGCCGGGCTTATCTATGGATGGGCTAGTGTTAAATTCTGCCTAAACTAGAACCATGACTTTGTCTCGCTCTGACTCGATTGCTAGACGGAAATCGGTATTCTCAGCGTGAACAGTAGCTTATTTTCTTTATAATTCCTCATTCCATTTGGTAACTTTCCCAATCCTCAGCTGAAATTCCCACAACGTTCTTGCGATTTGATATAATGAAGTCCGCCCGACATTTTTCGGGCACATTTGTTGGTGAACAGCCGCGCTCCTTATCCGCCACCATCCGGTGAAGCGCATGGAACGCCAACAAACAAAGGCTGGAGGCAACATGGACCAATCAGCAGATGCCGTGCATAAAGCAGCGGTCGGACACATACCCGTATTTATAACGTCCCCGGGACAAACCGATGTGCTTTTGAACATCGTCATTATTTTCCTTATCTGCGTGGTTTTCTTAACTGGAATTCTCTATCTGAGACTTCATGCTCTCCCTGAGCACATCGCTCATAAGACCAACAAAATTCAGCTTCAGCTTGTTGCTGTATTGGGTTTGATAGCGCTCTTCACCCACAATCAGCTCTTCTGGATTGCAGCGCTTTTGCTGGCAATGACGGATCTTCCGGATTTTCTGTCGCCGGTAACATCCATGGCAAGGTCTCTGCGTACCATTGCACGGCGAGGGCTTCACCTGACAATTCCGCCCTCTGATCCAGCGCCAACTGTTGGCGGCAGCGATAATGTTGCACCACAAACGATATCGCCGTCCTCGCAAAGCGTGACCTCGTCAACAGTTGTGCCCGACACGGCATTGCCCCTTGATCAGAACAAGCAGGAGCAGAAATAATGTTTGAATTCCTGCTTTGCTCAATGATCACTATCTTTCCGGATTATCTTTACCGCCGGTATCGTCAGGGAAAACGGATCGGGCACGAGATCACGATCTACTCCATGTGGTTCGAACTCAGGTGGGGGATCACTGCGTGCCTCATCCTCACAATTTCCCTGATCACGATGATCTTCTATTATCATCCGTCTACATCTAACGTAACGGCTGCATTTCGAACCGTTACCATCCTTCCGGAAATAGGTGGACGTGTTGATGAAGTGTATGTCTCGCGAAACCAGAAGGTGAAAGCTGGCGAACCGCTCTTCAAACTCGATGACAGCAAACAAAAGGCTGCGCTGGAAACAGCCCGTAAACGCATTGCGGAAATCGACGCCGAAATGGTTGTCGCCAAAACCGATCTTGTGGCTGCCGATGCCCGGATTAAGCAAGGTGAGATTGCGTTCGTTCAGGCACAGAACGATGTAAACACGCAACTCGAGCTGCAGCGCCGCAACTCAAACATCGTCGCCCGTAAGGATACTGAACGTCTGCAATCCATAGCCGATGGCAAAGGTAGCGAACTGGCAGCAGCAACCGCCAGCAAGCAGACGCTCGAAACCAAAATCACCTCATTGCTTCCAGCGCAGAGGGCAAGCATTGAGGCTGCAGCTACCGAGGCGGAAGTTGAACTGAATAAATCGATCGTGAAGGCGGGCGTTTCAGGAACCGTTCAACAGTTCACGCTGCGTGCCGGTGAAGTTGTCAATCCGTTGCTCCGCCCGGCCGGCATATTGGTGCCGGAAACGGCAGGCCGAACGGCCCTTATCGCAGGCTTCGGGCAGATCGAAGCGCAAGTCATGAAGCCCGGCATGATTGCCGAAGCAACATGTATCGGTAAGCCATTCACGATTATTCCGATGGTCGTAACTGAAGTGCAGGATGTTATTGCAGGCGGGCAGGTACGAGCCAGCGATCAACTGGTCGACATCCAGCAATTGGCAAAACCGGGAACAATCACAGTTACCCTGGAGCCTCTCTATGAAGGGCAACTTGCAGGCATTCCCCCCGGCAGTAGTTGTGTGGCCAACGCGTACACAAGCAATCATGAGGAATTGGAATCCGGTAAAGCGGGTACGCTGCGGTCTATATTCTTGCACGCCGTCGATGCAACCGGCCTCGTTCACGCCATGATCCTGCGAATACAAGCCGTGATGATGCCAGTGCAGACACTTGTCCTATCTGGGCATTAGAGCGTGTTTTGATCTGATTGAATCAGATCTGCGCTCTAATATTTCCCAATAAATCATGAAATAGGGGGCCGATTTAGGATCCCTATTTTCCTCGGGCGTTTAACGCCGCTGTCATATCCCCGGCGTTGCGCCACCGTCCACATTAATGACCGTTCCATGCACATAGGCAGCGGCCGGGCTACACAGGAAGCGCACAACGTCAGCAACTTCATCTGCCTCGCCATAACGTTGTATGCCTTGGGCTTCGCGAATTTCTTCGCGCGCAGCTTCAATGGAAATATTGCGTTCTTTTGCCAATACTTCTATCCGGCGCCCGAGGCGGTCAGTCACGATATGACCGGGACAGAGCGTGTTGATCCGCATGCCTGTTCCCTGCGCACGCTTGGAAATCGCCTTTGTAAAGTTGATGAGCGCCGAATTAACCGATCCACCAATGGTAAAATCCGGCTCAGGCGTATGCGCTCCAACGCCCGATATGTTCACAATAGTACCTTTGCTCTGAGACAAGGCATCCCATGCAGCCCGACAAAACCGAACGGTCGCATGGAACTTGAGTGCAAATCCCTCATGAAAATCTTCGTCGGTCAGCGATAAGAAATCACCTCGTTTGGTTGCGCCAGCGTTGTTGATCAGGGCATCAATTTGTCCGGTCGCGGCGAGCGTTTCAGATACGACTTTTTCAGCAGCTCCCGCCTTAGACAGATCGGCGGCAATGAGAATGATCTGAGGCGAACCTGCCGCGCTGGCGAGTGCTGCAGTCTCTTCCAACGCCGCCATATCACGAGCACAAAGGCTCAGTGCGAATCCGTCTTTTGCCAGTCCAATGGCAAAGGCCCGACCCAGTCCACGGCTTGCTCCAGTCACAATTGCAGTGCGCATTTTTTACTCTCTCGTGGATGCTGCTGACGCAATCTTAGATTTTTCTATTTAAATACAACGAATTAAGAGAATAATCGTAAAATCGCCCCGAGTTGATTTTTCATTATTGTATTACGGTATGATCATGCTATCGTATTCTCGCGCTGTCAATCGGGGTTGCGGTTTTTGAATTACTGGGGTCGCGTGAGCGATCTGCTTCAAAGACCGTCCCTTCCGGAACTGAGGAGTCAGATGCAAGGCTGTGGTGGATTAAAAATCAGCCGGAATGGGTTCCGTTACGAGGCGGTGCATCGGGTTGTCGTCGCGACTGCTGCGCAGCGCAAGCGGATTGGATCCGGACTGACGCCAGCACGGCGTTCCATAGGAATTTCTGCTCGGGTTGCCCAGTCACTGCCTTTGTGGCCGCACCAGATGCGCTGCACTGCCATTTCGTTACCCACTGAGTTCAGCTGGAAGACATTGCCCGTTTTTACGTCGACGCCAAAGCTGAATGATCGGCTGGCGCCGGGGCTGACTTCACCAAGGTCGGCTGAAAACCAATGCGCGATGGAAGCAGAGCATACCAATGCGGTTTTGCCACTGTTTTCGACCGTAATATCAAGCGACTGGTCGTTAACCGCAGCAGATGCTGCGTTTAGGCCAAGAATTGCTGTAGCAAGAAAGGTGAGGTGAGTTTTCATTTTGAATTCTGCTCCGGGTTATACTTCAAAAATCATCCGGTATTGAGTAAATAGTCAATAAAAATCTATAAAAGGGAACAATAAAATGAGAAAAAAAATAACAGGAACAGTCAGTGGTGCTGTGCTGGCTCTTGCCTTTAGTGGTTGGATGGCAAGCCGTGCTTTGGCCGAGGAGATTACATCCATCGCCATTCTGGCCCCGGAAATGGGGACCGATATGGGCTGGAACCAGCAGGGTGTCGATGCTGCGAAGGCCGCAGGTGAGGCCGCTGGTGTAAAGGTGGTTGTTGCTGAAAATCTGGGTTATGGCGATGTTCGCCCGACGTTGCGCGAGCTTGCTGAAGATGGCGCTGGTCTGTTGATTGCCCACGCATCCGGTTACAACACAGCCGCACCAGAAATCAGTGCCGAAATGAATATTCCAGTCGCTATCGTCGACAGCCCGGACAAGCTTGCTGAAGGCAAGATTGCTGATTACACGGCGGCTGGCAGCGACGGTGCTTATCTCGCAGGACGACTGGCCGCCAAGACGAGCAGAACCAAGGTTGTTGGTATTGTGGTATCCGGTGAGCCGCCATCGTGGAACAATATGTCGGTTGCTTTTGCGCAAGGCGTGAAGGCAGAGAACCCAGCCGTTGAAGTTCGCTATGCCGTGATCGGACCGGCTGCTTATGCTGATGCCGCCGGTGGTAAGCGTGTGGCTGAAACCGTTATAGCCTCTGGTGCCGACATTATCTTCGGACAGGGCAACGGTTCGAGTTTCGGCATGTTGCAAGCCGTTGAAACGACGCCGGCCACCGATGGCGGAAAAGCCTATTTCATCGATGTTATCGGCGATAAGACGTCAATTGATAAAGGCAATCTTCTTTCATCCGTTATCTGGGATCTGACGCCGGTTTACGTCGACATGATCAAGGATCTGAAGGACGGAAAGTACGGTAGCCGCAACTATAACATCAAACTCAGTGATGGTAGTCTTCGTCTTCTGAAGACCAAGAACATACCGGATGATGTCTGGAAAGAAATGGAAGCCTTGCAGGCCGAGGTTGTTTCTGGAGCCATAAAGGTAGAGCCGAAGTTTGATGCGGACAGTGTTCATGCACTGGTAAAAACTGTCGCCTCCAAGTGAGCCAGCCTGCTCTTAAACCCGTCTCATTGCGTTCGCCATACTGCCATTAAAATGGGTCGAATGATGGCGTGCGCAATTCACGAAAACCGTGTTGGATCGCATTTTTAGTTGATCCAACACGGTGTGATGAGGCTGATTTGCATGAAGGATATTGAAATGCAGACGTCAGTGACAAACGCGGCCTTTCCTCCGAATTCCAGTACAAAGCCATTTGTTGGGCTGCGTGGTATTACCAAGCGCTTTCCCGGCGTTATAGCCAATGACAATGTCAGCACAGATATTTGGCCGGGCGAAGTTCATGTTCTGCTTGGCGAAAACGGTGCTGGAAAATCTACATTGGTCGGCATGTTATCGGGGCTTCAGCAGCCAGATAACGGCTGTATCGAGATTGATGGTTCAGCCGTCAATATAACGTCTCCCCGCTATGCCCTCGCATTAGGAATAGGCACGGTGTTTCAGCATTCGATGCTGGTGCCAAGCCTGACGGTTGTCGATAATTTCACCCTTGGTGGGGTATGGTGGCGTAAGCCGGATCGCAGCGGCATTGCAAAGCGTATAGATGAAACTGCAAGCCGCATTGGTCTGCGCGTTGATCCTTTTGCGCTGGTCTCCAGCCTTTCCCTAGGTGAGCGTCAGCAGGTCGAAATTTTGCGCGCTTTGATGCGCGGCAGCCGGTGTCTTATTCTTGATGAGGCGACCGCTATGCTGACCCCCAATGAGGCTGTTTCTCTCGGAGAGTTAATGCGCCGACTGGTTGCCGAGGGGCTTGCGGTCATTTTCATCACGCATAAGCTCAACGAAGCACTGGCATATGGCGACAGGATTTCGGTGTTACGCCTTGGTAAAAATGCCGGCGCTATTACACCTGACGAACTCAATGCGAATAGCGATCAGCGGAATACGGCCAATATAATCCGTTTGATGTTCGGCCAGTCTGCGACTGATGATAGCGCCAGCGACTATCGCGCCACCCGTGAATTGGGTTCCGTGGTGTTGGAGGTTTCAAAGCTAAATTCGAATGCGGGACGTATTCCAGTTCGTGATGTTTCAATTGCGCTGAGATCGAAAGAAGTGCTCGGCATTGCCGGCATCGATGGCAATGGTCAGAAAGAGCTTGCGGAAGCCTTGGCCGGGCAGACGCCTTCCTCGGGAAGTGTGAAGCTGCATGGTGCCGAAATCGGTTCTCTTACAGTGGGAGAACGCCGCGCAGCAGGGCTGCGTTATGTAACTGACGATCGGTTGGGCGAGGGTACTGTCGGTGCATTCTCCGTCGCGACTAACTTTTTGCTCAAGGATATTGGAGCCTCACCTTTCTGGAAAAAAGGTATCGAAAAGCCGCAATCCATTCGTTCGCAGGCTCAGGAACATGTGCGGAATTTTGATATTCGCACGCCGGATGTCCAGACGCCCGTAGGAACATTGTCTGGGGGAAACATTCAGAAAGTTTTGTTGGCGCGTGAGCTGACCGGCTCGGCGGAGGCGGTTATTTTTGCAAAGCCGACTTACGGTCTTGATGTAAAAAATATTCGTGCCACCCGCCAGCGTATCAGCGATGCAGCAGACGCAGGCAAAGCAGTTTTGCTGATTTCGACAGACCTTGATGAGCTGCTTGAACTTGCTGATCGGGTCGCTGTGATTGATCAGGGCAGGTTGGTAGGCACGGTTCAAAATGGTGTGGGCGCACGAGATGCAATCGGCCGCCTTATGAGTGCCGGAGAAGAAGAATGAGCGACCAACAGGCTGGTACGGCGGGAGTGGCGAGCCCGACTATCCGTTCGCCCTTTGCGGCCTGGGGCAAAATACTGACTGTCAGCATTGGCCCACTGATTGCCGCGCTGGTTTTAGGAGGGCTGATCCTTCTTGCCATGGGCGTCAATCCCCTGAGCTACTATGCCTATGTTGTGGAACGGGCAATATTGTCGCCGTCGGGCCTGTCGGCAACGCTGACCCGTATGGGACCGTTTCTCCTGATCGCAGCGAGCCTGATTGTCGCTTTCCGCGCGGGCATCTGGAATCTGGGCGGTGACGGGCAATTTTTGCTGGCGGCTGTTATTGTTGCCGCCACAACGCCGCTGATGCATGCGGCAGGCGTTCCGATCTGGCTTAATCTGGCGCTTGGTCTTCTGATAGGATTGATTATCGGCGCGCTTTGGGGGCTGCTCCCCGCAATGCTGAAAGCCTGGCATGGCATCAATGAAATCATCACAACATTGATGATGAGCTTTCTTGGTGTCTCGCTCGCCAATGTGCTGGTGAAGCTGGCATTTCTCGATCCTTCAACCACCACACCGCAAACCCGTACATTGCCAGTGGATGCGCGACTGCCAAAACTGTTTGATACGACTATCTCTTCGGGGCTGATTGTTGGTTTGGTTGTCATCATTGCCATGCACCTGATGATGACCAAGACCTCTTTTGGCATGAAACTGCGTCTGGTTGGTGCTAATCCACGAGCTGCCGTTCATGCGGGTCTGTCAGTGCCTAAGCTGACGATTGCGGTCTTTGCCATTTCGGCCGGGTTGGCCGGTCTTTCCGGTGCGGTCGATATTCTGGGCACACAAGGCAATGTACGTGCAGACTGGAACCCGGCTTACAGCCTTACTGTCGTGCCTCTGGTGTTTCTTGCCCGGCTTAACGGCTTTGGATCAATCGCCTATGTCTTCTTGTTTTCTGCGCTGACGATTGGCGGCGAGAGTGCCGCACGTCGTCTTGGAGTGCCGAGCTTCTTCTCTCTGGTCATCGTGGCCCTTCTGCTGATCACGCTGGCACTGGCTGAGTATTTCGATAAAAACCGCCAATACCGCGCGGAAATCTGAGGAGACGACAATGTCACTTTTTACCGAAAGTTTCATCATCACCTTGTTCCTCGGAGCGATTGCTGCGGGAACGCCGCTGCTGTTGGCAGGGTTAGGTGAGCAGCTTTCCGAGAAGGCCGGTGTGCTCAATATTGGCCTTGAGGGCATGATCCTCGCGGGCGCATATGCAGGCTTTCTCGTTGCATGGAGCACCGGCAATATGGGGCTTGGCTTCATTGGTGGGGCTCTGGCTGGTGCCTTTGTTGCGACATTTATGGCTCTGCTTTGCGTTCGGCTGGGTCTCAATCAGATTGTTATCGGCATCGCGCTTACCTTGGCGGTGCAAGGCCTGACTGCACTTCTGCATTTTGTGCAGTTTTCAAGCAGTTATCCTCGCCTTGATGGTGCTGCCAAATGGCCGATCTGGCCCTTGTCTGAGATTCCAGTGGTAGGCCCAATCCTGTTTAACCACAATCCGATTGTCTATCTGGCTGTTGCGCTGGTGGCTGTTTTTGCCTGGATTTACAGAATGACGCATTGGGGCACGGCATTGCAGGCGGCGGGTGATAAACCAGCGGCTCTGGATGCAACGGGCGTGGACGTCGTGCGCACCCGTAGCACTGCAGTATTGATAACCGGAGCACTTGCCGGACTTGGCGGAGCCTTCATGTCTGTGGCAGTTGCCGGTGTATTTATTCCGTTCATGAGTCACGGCAATGGCTTTATCGCGATTGTGCTTGCAATGCTGGCACGTGGTAAGCCTCTTTGGGTATTGGGAGGAGCCCTCATATTCGGCGTAAGTCTCTCTCTGGCAACTGCCTTGCAAGTCGCAGGTGTCAATGTACCGACAGATGTTGTTCAGATGCTACCATTTGTTATGGTGATGTTGGTTCTGTTGATTGCAGGTCGAAAGGCTAGTCTTCCGCAGTCATTGGGCGAAAGCTTCGTGCGTGGTGCACGCTGACGAGAGAGCAGAGATATGTAAATCGATAGTGCTTTTGTCTCTCCGTCCGTTATAAAGCCGACAGCAGTGATGAATTTCAGGTCAAACTTCTAGATCGTAGAGGCCATAGGTAGTTGGGCACAGGGCTTAGGCGGAGTCATACCTTTCGCATATGCCGAGCTAGAAAATGTAATTCTGATTTAGGCACATTGCTAGTCCTGCTGCTGTTGAGGGAAAAACACTGACCCCAGCGTATCATCATCTTTATTGGGGTGGGTTGCTTTCGGTTTTTCAGCTGACTTCAAGATTATATCGTTAATGCCAACTCAGCCGGAATTCTGGTGAAAGCTGCTTTAAAATGAATGCAATTGCATGCAACGTGTTGTTCGTTTGATCAAAATTGCGACAGTGATCTATGTTCTTAACTGGACGTCGCAAACAGCCAGTTCATATGCGTGAGAAAACCTCCACGGCTATGTATGAGATTCTCGCGATTAACGATCACAGTCACTGCATTTTCTTCCGCGCCAGAGACGAATGTGTTGGAACGGCTGATCTCTGTCTTGCCGGTTCCGCCCTGATTGGAGATTGACTGGAACAAATTGATTGCAGGTTTCATGAAAGCCTCTTTCAGAATCCGCTTGAAAGTATGGCTCACAATTGCGCGTTAGGTTTACCAAATCTGAGCAAAAAGCGAGGATTGCAACGTTAACGGGTTGTGGCTATTCGCGATCCGGCATGCGCAAGAAATGTTCCATTGTCTCGTCGAGGGACACCCATTCATGTTTCCATTGCTCGAATACGGATAGTGAGGGCGTTACAAAAGCCGGATCGGCAAACGAACCGACTGCCACTCCGATCACGGAGGGAGCAGCTTCGGGCAACCAATAAACGGTTGAGCCGCAATTTGGACAGAAATGCATCCGGACCTTGCGGCCGCTTTCGGCTGTCCGAATGAAATCTGTTGATGCGCCGGAAATTTCAACGCAGTCTATCGAATAGAAGGCATTCGCACTGAACGGCGAACCTGTCCGCCGCTGACAGGCTAAGCAGTGACACAGTGCCGTCAATTGCGGTGGCGCGTGGGACGTTACTGTCAGATTTCCGCAAGCGCATTGAGCATAGGTCATGGATTTCTCCTGATGGTGAGATCGCTTCGATTGAATTGGAATTGGAACGGATCCCGAATGGTCAGAGTGACTCGGGAAGAAGCTGGCTGAGGCTCTGTCTTTGACGAGCAGCCGTTCGGTGCCAGCCCCATCTTGGGTTTCAGCTGCAACATTGGCAGCATCTGAACCAATACTGAACATTATTACCGCTTGACGCTCTATCCGCAACCTCGAATGGAAAGAATTTCTCACGCTTGATTTTGCGCAAGATATTGCAGACGTTGTTGTCTAGGCTCCCAATTGGGAGAAAACATGGGAGGAAAGACATGCAGCATTACAGACTGAAATCGCTTTCCCTTGCCGCTGCTATTGCCGTTGTTGGCCACCTGCCTTCGGCCTACGCGGCATCACCAGCCCCGGCGGAAGGCCAGAACGGCATGGTGGTTACGGCCCAGCATCTTGCCTCGCAGATCGGTGTCGATGTGCTCAAGAACGGCGGCAATGCCGTGGATGCGGCTGTCGCGGTAAGCTATGCACTGGCGGTCGTCTATCCGACTGCTGGAAATCTCGGCGGCGGCGGTTTTATGACGATCCGCTTCAAAGACGGCAAGAGCACCTTTCTTGATTTTCGCGAGCGCGCACCGCTGGCCGCCACCAAGACCATGTATCTGGACAAGGACGGCAAGCCTGTCGAAGGCGCCAGCACAGAAACTTATCTGGCCATCGGCGTACCGGGTACTGTGGCGGGCCTCGAGGAAGCACGCGAAAAATATGGCAGCCGCAAGCGCGAGGAGTTGATCGAGCCGGCACTGAAACTCGCCAAAGAGGGCTTCGCGCTCGAGCTGGGCGATATTCTATCCTTTGCCGATGGCAATGAAAGACTGGCGAAAGACCCGGCCGCTGCGAAAATCTTCCTGAAGGACGGAAAGCCGCTTGGCTTGGGCGAGAAGCTTGTTCAGCCGGATCTGGCAAAATCGCTTTCGGCTATTTCGGAAAAGGGGGCATCGGCCTTCTATCAGGGTGATATCGCCGATCTGATTGTCAAATCGAGCAAGGAAAATGGCGGCATTCTAGCCAAAGCCGATTTCGAGCAATACAAGATCCGAGAGCTGGAGCCGGTCAAGTGCAGCTATCGCGGCTATGAGATCGTCTCATCGCCACCGCCCTCGTCGGGCGGATTGATTATCTGCGAAATCCTGAATGTTCTCGAGGGCTATCCGATTTCCTATTTGGGCTATGGTTCCGCAGAAACCACGCGTTTGATGGTGGAGGCGATGCGCCACGCTTATGTCGATCGCAACACGGCTTTGGGCGACCCAGACTTCATCGACAATCCAATCGAGAAGCTGACCAGCAAGGCCTATGCGGCAGAAATCCGGGGCCGTATCGATCCTTATCGTGCTGGTGTCAGCGAGGCTCTCAAGCCGGCCGAATTCAAGGAGTCTAACGAAACCACGCATTATTCCATCGTGGACAAAGACGGCAATGCGGTCGCCGTGACCTATACGTTGAACGGATCATTCGGCACGGCCAAGGTGGCTGAAGGCACCGGCATTCTTCTCAACAACGAGATGGACGACTTCACCATCAAGCCGGGCGTGGCCAATCTCTATGGTCTCATCCAAGGTGAGGCCAATGCCATTGAACCGCGCAAGTCGCCGCTTTCCTCGATGAGCCCGACCATCGTGTCGAAGGATGGCAAGCCATTCATGGTCATTGGCAGTCCCGGCGGTTCGCGCATCATCACGATCACGTTGGAGGCGATCATGAATGTCATCGATCACGGTATGGACATTCAGGAAGCGATTGACGCTCCGCGCATCCATCACCAATGGCTGCCCGACCGGGTCTATATGGAAGCGAATGCGCTTTCGCCTGATACAATCCGGCTGCTGACTGGCATGGGCTATACGGTCGGAGAGGACAATGACTGGCCGGTCTGGGGTGAGGCAGCAGGCATTCTTGTCGGAGGCAAGGATATGGCGGCCATCGAAAAGGGTGGTGACAGCCGCTATTATGGTGCCATCGACAGCCGTGCCGTCGCTGGTGCCGCGATAGGTTACTAAAGCCGAACCGCACTTGCGGTAGCGAGTCGGCAGACAGGAAGCGAGGAGACGTGATGACTTCACGTCTCCTCGCTATTCAGTCTAATTTTGATCAATCTGCGCTTCTGTCGGGTATTCGCGCAGTTTTCAGTATTTCGACAACCATCTCTGACGCCTTATTGAGCGAACCAACCGGTAGAAATTCGTAAATCGAGTGGAAGTTGTGTGCGCCGCAGAACAGGTTAGGACATGGCAGCCCTTTTTCGGACAGCACCGCACCGTCATAGCCGCCTCGCATCGGTAGCGGTGTCGGTGCAACGCCTATTGCCTTCATGGCCTGAAGGGCAAGCACGACCGGATAACGGTTCTCGCCTTGCAGGCTTTCGGCAGCGTTTCGATAGACGGCCTTGTAGTCTACATGAACTGTGCCGTCGCCATGGAGTTGGTTGAAACTCTGAGCAAGGTTCTCGATAAAGGCACGACGTGTTTCGTAGCCGTCCTTCGTGAAATCGCGAATATCGATAATCAAGCTTGTCTCGGCAACGGTCCCATGAATGCCCTTGGCCCAATAATAGCCTTCAGTGCCTTCAGTATATTCCGGGCGTTCACCACCTGGCATCATTGCAATGAATTGCTGGGCATAGAGAATGGCATTGCGCAGCTTGCCCTTGGCTGACATTGGATGGGCTGGCTGCCCTTTGAAGGTCAGGCGAAATTCGCCTGCGTTCCAGTTCTCATACACGATTTCGCCAATGGCACAGCAATCGAGCGTATAAGCGAAATCGGCCTTCAGGGAATTAACGTCTAGCGCCTTGGCTCCGAGCAGTCCGATTTCTTCATCGGGAACGAACACGACCTTAACTGTGCCGTGCTCAATCTCGGGATGGGTGATCAGGATCTGCATGGCATGCATGATCTCGGCGATGGCGGATTTGTTGTCGGCACCCAGCAGACTGGTGCCGTCCGTAACAATGATCCGCTCACCGACATAACGTTCCAGTTCCGGGAACTCCGCAAGTCGCATGACTGAGCCGGTCGCTTCGTTGAGAAGAATATCCCCGCCCCGGTAGTCCACCACATGAGCGCGGGTGTCAGTCGTATATTCGCTTGACGTATCGAGATGGGCGACCCATGCAATTGTCGGGAATTGTTGATTGGCATTCGGGATATTGGCGGGTAACGTTCCGACAACGATCGAATGATCGCGTTCTTCAACTTCCATGCCCATGGCGCGCATTTCGTTGGCGAGCAGCTTTGCCAGATCGGTTTGTCCCGCGCTCGATGGGAGTTTGTTCGCATTGGGCACAGCGGTTGTGTTGATGCGGGTATAGGCTAGAAAGCGGTCTACGATATCCATCTTATTTTCTCGGCTATTGGTCAACTTGGCTCGGATTTCATCTGAGCACCAAAGAAGAATAGCGGGCGTTCCTGCCCGCTATCCAGAATTCAACGCCAGGGATCAAACCGGCGGGGAGGAAGGTCTATTCGTCGATATCGACATCTTCGAACAGATAGCCACCGAAGGGATCGATGCGGAAGTCTTTAACTTTCTTGCTGATGGGCTGCTCGACGATCTGATGGGCGATTGTCAGCCAAGGAGCCTGTTCCTTGAACACGACCTGTGCCTGTTCGTAGAGCTTGGTCCGTTCTGCCTGGTCGGTTGTCAGTTTGGCAGCCTGAATCAACTTCTCAAAATCCTGATCGCACCAGTTTGCGCGATTGGCACTACCTATAGCCTGGCAGCTCAAAAGTGCGGCAAGGAAATTGTCGGGATCGGCTATGCCACCGGTCCATCCAAGCATAACGGCGCCATCGCGATCTTTATCCAGCGAACGCTTGAGATATTCACCCCAGTCATAGGTGGCGATTTCCGCCGTTACGCCCACTTTGGCGAAGTCCGACTGAATGAGCTCGGCTGCGCGGCGCGCATTGGGCATATAGGGCCGCTGCACAGGCATCGCCCAGATCTTCATCTTCAGATCTTTGACGCCCGCTTCGTCGAGCAACTTGCGTGACTGTTCGAGATCGTAAGCGTCGTCCTTGACGTTCTTGTTATAGCCCCAGACACTTGGCGGCAGCGGGTTGACCGAAACAACTGCTGAACCCAGATAGACTGCATCAATGATTGCAGCCTTATTAACCGCCATGTTCAGCGCCTTGCGGACGCGTACATCGTCAAACGGCTTCTGTTGGGTGTTGTATGCGAGGAAGGACAGGTTCAAACCTTCCTTATTCAGCATTTCGACGGCCGGATCTTTCTTCATCTCCGCAATATCGGCGGGATTGGGAGCGGCAATGACATGACACTCGCCCGACTTCAGTTTCTGATAGCGCACCGCGGCATCAGGCGTGATCGCAAAAATGAGATTATCGATCTTCTGCTTGCCTGCCCAGTAATCGGGATTGGCCTGATAGCGGATGGCGCTATCCTTCTGATAGGCGACGAACTGATAGGGCCCGGTTCCAACAGGTTGCTGGCTGAACTCTGCAATGCGGCCTTCCGCGACGAGCTTGTCAGCATACTCCTTGGACTGAATGACTGCGAATGTAAGTGACAAGGTAGAGATAAATGTTGCTTCTGGATGCGCCAGCACAAACTTGACGGTGTGATCGTCAATCTTTTCGATTTTCTCGATCAGGGAAGGAAAGGAATAGGCCCCGAATTGCGGCCATGTGCCCTGGTTGTAGTAAGGATTATCCTTGTTTCCCTGACGGTCGAAAGTGAAGATCACATCATCTGCATTGAATTCACGCGTCGGGGTGAAAAAACTTGTGGTGTGAAACTTCACGCCCTTTCGCAGGTGAAACGTATATTCCTTGCCATCGGCAGAAACGTCCCAGCTTTCCGCGAGGCCGGGTTCCAGCTCCGTTGAGCCGCGCTTGATCTTGATAAGCCCATTGGAAACATTGCGCGCGGATGCGTCATACACGGCACCGGATGTCGTCTGCGCTGCATCGAACATTTCAGGAGATGCCTCGGAGCAATAGATCAATGTCTTGGCAAAGACTTGTCCAACTGCCGTGCTGTTGAGAGCAGCCGCTACCAGTGCGGCTGAAAATAGTTTTCCATATGTATTCATGAGGCTGCATTCCCTTGCTGGCGACGCGACCGACCTTCGGCGGTGTGTTGTTCAGGATCGATTTTTTCAGATGATTCTAAACAGCGGTGCAGTTTTATATGAGCGCGCAAAGGCTTGTGAAGCAAGCTCAAAAGGCCCTAGCTCGCGCTGCCCGTTCCGGGAATTTCGGGGATCATCTGGCGAAGCAGGTTCCGCAAGATCGAACGCACGGCGGCGGTGGCTGCCGATTGTTCGCGGTCACGAGGCGTGATCAGGCGCACCTCGCGCACAATGGCGGGGTCCGTCAGGGGGCGGGCCACGATGCCGCGACCGCGCAAGGCGGTGAAAGCATAGGCGGGTAGAACTGCGATGCCGGCATTGACCTCCACCAGTGACAGTACCGTATGAATCTGGTTGGCTTCCATATGCGGTCGAAGTGCCAGTTTTGCCTGTTCGAAGCCGATTTCGGTTAAAAGCCGGATATTGCTCTTCTGCGTGAGCGTGATGATCGGCTGATTGTCGAGTTCGGACCAGCCGACCTGCTCATATCCGGCGAAATCGTGATCGGGCGAAACGAAAATCATCAACTGATCGCGTAGTGCCGTCTGGCTTTCAACGTCCGAGTCTTCACCGGAAAAGGTGCCGACACCCAGATCACAACGCCCGTTGCGAACCTGTTCGATGACGATTTCAGGCCCGACATCCTCGATCTTGATGACGAGGTTGGGGTGTTCATCGGCCACACGGCGAACCAGACGCGGAAGCACTGTCGTGCACAGCAATGGCGGGGCGGCGATACTGACCTGTCCGCGCCGCAACTTTCCCAGATCACGCACGACTTCGGCAGCACGATCAATTTCTGCAAGACCGGCAAGTGCACCTTCTGCAAAGGCGCGCCCCGCATCGGTCAGACTGACGCGGCGTGTCGTTCGGTCGAAAAGCCGTGCGTCCAATACTGTCTCTAGGTCGCGGATGGTGTGGGAAAGATTGGCCTGGGTCGTCCTGACACGCTCGGCTGCGCGGGAAAAATTTCCCAGTTCGACCACGGCCTGAAAACATTCGATCTGGCGGAGAGTGGGGCGCATCGGCTCACTTATGAGTTTTTGTTTATGAATATATTCTACTTACAAGACTTCCCGAATGAAAGAAAGTCAGGCTCGATCAGGAAGACGCGGGTATGGAGTGACCCGCCCCCGAAGTGAGGATTCCGATGAAGTATGACCGTCAGAACGCCAAGGCCCATTCGCGCGCTACGATGCGCGGTATCTGGGCTGCGGCAAACACGCCTTTCAACGAGGACGGATCGATCGATGAAGGCGGCTTTCGCAAGAATGTCGACCATTGGATCAACGATCTAGGGATTGACGGACTTTTCGTCGCGGGAAAGCAGGGCGAATTCTTTTCAATGTCGGTTGACGAGCGCAAACGCATGTTCGATCTGGCTGTCTCGGCAGTCGGTGACAAGGCGCAGACGATCATGTCCTGCTCGGACCAGAACATGGATGTGGTTATCGATCTGGCCAAGCATGCGCAGGCCAGTGGTGCCGACTATATTGTCGTCCACGCTCCCGTCCTGCATTTCCTGCGTGCGCAGGACGAAACGCTGCTACGTTACTACGAAACAATTGCCTCGAAGGTGGATATCGGCCTTGCGCTCTGGTCGCATCCCGACAGCGGCTATCTGATGAGTCCAGACCTCTGTAACCGTCTGGCCGATATTGAAACGGTCGTCGCGATCAAATATTCGGTTCCGCGCGAGATGTATCGCAAGCTCACGGAATTGGCGGGTGACCGTATTCTGGTCTCGACCGCATCGGAAGATGAGTGGCTGGACAATATTCTCGAGCTGGGTTGGCAGCTTTATCTTTGCTCTTCGCCGCCCTATACCCTGCAGACCAAGGTTGATCGGCGCATGCGCGATTATACCGATCTGGCCTTTGCGGGCAAAGCTGACGAAGCGCGTGCTGCCTGGCAAAGCCTGGACCCTGTCCGCCATGCCTTCAAGTCGACGCGACCGGCTGAAAAACCCACTTCGCATCAAAAATACTGGCAAGAGCTGCTCGGTCAGGTTGGTGGACCTGTTCGTGCGCCGATGCTTGAACTGACCGACACCGAAAAGCAGGCAATCCGGGAGGCCTTTGATAGCTGCGGTCTCAAACTGTCCTGATCGAACCGAAAAGGGGAACAAGAATGACAAAACTAAGTGCTTTCAATTTTCAAAAATGGATCGATGAACACAAGCACCTACTGAAGCCTCCTGTTGGCAATCAACTGGTGTTCAAGGATGCGGACCTGATGGTCACCGTCGTCGGCGGTCCGAACAAGCGTACCGATTATCACGATGATCCGGTCGAGGAGTTTTTCTACCAGCTCAAGGGCGACATGCTGCTGAAGCTGCACGATACGTCGACGGGCGAATTTTACGATGTGCCGATCCGCGAAGGCGACATCTTCCTTCTGCCCGCGCATATCCGTCATTCGCCGCAGCGCCCGCAGGAAGGCTCCATCGGTCTGGTGATCGAACCGGCTCGCCCTGAGGGCGCTCTCGATGCCGTCGAATGGTATTGCTTCGAATGCAGCGGCCTCGTTCATCGCGCAGAAGTGGATCTGGAATCCATCGTCGACGATCTGCCGCCGCTCTACGCCGCTTTCTACAATGACGAGAAACTGCGGACCTGCCCACATTGCAACACCGTTCATCCTGGCAAGAACCCGCCGGAAGGTTGGGTCGCGCTTTGATGGCGTGCGCCCGGCGAAACAGTCGGGCGTCCATGCATAAGCATAAAAAGACAAGGGGAAATGAAATGAGAAACAAACTTCTGATGATCGGTCTGCTGGCGGGGCTGACGACTGGCGCTGCTGCCGCCGAGCCGGTCAAGATTGGCGTGATTACGACCTTATCGGGTCCGGGCGGTTATCTCGGTCAAGACGTGCGTGATGGCATGAAGCTTGCCATCGATGCAGAAGGCGGCAAACTCGGTGGCGTGCCGGTTGAACTGAAGGTCGAGGACGACGCGGCCAAACCCGGAAACGGACGGCAGATCGCCGAGCGGTTCATGTCGGAAGACGGCGTCAAGCTGTTTACTGGCATCATCTTCTCGAATGTTGCCGGTGCAACGGTGCCGGATATCATCGACAATGGCGGTATCTATATCAGCGCCAACGCCGCGCCGTCGAACATGGCGGGCAAGGGCTGCGATGCGAATTACTTCGTCGTTTCATGGCAGAATGACTCGCTCCATGAGGCATCGGGCATTGCGGCGGAGCAGGAAGGTTTCAAGCGCGCTTTCATTCTTGCGCCGAACTATCAGGCGGGCAAGGATGCGCTGGCGGGCTTCAAGCGCCGGTTCAAGGGCGAGGTTGTCGGTGAAATCTACACCCAGCTCGATCAGACCGATTATTCGGCAGAGATGGCCCAGATACGCGCTGCCAACCCCGATGTGGTCTTCCAGTTTCATCCGGGCGGCATGGGTATTGCGTTTATGCGTCAGTATCAGCAGGCCGGTCTTCTCGGCAAGATTCCGATGGTTCTTTCCGAACCGTCCAGCGATGCTGTGATCCTTAAATCTCTGGGTGATGCTTCGGTCGGGCTCATGGCCACCAGCCACTGGAGTCCGGATATGGATAATGCCGCGAGCAAGGAACTCGTGGCAAAGTGGAAGGCCGCTTATCCTGACCGGCCTTTGACCTATTACGGCACGCAAGGCTACGATGTGGCTCGCCTGATTGCTTCTGCCTTGAAGCAGACCGGCGGCGTTGATGATATCGATGCGGTGCGTGAAGCACTGCGGAAGGCGGATTTCCAGTCGGTACGCGGCAATTTTGCCTTCGGTCCGAACCAGCACCCGCGGCAGGACTGGTATCTCCTTGATGTCGTTAAAGGTGAGGATGGCAATCCAACCACCAGGATCAAGAAGAAGCTGATCGAAAATTACGGTGATTCCTATTCTGCAGAGTGCAAGCTCTGACAGCCACCCTCCGGCGCGCGTGAAAGTGCGCGCCATGCTTCTTTTCATTTCTTATGAAGGTCGTTTCCTCCAATGACACTCATCTTCGAGCAACTTTTGAATGGCCTTCTCTATGGTGTCATGTTGTTCCTTCTGGCGGCAGGGCTGACGCTGATCTTCGGGATCATGGGCGTCATCAATCTCGCTCACGGCTCGCTCTACATGATCGGCGCTTTCATCGGCACGTGGGTGGCCGTGCAGACCGGAAATTTCTGGCTTGGTCTGCCCGCAGCAATTCTGGCGGCGACGATTGCCGGCATCGTGATCGAGCTTGGCATCATGCGAAAGCTCTATCAGCGTGACCATCTGGATCAGGTGCTTGCGACGTTCTCGCTCATTCTGATTTTCAATGAACTGACCGTGCTGATCTTTGGCCGCCAGCCGATTTTCACGCAGTTGCCCGCATCGCTCTCGCAGCCGATCGAGCTGTTTTCAGGCCTCAGCTATCCGCCGTTCCGGCTGCTCATTATCGTGACCGGTTTGCTGGTCGCTGGCGGTCTTTATCTGCTCATCAACCGCACCCGCATCGGTATGCTGGTCCGAGCAGGTTCGACCAACCGTGATATGGTGCGTGCGCTCGGCGTGGATATCCGTCTGCTCTATACTCTGGTGTTTGCACTTGGCGCCGCTTTCGCGGGCCTTGCCGGTTTCATGACCGGGCCGATCCTCGCCGTTCAGGTCGGTATGGGCGAGCAGATCCTGCTTGCCACTTTCGTGGTCGTAGTTATCGGCGGCGTCGGCTCGATTAAGGGAGCCTTCATTGCCGGGATTTCGCTTGGCATCATCGATACCTGCCTGCGCGCCTTTCTGCCTTCCATTCTGCGCCACTTCATGGCTGGGGCCGAAGCCGACGCGCTTGGTGTGGGCATCGCCTCCATGGGCATTTATCTGCTGATGGCCATCGTTCTTCTGTTCCGCCCGAGAGGCCTCTTTCCGGTGGGAGCCTGAATCATGTCATACCGCTTTTTGTTCGTTCTTCTCGGCTGCGTGGTGCTCGCATTATTCCCTTTTGGAGCGGAAGCGCTGGGTCAGACTGCCGCGTCCAGCCTTGTCGCCCGGGTTATGATCTATGCTATCGCCGCAGCCAGCCTCAATCTGATCCTCGGCTATGGCGGGATGGTTTCCTTCGGTCATGCTGCATTCTTTGGAATCGGCTCCTATGTCGTGGGCATCCTTTATTTTCACCACGCTGAGGAGACACTGCTTTTCGGCTTCATTCCGGGTTCTGACCAGTTCCTGATAACCGTGCCAGCGGCAATGCTGGTGGCAGGCCTTGCCGCGTTGGTCATTGGGGCGCTTGCATTGCGCACTTCGGGCGTGCAGTTCATCATGATTACGCTCGCATTTGCGCAAATGCTTTTCTTCCTCTTCGTTTCGCTCAAAACCTATGGCGGTGAAGATGGTATCATCGTTCGTCGGGCAAACGATCTTTTTGGTCTCAGCCTGCGTGACAAGACGACGATGTATTATGTCATCCTCGTCTCGATGATCCTGTATTTCGGCTTCCTTTGGCGGGTTGTGCATTCGTCCTATGGCACGGTGCTATCGGGCATTCGCCAGAGCGAGCGGCGCATGACAGCCATGGGGATCGAAACTTATCGCTACAAGCTCTACGGCTTTGTCCTCGCCGGAATGGGCGCTGGTCTGGCTGGAGCACTTCTCACCATTTTCATGCGTTTTGCGAGCCCCGATACGCTGCACTGGACCAAATCGGGCGAGTTGATGGTGATGGTCATTCTGGGTGGTGTGGGCACCTTCTTCGGTCCTATCTGGGGAGCGGCCGCGTTCCTAGTCCTCCAGACCTATCTCGCCTCCTGGACCGAACATTGGCAGCTCGCCATGGGCATCATTCTGCTTGTCGTCGTTTTGGGAACTAAAGGCGGAATTGTGGGTGGTTGGCGCGCATTTTACCGGCAGTTTCGCAAGGACCGCAAAGTGGAGGTGCCGGCATGACTACGATATTGCAGGTCCGCGATCTGGTGAAGCGCTTTGCCGGACTGGTCGCGACGGACCATGTGACGCTCGACGTCACCGAAGGGCATATCCATGCCCTGATCGGCCCGAACGGGGCAGGAAAATCCACGCTCATCAACCAGCTTTGCGGTGAGCTGACGCCGACATCGGGGACAATCAGCCTGATGGGAGAAGATATCACGAAACTCCCAGGGGCCACGCGTGTTGAACGCGGATTGGGGCGTACATTCCAGATTTCGACGCTTCTGAACGATATGAGTGTGCGCCAGAACATCGCAATGGCGGTGCAGGCGCGAGAAGGGCACAACTTCCGGATTCTCGATAGTCTTAAAAACCGCCGCGCCATCTGGCGTGAGGTTGATGCAATACTCGCAGGAAGCCGCCTGGCCAATCATCCAGAAAAACTGGCAGGGGACCTGTCGAGCGGGGGGCGCAAGCAGCTGGAACTGCTGATGGCGCTGGCCGGAAAGCCCAAGCTCTTGCTTCTCGACGAGCCGATGGCTGGTCTCGGCCATGTTGAAAGCCAGGAAATGATCGAGCTTTTGCAAGGGTTGCGCGGCAAGGTTTCGATGCTGCTTGTCGAGCATGACATGGAGGCGGTGTTTGCGCTCGCCGACCGCATATCGGTGCTGGTCTATGGCCGCGTCATCCTCACGGGTACCGTGGAAGATATACGGGCAAGCGAAGCTGTGCGCGAAGCCTATCTCGGCGGGGAGGAGGAACTGTGCTGAAAATCGAAGGACTTCAGGCCGCTTACGGGCATTCGCAAGTATTGTTTGACGTCTCGTTGGAAGTCAATGAGGGAGAACTGGTAACCCTCATGGGCCGCAACGGTATGGGCAAGACAACCACCATACGCACTTTGATGGGGCTGCTGACCGCCAAAGGCGGGCAGGTCCAGATCGCAGGGCGCGACACGACCAGCTACAGCCCGGAAAAAGTAGCACGTCTTGGTGTCGGTCTTGTACCGGAGGGACGGCAAATTTTCCCGACATTGACGGTGCGGGAAAATCTGGTCGCAACTGCATCGAACCGCTGCAAGCGGCAGTCTCCATGGGATCTTGGCAAGATATATGCGCTTTTCCCACGCATGCAGGAACGGGCGGACCAGACGGCGGGCACGCTTTCGGGCGGCGAGCAGCAGATGCTGGCCATCGGGCGTGCGCTGATGACGAACCCGCATCTTCTGATCCTTGATGAAGCGACGGAAGGTCTTGCCCCTGTCATCCGCACGGAAATCTGGCACTGCATCCTGCAATTGCGCGAAATGGGCCAGTCGATCCTCCTGATCGACAAGAACATAGCCGTTTTGAAGCGGCTGGCGGATCGGCATTATATCGTTGAGAAGGGCCGAACCGTCTGGCGTGGGACAAGTGCCGACCTTGATCGTGACCGTGACCAGGTGCATGCCTATGTCGGAATCTGAGGTAGTCGCGTTCGTTGGATGGGGCGCTATCAGCAAGCGGGTTGCAGAGCTTCTGGCCGAACGGAAAAGTTGCGTAAAAATTGGTGCCATCGCAGTGCGCGACAGGTCTGCTTCTCGTGAAGGAATACCTGCTGGCGCAGTGCTTATTGAAGACCCTGCAGAGCTTGCTGCCACCGGTGCAAGTCTCGTCGTGGAGGCGGCAGGCCGCCCCAGCGTCTTGCCATGGGGCGAAGCAGCTTTTGCTGCCGGAATGGATTTCGCGGTTTCGTCGACATCGGCTTTCGTCGACGATGCTTTGTTTCAAAGGCTGAAGGACGTCGCAGCGGCCAGTGGTGCGAAACTGATTATTCCACCCGGTGCGCTGGGCGGTATTGATGCGCTTTCGGCAGCAAGCCGACTTTCAATTGCAAGCGTCGAGCATCGCATCATCAAGCCTGCAAAAGCCTGGGAGGGGACACCGGCGGCCCAACTGATACCGCTCGATGAAATCAGTGAAGCCACGGTCTTCTTCACGGATACCGCTCGCAAGGCCGCGGATGCCTTTCCGCAAAATGCAAATGTCGCCGTGATTACCTCGCTAGCAGGGATTGGTATCGATCATACCCGTGTCACATTGGTCGCAGATCCAACAGCGCGCCTCAACACACATGAGATCATTGCCGAAGGCGCTTTCGGCAGGATGCATCTGCGTTTCGAAAATGGTCCGCTGGCGACCAATCCGAAATCATCCGAGATGACGGCACTCAATCTTGTGCGCTTGATTGAGAACCGGGCTGTTACCACGGTGATCTGATGCGCCTACCGCAAGTGAAAGGCCCCGTATAGCGGCGGGGCTTTCTACTCGGTAAATCCTATTCCGCATCCATCTTGCATTGCGCGGCATAGATATCACCATGCGCGGTCAAGACTTTTTTCTCGGTCTTCAGATAGGGCTTGCCGTTGCCATTCTCGGCGACGCCGAGCGCGTACCAGTCCTGAACGGGATGCTGGTTTGGTCCCAGTTTGAATTCTCCGCGTACGGAAGGGATTTGCGCGGAAAGCAATGCCTTGCGGAACGCCTTTGCATCAATGTCATCGCTGGAGACGCCCGCAAGACCAGCACCCATCATTAACGCTGCGTCATAGCCTTGTGCAGCATAATAGGTGATCGGGCGGTCCGCGAATTTCGCTTTCCAGGCTGCAACGAATTTCTTGTTTTCCGGGTTGTCGAAATCGTCGTTCCAGTGGCTTGTCACCCGCACGCCGTCGGCTGCTTTTCCCACCACATTGACGATGACCTGATCGAGCGATGCCGGATGAACAACCATCGGGATTTCTGTCAGCAGGCCTGACTGCTGATATTGCTGCAAAAATGCAATGCCCATGCCACCCGGTTCAAATTCATAGACCATAGCTGGGTTTGCGGCGCGTATTTGGGCGATTTCTGCGGCAAAATCGGTCTGGTCCATCTGAGTATAGACTTCCCCTACGATTTTGCCCTTGTAGAAGCGCTTGAAAGCATCCATCGTCTCGCGACCGGCCTGATAGTTAGGAGCAATCAGGAATGCCGATGGATAGTTCATCGATTGCGCCAGCGCGCCGGCACTTTCGCCCTGGCTGTCATCCTGCCAGGAGCTGACGAAGTAATTTGGATGACATTCCTTGCCTGCAAATTCGGCAGAGGCGGTGTTTGGGCTGACATAGATGCCACCCTCATCGAGAATATCGGCGAGAGCTGCACCAGCGACATTGGCGAAGACCATGCCGGTAAAGAGCTTTACACCCTGTTCGGTCAACATGGCTTCGGCGATCTGCTTGGCATTGCCCGGCTTGAGGCCGTCATCCTCGACCTTGAGCGTGACTGATTTTCCTCCCAGTTCACCGCCATTCTGATCGATTGCCAGCTGGAAACCGTCACGAATATCCTGCCCGAGGTAACCAGCAGGGCCGGACAGGGTGGTGATCATGCCGATAGTAACGGGTTCCTTGGCGAAGGCAGCAACTGTCCCGGCCAACGTTAGATAGAGTGCCGAAGCACCAAGCAGCGAAAGCTTGAGCATGAAAGTTCCTCTCTTGATTGTCCTTTACGACCTTTTCTCTGTCCCGTGCTTGGATGCGCGGTTTCGGACAGGAGGTCTTGCCGGTCATTTCATGCTGAAACTTGAAGCCCGTAAACTGAACACTCTTCGCACTGCTATGAAGCTTGGGAATATCAGAATGGGGTGCACAGATATTGTTGGTGGGAGGAGGCTTGTCGTTAGCTCGTCCGTGCAATCTCCCGAAGCGCCTGAATAAACAGATCTGCAGTGGCGGAACGGTTACTTTCAGGAAGAGTGGTAATCCCCAGAAAGCCGGAAGTGGCACCAAGCTGGACAGGCAGGATGGCAAGCTGACCGGAGGCTTCTTCAATCCGCGCTACCTGTGCGGGCATCACGCAAATATAGTCCGCCTGCAAAAGCAGGCCCTTGTTGATGAGTGGAGAGACGGATTCGACGGATTGCGCGGGTGGTGGCACGCCTTCCTCGCGGAAGGCACGGTCGATCTGAAGGCGTAAATTGGTTTCCTTGGGTGGCAATATCCAATCCCATTCGATCAGATCGTGGAGACGAGGAGTGGGGCGCAGCGTCAGGGGATGATCGCGGCGTACAACGACGACCGCGTTATCCGGAATCAGGACTTCCTGCACGAGGTTGACCGGCTCATGTCGCTCGGAAAGGCGGCCTATCACCATGTCCAACTCACCGGCCCGCAGCGCGCGCAATACTGCGCTCCTCCTCGATTGCATCGATGATGCGGATGTACCGGATCGTCAGATGGTTGGCGAGCAATGCCATATCGCCTCCTCAAGGATATGTCTCCCCACAGATATTCTATTTCCTCATATCTGTCGCGGTTAGAATTCACTTTCCTTTGTCGGCAGGACTTGAAAATCTCTGCTGGGAATGGGTTGAGGAGAATAGGAATGACGAAACGTCACGCAGAGATTGCTGGCGCGGGAATTGCGGGGCTGGCTTCTGCTGCAGCACTTGCACAGCGCGGGTGGAGTGTACGGGTGCATGAGCGTTCGCCCAATCTACGCACTTTCGGCGCCGGAATTTATATCTGGAGCAATGGCCTGCATGTACTCAAGGCCATAGGTGCTTATGATGAGGCCGTGATCGGCGCTCATGAGGGACCGGAGTTCCATACGCGCAACCACCTCAATGAAACGATGGAAGAAATTCCGATTAATGGCAATGGACCCGCGCGTCTCATAACAATTCTGCGCGAGACGTTGTTGACGGCATTGCTCAATGCTGCGCGTGGTGCTGGGGTCGAGATCGTTACTGGCACGGAGGCTATCGGTGCGACGCCCGAAGGTGAATTGCTACTGGCCAACGGTGAGCGATTTGCAGCCGATCTGGTCATCGGGGCTGATGGAATCAACTCGAAAGTCAGGGATTCACTCGATCTCATGATGTATCGCAAACCGCTCGGCTATGGAGCCGTGCGCATGATGATAAAGCGTGACGCAGCAGATGCACCAAGTGAAGATCTGCCACGCTACATTGAGCATTTTTCAGGCTCACGCCGTATCCTTTATACACCGGCCAGTGAGACAGATCTCTATATAGCGCTTTGCGCTTCGGTCGAAGACGAGATGGCCTATCGCACGCCTGTCGATATGACGCTCTGGACTGAAAGTTTTCCGCATCTGGCTCCTTTGATCGCTCGTTTCGGCGATGCAGGGCGATGGGATGCATTCGATATTCTGAAGCTCAAATCATGGAGCAAGGGGCGAGTTGCAATCCTTGGTGATGGCGCTCATGCAATGCCGCCCTATCTCGGGCAAGGCGGCGGTTGCGCTCTAATGAACGCGCTGGGGCTGGCCGTTGCGCTGGATGAACATGCGGACGTGACCAAAGCGCTGGCCGCCTGGGAGGCGCGAGAGCGTCCGATGACCGAACATACGCAGGACACTGCGGAGCGGCTTGGCGACATGAATTACTGGCCCGATGATATACGGTCGCAAGTGCTGAAAATTACCGGGAAATGCGCTCAGCTTGGTGCGGAACGTATGAAGACCGCGTTGCATATTCCAACAGGCGCAGCCTGAAACACCGGACAATGGAGATTTCTATGAACTCGATGAAAATTGGAAACAATGTTTTTTCATGGGATGAAACCGGAAGCGGTCCGGCTATCGTGTTGCTTTCTGGATGGTGTCAGGATCACCGTTTGTTCAAGACACTGGTGCCCGAATTGGCGAAAGATCATCGCGTAATCCGCTTCGACTGGCGCGGTCACGGTGACCATCGCGAACACGACGGCGATTTCGATATCAACCAGCAAGCCGACGATCTTGTCGCTTTCGTCGACGAACTGGGGCTTGAAACCTTCCTTCCAGTTTCGACTTCCCATGGTGGCTGGGCCAATATCGAAGTCACTGATCGGCTGGGGGTCAGCCGCGTACCGAAATCGGTCGTTATCGACTGGATCATGAACCAGCCGAACGAAACCTTCTTCGAATTGATCGACGGTATTCAGGACCGACAAGTCTGGGAGAATGGACGTACCGGCTTCTTCGATTATTGGATCGGTGATATCAAGAATACCGATATCGTCAATCACGTGAACAACGAGATGGCGGGTTATTCCTATGAAATGTGGGCCCGCTCTGGACGGGAGATCGGCAAAGCCTATCGCAAATGGGGCAGCCCGATGCAGCGCATGGCGGCCATGGTCAAAACCCGACCAATCACTCATATTTATTCGCAGCCATTCGAACCAGAGTATACGCAGGCACACGTGGATTTTGTGGCACGTAATCCGTGGTTCCAGCCTAAGAAGCTGCCTGGTACGACCCATTTCCCGACACTTGAACAGCCAGCTAATGTGGCAAGTGTTATCAGCGGGTTCAACGCATGATAAACTTGGCTGAAGAAGCGGGTTTCGACCCTGCCAGACTTGATCGCGATTACAATGCCAAGGCTACCGTTTCTGCCGAGGCCTTCGCCGCTGAAATGGTGCGCTATCGCGAGGCAAGTGTCGCGCCTCGGGCCGATTGGGGCCGGCATTTCAACGTGGTTTATGACGAAGAAAGCGGACAACGGATTGACATTTTCGGCCCATCTTCCCCACGCGGGCTAAGTCCGGTTTTCGTGTTCATTCACGGCGGCTACTGGCGGGCTCTGTCTAAGGAAGATTCTGCAATGATGGCCTCAATGCTTGCGATCGAAGGTATTGCCACTGTCAGTGTCGATTATCGTCTGGCACCGGAAGTATCACTCGCGGAAATAACTCGGGAGGTGCGTGCTGCTCTTGCCTTCGTCTGGCATCACGGACGGGAGTACGGCCTCGACCCGGATCGGATATCGGTTGGAGGAAGTTCGGCGGGCGGCCATCTTGCCGGTGCGCTTCTTGCGGAAGGCTGGCATACCGATTTTGGTTTGCCGTCGGATATTGTGAAGTTTGCTATGCCGATCAGCGGGCTTTTCGAGCTTGCGCCACTGGCTGCAACTTTCCCGCAGGAATGGTTGAAACTCAGTCCTGCTGATGTCCATCAGCTGAGCCCGATACGGCACATCCCGGCACGCGGTTGTCCGATTACGGTGGCATGGTCGCAAGCTGAGGCGGACGGCTTCAAGCGCCAGTCGCGCGCTTATGCCGATTGCTGGTCTGCAGCGGGTGGAGAGGTTAAAACAATCGAGGTGGCAAACCGGAACCATTACAATATTCTGATGGACTGGTGCTCGCCTGAAACCGAAATGTCGCAAGCGCTACTCATCGGTATTCGCAACATCGGTTGACTGGATGCCAGAAAGCAATCCTGCAGCCGCGTGGCAGTACGCGGCTGGCGGTTTCGTACGTGCCAAGTCCACCAATGCACAGTCTAAATCATGTGATATTCCTCATGGATATATGGTTTTAAGATGAATTGTCGCATGAATTAAAACATCCCATTCTGACTGTAACGATGATCTGGGCGTGGGCCCGAATTTTTAGATTGCAGAGGCTTTCTGATGCATAAATCCGACGTGCGGCTTTTCATAGGCGGTGAGTGGCGTAAGACCGCCAATACGCTTCCCATTATCAATCCTGCGGATGAGACCGAAATCGGGCAGGTTGCGGTCGCGGAGCGGGAGGATCTGGAGGCAGCACTTCAGGCGGCGTGGAATGGGTATCAGATCTGGCGCAATATTGCGCCTGCCGCTCGTGCTACGATAATCATGAAGGCGTCGGCGCTCATGCGCGAACGGCAGGAAGAGATCGCGCGCGCGATCACGCTGGAAAACGGGAAACCGATCACCGAAGCCCGGCTTGAGGTTATTCGCGGCTGCGAATTCTTCGAATGGGATGCTGGCGAATGCATTCGTTTCTATGGTCGTGTGATTCCGAGCGAACCCGGTATCCGTTATATCGTTATGCATGAGCCGATCGGTCCGGTTGCGGCGTTCGCACCCTGGAATTTTCCGATGAGCCAGCCAGCGCGCAAGATTGCGGGGGCTCTTGCTGCTGGTTGCTCCATCATCTTGAAAGCTTCCGAGGAAACGCCTACCGCCGTTACTTATATCGCGCGTGCGTTCGAAGATGCAGGACTGCCAGCCGGTGTGTTGAATCTGGTTTTTGGCGTGCCTGCAGATATTTCGCAGTTTCTCATTCCGCGACCTGAAATCCGGGCAATCGCGTTCACTGGATCGACTGCCGTTGGCAAACATCTGACCGAGATCGCTGCGCGCCACATGAAACCGGCGCTGATGGAACTCGGCGGCCACGCTCCCGTCATCGTTTGCGAGGATGCCGATCCGGTCGTCGCGGGTATCGCCTCGGCACGTCGTAAATACCGCAACTCGGGACAGGTCTGCACATCGCCGACGCGCTTTTTTGTTCATGAAAGCCATTATGAACGTTTTACTGCTGCTTTCATCGAGACGGCGCAATCAATCCGCGTCGGTAACGGCATGGATGAAGGGGTTCAGATGGGCCCAGTCGCCAATGATCGTCGCGTCATGGCGCTGGAAGAACTGGTCGGTGATGCTGAAGCCAAAGGTGCAAAACTTCTTTTCGGTGGCAGGCGCCTGAAGAACAATGGTTATTTCTTCCCGCCAACGGCTCTGGCCGAATTGCCGGACGATGCCCGTGCTATGTCGGAGGAGCCATTTGGTCCCCTTGCGCTGATCAATCCAGTTGCGTCTCTCGATGCGGCCATTGAAAAGGCAAACGCACTTCCGTTCGGTCTTGCGGCTTACGGTTTTGCCAATTCGGCGGAGAATGTGGACCGCCTTATGTCAGGACTGGAAGCCGGGAACGTCTCGATCAACACGCTTGAGGCTTCAGTTGCCGAAACCCCTTTCGGGGGTGTTAAGGACAGCGGGCTTGGCCGCGAGGGCGGAGCCGAAGGACTGCACCATTATACGGTCATAAAAAACGTATCGCATCGTCTGGTGAACAGCCTTTAGTTGGGGCACACCATTTCTTAAACCCGTCGCTTCCATTACCGGCGACGGGCTGACGTTGATCAGCGAGAAGTAAGTGCCAGAGCTCGGATCGCTTTCAAATGAGCGTACATGGCGTGATGCGCTCGGTCGCTTTGCCGAGCTTCAATTGCATCAACGATTGCCAGATGCATCTCGCTTTGCTCGGTTGCGTATTCACGCTTGCGGGCCTCGCGAAAGATCGCATCATGCCGCCGCTGCCAGGTCGAACGTCCCCTGACCGAGGCCAGGGAGCTGAAGATTGCAGCGAGCAGGGCATTTCCGCTCGAGCGTGCAACTGCTTTGTGAAAGGCATCGTCCAAACGTTCATATTCCCGCCAGTCGCGGGCTGTACCAGTCGCCAGAGCAAGCTTGCGCACGGTGGCGAGGTCATCTTGCGTGGCATTTTGGGCCGCCGCCGCGGCAAGGGCTGGCTCATAGACGAGTCTAGCATCCATGAGGTCCTGAGCGGACGCGGATTCGATGATCCGGTCTATTGGCCGTTCGATGTTTGACTCGGGAGGGCCCATGAAGGTGCCTTTGCCCTGATGACGCCACACCGCGCCTTCGATCTCGAGCTGACGCAGTACCTTTCGCGTCGTTTCGCGGCTGCAGCCGAGTGTCGCCGACAAAACCCGCTCGGGCGGGATCTTATCCTGCGGCCCGAAGTTCTTCTCCACGAGCAGCCTCCGCATGCGTTGCATCGCTTCGGCGGTCGGAATACGATCTGTCATCCGGCAGCTATCCATACCAATTTGTAGACCAATTGCGCAAAGACCTATCCCCCAAACAACGGTCGGTCAAGCCGACGAACGAATAGTGGATGAATAGATGCGCCTTGATCCTTTTTTGATTTTAATGATTGCCGCGGTTGTTCTGGCAACGCTTTTCCCCGCGACCGGCAATGCGGCCGATTTGGTCAGTATGCTGGGAACTATTGGCGTTGGCCTGCTATTTTTCGGGCACGGAGCGGCGCTGTCTCACAGGGCGATTGTTTCGGGTTTGAAGCAATGGCAGTTGCATGGATTTATTTTTGCGACGACTTTTGTCGTCTTTCCGTTGATCGTTCAGCCTTTGCGGCTCGTTTCCGAATGCATCCTGCCAACGGATCTTGTCCTTGGTTTCATCTATTTGGGCGTTCTGCCTTCCGCAATTTCCAGTTCGATTGCCTACACCGCCATGGCAAGGGGCAATGTGCCAGTCGCGGTCTGCAATTCGGCTGGGTCGAATGTTTTCGGATTGTTGCTGACGCCGCTTTTGATGACGATTTTCATGCGTTCATCCGGATCAATCGATTTGGGACAGGCTTTGCGCGACGTGGTGGTTGAACTGCTGCTGCCGTTCGGTCTGGGACAAGTCTGTCATCACTGGCTCGGGCCGTTCCTTTCGACGCGCAAGCACTGGCTGGAGAATTACGATCAGTCGGTGATTGTGCTGATCATATACTCGGCATTCTCCCAATCGGTCACGGCCGGGCTTTGGCAGGTCTTGCCACCGTCGGGGCTCATCATGGCAATTGTGCTTTGCGTTGTTCTTCTGGCGGGCGTGATCGGCTTTACGATGTTTGGTTCACGCTGGTTGGGCTTTGCCCGTGAGGATGAGATTGCGGCTGTGTTCTGTGGCTCGAAGAAAAGCCTTGCATCTGGACTGCCACTGGCTCAGGTCTTGTTCGCCAGTTTGCCAGGGTTCGGCATGATCGTGTTACCGATCATGCTCTATAACCAGATCCAGATTCTGGTGGGGGCTGTTCTGGTGCGCCGTTATGCAATCCAGGTTTCCAAATCTGACGCTGCCACGCAGACTGGCTGAGCATGGAAAAAGACAAAGTGGCACACGACAGGCCAGTAGAATGGTTGCGCCCGCTAGACAGACAGCCGCTTGCGATTCAAGTCGCGGAGAAAGTGCGGCTTGCAATCCTTGGAGGGCAGTGGCGCAATGGTGAACGTCTGCCAAATGAATCCGATCTTGCCGACGATCTGAAGGTTTCCCGCGCAACCTTGAGAGAGGCGATCGGCATGTTGGTATTTGCCGGGATTGTCGCGCGTCGGCATGGGTCGGGAACCTTTGTCAGGGAGGATTGGAGGAACGGCGAGGCTTCCTGCGCGCCTAAGAGCTGAGCGCATCGATGACACTGGCAAGCTGCATGTCGTACTCACCCGCCTCGATGGTGCGCTTGAGCACTTCGGATACGGTGGCAGCGGCGCTGCGCGCTGCCTCGACCAGTGTGATGCCCTGCGTAAGTTTGGCGGTCAGAAGTCCTGTGAAAAGGTCGCCGGTTCCGACTGGTACGATCGGCAGGCGCTGTGACGTCAGGCGCGTGCAGGCCGTGCAGTCCAAGATGATATTCTCCAGCGAGCCTTCAGGTGTGTCGGCCAGATTGCAGCCTGTCACGACCAGTTTGGCGCCGCGAATTGCCTGCACTTGAGCAGCCGCGGCTTCAAGTGCGGGCCAGGCCGTCGTATCAGTCTGTGCAATGAGACCCAACTCGAACTGATTGGGTGTCAGGAGATCGGCCAGTGGAACAAGCCTTTCAACAATGCATTCCACCACCTGATCGGCAACGAAAATACCGAGATTGGTATCGCCCATCACCGGGTCGCAAATGTATTTGATGTCGGGATTGATCCGGCGCGCGCGCTCGACGAACGCTGCGACCACATCCCCGTTCGCCTGAGAACCGAGATAGCCGGAAACGATATAGCGGCTTGTTGCAATCAGCCCGCGTTCTTCGACGCCGCTTAGGAGATCGCCGACCAGCTCGGATTCGAGAACACGCCCGCGCATGGTTTCAAAATGCGGATTGTTGGATAGCAAGGTCGTAGGAACCGCGGCAACACTCAACCCATGGGCTTGCATCGGCAGAACGGCTGCGCTGTTGCCAACATGCCCGTAAACGACCTGACTCTGGATTGAAATAATGGAGGTGGTCATTTCATCGCTCCTTCGCTCACGCTCAGTTCGACTCCTTCACGACGCGGCAGGCGACCGTTGAGAACGATATGTGCAACCAGCCCAATTATCAGACCCCAGAAAGCGCCGCCGATGCCGAAGAGATTGATGTTTGCGGCCGAGGCCAGAAAAGTGATCAACGCGGCCTCACGATGTGCGGGGTCTGACATGGCGCCAGCCAGGCTGCTGCCTATCGTGCCCAGCAGGGCCAGACCTGCGAGCGTTGTGATGAAGCTTGCCGGAAATGCCATGAAGACTGCAGCGAGTGTTACGCCGAACACGCCGACGAGAACGTAGAAGATACCCGCCGCAGTGCCGGCGATCCAGCGCTTTGATGGGTCCTCGTGTGCTGCGGACCCGGTCGCGATCGCCGCCGTAATTGCCGCAATATTGAAAGCATGTGATCCGAAAGGTGCCATGATGAGTGAGCCGAGACCTGTTACGGTAACGATTGGATTGGCGCTGGTCTTGAAACCGTCATTGCGCAGAACCAGCATTCCCGGCATGTACTGCCCCGTCAGGGTGATAAGAAACAAGGGCAGTGCGACGGACAGCAGCGCGTTGAGTGAAAACGCCGGCATGGTGAAGATCGGAGCTGCGAATTCGAGCTTCAATCCAGACAGGTCGACCCGATTTTGCAGAAGCAGAAAAGCAAGTCCGAGCACGAGAATGCCAACCACGGCATAGCGGGCGGATAGACGTTTCAAAACGAGGTAGGCGACAATCAGCAGCCCGACAAGCAATGGTTCGACGGTGGTGCCGCTGAAGGCCCCGATTCCGAATTGCAACAAAATGCCAGCCAGCAAGCCTGACGCTATGCCTGGCGGTATCAGCCGGATGACTTTCTCAAAATAACCCGACACACCGAGGATGACGAAACCGAGCGCCGAAATCATATAGGCGCCGATTGCCTCGGCGTAGGAGGTGGTAGCAAGGGCTGTGACAAGAAAAGCCGCGGCTGGCGTCGACCAGGCGGTAATGATCGGCTCGCGATAACGCCAACTGAGATAAAGACCACTGAGCCCGACGCCGATCGAGACCGACCAGACCCAGGAGGCAGTCAGTTCCGGACTCAATCCCGCAATCTTTGCAGCCTGAAAAACCAGGATAAATGTGCCGCCATAATTGACGACAACGGAGATCAGGCCTGCCACGATGGGGTGGGTAAGATCTCTCAATCGGATCGGTGACGTTGAAGCATGGGATGATATCATCCTGAGAAACCTCCTGGGATTCGGGGCGCATGGCCGACAAGACGTCTTGACAATTAATCGTTTAATGGCCTGATGGCCCCATCCATTTTGCCAGTCAGGATCAGTCCATTTGTTCAAGCACGCCCAACTTGAATCTGTTAAGGCTTGGATTGCCCATCCCGCCCATGCGGCCATGCCGCTCCATGCCCGCATTCAGCGATCAATCCGGCAATTGATCGTCGATGGCGCACTCGGGCCGGGAAAAACACTCCCGTCTTCGCGTAGTCTCGCCAAATCGCTAGGCGTGTCCAGGGACACGATCGAAGCGGCTTATGCTCAGTTGCATGCCGAGGGTTTCATCGACCGCCGGGTGGGCAGCGGAAGTTTTGTGGCGCAGATAACGGAATTTACGCCCGGACACAGCGTTTCCCAGCGCGATGCACTTTTGCGCAATCAGGCACCCAATCTGAGCAAACGCGGAGCGGTCATGTTTCACAGCGGTGGCGTGCGCGAGCGCCTTTCGCCACGGCCTTTCGCCCACGGCGTTCCGGAAACCCGGAACTTCCCGCTTCAGCTTTGGGAGCGTTTGGAGCGGCAGGTGTTAAAGGAAACCGGTACGCAGGTGCTTTTGCATGGCGATCCGCAGGGGATAGTGCCCTTGCGGCGCGCTGTCGCCGAATACGTGAACCTGGAACGCGGCGGCCGCGCGACACCCGACAGGGTGCTGATCCTCACCAGCTCGCAACAGGCACTGAATTTATGTGCAAACGTGCTGTTCGATCCCGGTGATCGGATCTTCATCGAGGATCCTGCCTATTATGGCGCACGCAAGGCGTTCGATGCCGCTGGACTTGAAGCCATCCCGATCGGTGTGGATGACCAGGGCATTGTGATCGAGCGGATGGTAAGCGAAACGAGCAAAGCCAAGGCCGTGTTTCTCACACCTTCGCATCAGTTTCCAACCGGTGCGACCCTGTCGCTGGATCGTCGCCTGGCACTGATCGCATGGACTGCCCGCCAGCAGACATGGATTATCGAGGATGATTATGACAGCGAGTTTCACTACGCTGGCAAACCGATGGCCTGCGTGCAAGGCCTCGACCGGCATGATCGGACAATCTATATCGGTACTTTCACCAAATCACTCTTTCCGGGCCTGCGTATTGGCTACATGGTATTGCCGCCGCAACTGGTCAAACCGATGACCGTCGCGCGCACACTGCTCGACGGGCATTCTGCACCAATAGCGCAGTTGACGCTTGCCCGGTTCATGGAGGGCGGACATTTCGGTGTATATGTCCGGTCTATGCGCGGCATCTATGCCGAACGGCGCGATCTGCTGGCCGAGTTGATCGAAGGGCATCTTGCAGATTTTGTCGAACCGCATGTACCTGCCGGGGGGCTGCAAATGTCTTGCCGTCTCACGGGCGATCTATCGGAACGCAATGCCGTAGCGGCTGCCCAGCGCGTCGGAATCCAGCTCCTCGGTTTGTCCGGGCTTTATGCTACAGGTGGAGGAAAGGCTGGTTTTCTGATGGGATTTGCAGCGTATACACCGACGGAAATGGAGATCGCGGTCAAAAAGCTGGCGGCGGCTTTTCGCACAGTTGCGAAGCCATAGGCCCTTCCACCGACGCTGCATTTGCCAGCCTTGCCAAACTCCAATAACGTCACAAGACTTGTTCGAATTATGATTGTCAGCTGGGTCGATATTCCGTCTGAACAGCGGCTGATACCGGGATGTAATTTATGAACCTCCACAATAGAAGCATCCGGTCTGCCGCACTTGCGATCCTCATGTGGTTACTGTTCAATCTTCTGGCGATAGGTGGCCTCGTTGTCTATCAGCGCGCCGCCCTGTTGTCCGAACTTCAAGCGGCCAGCTTTACTTTGCACCGTGAGGCTTCGCAGCGCGCTGACCAGCACGATGCCCATCTGACTGCGCTTTCGACGATTGCTCAATCCAAGGCGCGAACTGCCGATATCTCTCAGGACGATGTTTTCCTTGAAGTGGCGGCAACGATCGTTCGTTTCTATCCGCGCATAGACGAGATTCAATTGGTGCCGATGGAGTCAACCGTCCCAGTGACCGGCACCAGAAAGCTGGAACCGGAACTGGCCGATGCCATACGTGCGGCGGCCCTTTCATCACGCGGTGTTCCCGAACTGCTGGCACCCACAGCACGGCCGGGACACTATTTGATCGTAAAACGGAGTCCGAATACGGATAATCTTCACGACGGCCTGGCGCTGGCGATCAATGCCGGCAGTCTGATTACATCTGATGACGCATTCTGGAGCCGTAAAGGTGTTGCACGACGCGTCCTGATGCCCGATGGAACGGTTCTGTTCAGTAGCCTGGTCTCGTTCGGCGAAGCGCGTTTTTCCAAGAAACTGGGTAGCGCCACGCAGCCGCTTCTTTTCCAAACTGCGCTCGCAATGCGCTGGACCGATCTGTTGCCTTTTGACCAGTTGATCCCGATTTTTGTCCTCACCAATCTGCTGTTCTTCGGTGGGTTGGTCATCGTCCGCCAGACACAACGCACTCGCTATGCAGAACGCCGTGCAGAACTGAGCGGCCTTGACGCCCGTTTGGCCCACGCCTCGCGGGTCAACACGATGGGGGAGATGGCAAGTGGCATGGCGCATGAACTGACACAGCCTCTGACGGCGCTTCTCGCTGGTGCGCAGGCAGGGCGCCGCTTGTTGAACCGCAACAATACGGAGGCTCTCGCTGGAGCGCTGGACGATATGGTGGACCAGACGCGCCGTGCATCGGCCATTCTGGATCGACTACGCAACTGGTCTCGCCCACAGCGTCGGCAGACGACACCCGCCGATCTTCGCCTGTCGCTTCAAAATGTGCAGACCTTGCTGGCTTCGGACGCGAACCGGCGAGGCGTCAAAGTTGAACTTGTGATGCCTGAAACACCTTTGATGGCTGCGGTCGATCCCGTGGAAATGGAGCAGGTGATGTTTAATCTTCTCCGTAATGCGATTGAATCCTTTCATGACGGAGATCAGGACTGGCGGGTCAATGCATCCCTGAAAGCTGATGGGCCGATAGCCATTCTGGAAATTGCGGATAATGGTCCGGGCGTAGCATTGGAACTATTGCCGCGCCTATTTACTCCGTTTACCACAAGTCGCCCTGAAGGAACCGGCCTCGGTCTGGCACTCAGTCAGCGGCTGGTCGAACGTTTTGGCGGCGAGATTTCCTACACTCCACAGGAGCGCGGTGCGCTGTTTCGCGTTGTGCTCCCAATCGCTCAAGACACGGGAAGTTAAGAGGATGATTCAGCCGGTCTATCTCGTTGATGACGATGAAGCAGTAAGAAAGTCGCTCAGCCTTCTCCTGTCGACCATAGACATCGAGGTCAGGAGTTTTGCTGATCCTTCTGTGTTTCTGGGGCAGCTACCACGACTGAAGCCGGGGTGCATGATCTTCGATATTCGCATGCCGGTCTTGACAGGCCTGAAACTTCAGGAGCTGTTAGCCGAACAGGAAATTGACTGGCCGGTGATCATCATTTCGGGCCACGGCGATATCGAAGCCTGTCGTCGCGCCTTTCGAAATGGCGCGGTGGATTATCTTTCCAAGCCGGTCGATGAGCAGGATTTGATCGATGCAATCCAGAAGGCTCAGCAATTGCTTGACCATAGGCTCGGGAGCAAGGCGCTAAGAGCCGAAACGCTGGCACTGCTGGACACGTTGACGGCGCGTGAACGCGAGGTGCTCGATCGTATTGCGCGAGGTTTCACGACCAAGCAAATCGCTGATGGTCTTGAAGTATCGCCACGTACGATAGACAGCCATCGTGCGTCTATAGGGGCGAAACTGGGTACGACTTCGCAAGCGGAAATGACGCGTTTGTGGCTGGAGGGGCAGTCGAATCCGTAGAACTACGGATAAGATCGTAAATGTTACGGATTCCGTTTCTCGCTGGTGGAAACTAATTGTTTCTTATCACAACCGAGGAACGACCATGATCCGCAAACTTGCAATTATCGCCCTGTCGGTGGCTCCGGCTACCGCTTTTTCTCAGACCCTTCCCACCATGCCCTATTTACCGCTTGATATGGCAACCAAGGCTGCAAAGGCTGCGCTGAATGCCTGCGTTGCCAAGGGCAACAATGTGAGCGTCGCAGTCGTAGCACGCGATGGATCGACCAAGGTTCTGCTCAAGGCCGATCTTTCTGGTCCGCATACTGGCAATAGCGCTGAAGGAAAAGCATTCACGTCAGCAGCTCTGGGTCGCGGTTCCGGTGAACTTGCAGAGTTTATCGCGTCGAAGCCAGCCAATAACGGCATGCGGGATATGGATTCTCGCTTGGTTATTCAGGCAGGCGGACTGCCGATCAAGATCGGCGACGCTCTCGTTGGAGGAATTGGTGTCGGTGGCGCACCTTCAGGTGCAACCGATGCAGAATGCGCTCTTGCAGGTCTTCAGGCAATCGAAGCAAATTAACACAGACCGTTGGGGTTAAAATTAAGTTTTGGCCTCAACCCAAATCCATACTGTATGCTCGTAGCCTTTTTTGACATCGCCTGATAAAGGGAAGTCGAGTTCGGGTTCTTCTAATGAGCCAGTGTAAGAAAACTAGCTGTCACATGAACAATGCGATAAATCTTCTTAACCAATTCAGGCGACGGAATTGCTACTCTTCTGAATAATGAGCTATTGTTAGCTGCGGACTTACTTTTGAGGGCGGGGAATCGTTCTTACAATTAACTGCGTATCAATAGAGGATTATCCAAGGTGAAGCGATTTCTATTGGCCGGGATGGTTATCTTTACAATGTTGCATTCGTCGGCGGCGTTTGCTGAATTGAATGCAGCCGATCGCCGGTTGAATGATATCTACGCACAGGTCATCAATTCTCTGTCTGTTTCAAACCAGGCGCAGCTCAAGGAAAGTCAACGCAATTGGATCAAATGTCGCGACAGTGAATGCCGTTATCAGCAGCTAAACTACGCGATCATGGTTTCGGAAGCAGATTGCAAGGAACTTTTGACGAGACAGCGTATTGGTCTCTTGAACCAGCAGTTGGGCTAGCTAAAGAAGGCGGGTCAAAAGGACGATCCTGCCACGGCAGTTGATTGCAGACAGGAGATAGGCAAGAAAGCTGCTGAGGTCCTCGTCAAACAATGCAAGGAAATCTCTCCAGCAACACGTCCGCCATGCAATTCGAGCAATTAATGCGCAATGATCAAGGATGAAATCAAACGCGGCTGCGATATCGCGGGAAACGATAAGCCATCCTACTGCGAATAGCGACAACTGCTATTCTTACATGTAAACCCATACGCAGCGGCGATAACAGTGTAGCCGCCAATGGCCGTGAAAATGATTCTCTCACAAACACGATGCCAGACCTGGCGCCTCTGCCGACGATGCGGCCTGTAATTATGCTGTTTGTAACCGGGGTGTGGATTGTTGTCTTTTTCTGATACGCAAGGACTACGGTGCTGAAATAGCAAATCGCGTTGCACGCCGTCTGGTAGTCGCACCGCAACGGTACGGCGGTTAATCGCAATACATTGAAATGCCCGTCATCAAAACCGAGCGAACGGATTCATCGTCCTTGGCAATGGATTGGGCAATCAAACACCTCAATGAACCTTTGAACTTTGAAGAGTTGGCGTCGCGTGCAAATATGAGCAGACGCAGCTTCATTCGGCATTCCAAGCAAAAGACAGGAATGACCTTTGTTCTGTGGATACTTTATCGGCGCCTGGGCGTTGCGCCACAGCTTTTGGAGACAGGAAGCTGCTCCTTAGACGACATTGCCGAGAGAGCTGGGTTCGGATCCACCGTTTCGTTCAGATTGCAGTTTTCCAAAAATTTTTCGGTCTTTCCGGCAAGTTATCGCAAACAGTTTCGGTTTAAATCGCAACCTGACTTATAAGAGGTTCACACTTTTAACAGCCCGAGTGCTCCACGACATCAATCTGTTGAGAGTTATAATTAACTAGAAAACATAAGGTTAGCTCGGTAATTTGAAGAACCGCGTCACGTTTGGGGGCGTTGAATTTAGATAACCTTGAAGGCTTATCTGCCTCAAAATTGGGACAGACCCAGACTTGCAACTCGCTGAGATGTTTCAGTTGCTGATACTCGTGACCGGATATCAGCGCCGGACTTAGTAAGGGCGATTGAAATGATATTACTTTTAGGCGTTGGGAGGCCGTGAATCCATACAAGCGGAATAGCTGACGTTTGGTAAGATGTTGCTTACTCTGGGTCGGCAGGACAGCGCAATCACTTAAAAGGCCGTAGTCTTGTTTGTACTTGCTTATTAGGGCAGTGAACATTGTGCGGAAATGGCTCTATCGCTTTTTATGACGAATACTTCAAAAATTACATAATCTCACTTTCATGGTATTTAGCGGAAGAATTATGGGCTCGAACAACAGTCTTGCGGGAGACTAGGCTATAGACTACCGGGACGACAAACAGAGTTAGCAATGTTCCGAAGGAGATGCCACCAACGATGACCCAACCAATTGCCTGACGGCTTTGGGCACCCGCACCGGTGGCGATGGCAAGAGGTACGGCACCCAATACCATCGCTCCGGTTGTCATCAGAATTGGGCGCAGGCGCATAACAGCTGCCTCTGTTACGGCTTCAGCAATGTCGTGGTCCTTGTCGCGCATATGATTGGCAAACTCGACAATAAGAATACCGTGCTTTGTGATGAGGCCGACCAGTGTCACTAACCCAATCTGGCTGTAAACATTCATGCTGGCACCCGCAAACCACAAGGCGAGTAAGGCTCCGGCAATGGAAAGTGGCACTGTCAATAGAATGATAAATGGACTTACAAAACTTTCGAACTGTGCTGCCAGAACCAGATATATAAAGAGAATAGCGAGACCAAACACAAACAGAATGCTCGAACTTGAACTTCTGAAATCACGAGATTCGCCTTCAAAGTCGTACTGAGCGTAAGAAGGAAAGCTTTCTCCTGCGGCTGTTTCCAGATAAGTCAGGGCTTCGCCCAGAGAATATCCGGGAGTAAGTCCCGCACTCACAGTGGCTGAACGCAGCCTGTTGAAGCGATAGAGATTTGCGGGTTCGACGCTTTCCTTCACCGTTACAAGGTTTGATAACGGGATGAGCTGTCCTGAAGAACCCCGCATGTTTACCAGATTAATGGAGTCGGGCGTGCTTCGATCACTTGGGTCGAGCTGCACCAGAACATCGGATTGTTCTCCATCGCGATCGATACGTGTGACCTGACGGCTACCGAACATCGTTTCAAGCGTCTGACCAACTTCGGAAACCTGGAGACCAGCTTCGCGGATCTTTTCCCGGTTCATGTTGATTTCCATACGTGGCTTGTTCAGGTCGAGATTGGATTCAATATTGGTAAGGCCCGGATTATCGCGGATTTTGGCTACGAATTCTGTGACGAGTTGATTAAGGTCCTCAAAACTGGACGATGATTGCACGACAAATTGGACTGGATTATTGGCACCTGCACCGCCGCCGCGGGCGGTAGTCAGTGATGGCATGTTAAAAGCAAAAGCACGTACGCCTGGAATAGCATTTATTTGAGGTCCGATAGACTGAATTATCTCTTGTTGGCTGCGTTCACGTTCATCCCAATCCTTGAGAAGTCCAAACGCGCCCAAATTTGTGACTTGCGGAAAACCATAAACAGAGAAGTAAGTGCTGATTTCTGGAATATCTGACATAATGTTCTGAGTAGCCTTGCCATAACGCTCAGTGAATTGAAGTGTAGAGCCTTCCGGAGCTGTTCCGGCTATTCGAACGACGCCCCGGTCCTCAATAGGTGCTAGTTCGCTTGGCAGATTGACATACAGAAATCCTGCCAGAGCGGCCGTCGACGCTGCGCCCAAAACTACAATCCACCTGTGCCGCATGGCGAAAACAAGTGTGCGACGATAGCTTTCGTTGAGACGATTAAGAAAACCTTCGAGTGCGCGTGAAAGGCGGCCATCTTTTTCATTGTGACGCAATAGCTTGGCGCACATCATAGGGGTTAGTGTCAGTGCTACGAAGCCGGAAACAATTACCGCACCAGCAAGAGTCAGCGCAAACTCAATGAAGAGCTGCCCGGTTCTGCCTTCTGTGAAGGCGATTGGGATGTAAACGGCGGCAAGTGTCAAAGTCATCGCGATAACGGCGAATGCGATCTCGCCGGTTCCGGCGATGGCGGCATGAAGCGGTGTCTCTCCTTTTTCAATGCGTCGATGCACGTTTTCCAGAACCACAATAGCATCATCGACAACAAGACCAATAGCGAGAACCAGAGCAAGTAGAGTCAGTGTATTGATGCTGAAACCGAAGGCAAACATAATCGCGAGTGTTGTAATCAGCGATACGGGTATCGTTACAATCGGGATAAGACTGGCACGAATGGAACGGAGGAAAAAGAAGATTACCAAAATGACGAGCACGATTGCTTCGCCGATCGTGTGAAACACGGCTTCAATAGAGCGATCAATGAAGATTGAGCTGTCGTAGGTGATTTCTGCTTCCATACCTTGCGGCAAACTCTCCTGAATGGCGGGCAGGACAGCGCGTACATTGTTTGCCACATCCAGCGGATTGGCGGTTGCCTGTTTTACAATTCCGATGGAAACGGCGGTTTGTCCTTGCTTTGTGGTCGCTTGCCTTTCGTCCGCTGCGCCTAATTCTGCCCGTCCAATATCGCGTAATCGAATGGGATAGCCATTCACCACATTGATAATGATGTCGGCGAACTCTTCGGGTGTGGTAAGCGCGGTATTGGCAAGCAACGTGAATTCCCGGTCCTGACTTTCAATTCGGCCTGCAGGAACTTCTACGTTCTGGCTTGAAAGGGCGGTTTCGACGTCTTGAACAGTGAGACCGTAGCCAGCAAGTTTGCGGGCATCGATCCAGACGCGCATTGCATATTCTCGAGCCCCCAGAATGCGGGCCTCCGATACGCCAGGTAGGTTCTGAATGCGATCTACGACCGTACGGTTGAGCGTATCGGTAATTTCAAGGCTTGATTGAGTATCACTCGTGAACGCTACATACATTATAGGTTGTGCATCCGCTTCCACCTTGGCGACAATCGGTTCATCAATCTCGTCGGGCAAGTTTCGTCTAGCACGCGACACACGATCACGAACTTCCGCCGCGGCTACTTCGGGATCGGTCCCAAGTGTGAAGCGCACGGTAATTGCACTAGTTTCTGCACGACTTGTTGAAGTCACCACATCAATACCGGCAATACCAGAGAGTTGAGTTTCCAAAACCTGTGTGACCTGACTTTCAACAATTTCCGCATTTGCACCCGGATAGGTTGTTGAAACCGAAACAGTCGGTTCTTCAACATCTGGATATTCACGTGTGGTCAGCCGCTCGTAGGACACGACTCCAAGTAACACCAGAACGAGGCTAAGAACTGTCGCAAGCACAGGGCGGCGAATGCATACTTCCCATAACGACATTAAATTGAGCCCTCCAGTTTCTGTTCCTGCACCTTGCTGCCAGCCTGCAGTTTCTGCTGACCAGCGGTGACAACGCGAGCTTCCTTGTCCAGACCTTCGAGGATTTCGACCTTACCATCCAGTCTCTGGCCGAGTGTCACTGGAACAATTTCAACCGTCTCTTCCGTGTTGATACGATAAACATTCTGGCTCTCGCCGCTCGGCACGATCGCGCTCTCCGGTACCAGAATGGCATCGCCTTTGGTGCCCGCCGTTACTTCTATGCGCGCGAAAAGTCCGGGGCGAAGCTGTAGATCAGGGTTGTCAACCATTGCTCTGATGCGGATCGAGCGCCCAGCCTCTTCGATTGATGGTTCTATGGCGTAGATTGCCCCCTTAAATGGCTGGCCAGGTAGAGCGTCAGTGTTAATGGAGACTTCCTGCCCAACAGAAAGATTGGTGAGTGCGACTTCAGGCAACGTAAATTCTGCAACGAGGGGATCAATCTGGTCGAGTTTTGCCAGGTCACTGGAGCCTGCCGTCACGTAAGCGCCTACGCTTACAGAGCGTAGGCCAATAACGCCGCTGAATGGTGCCCGAATAGCAGCTTGCTCAAGTTGCGCTTGCGCTAAGGCGAGAGCAGCCTCGGTACTGTGTAAGTTAGCTTGCGCTTCGTCCAGTGTTTGTGTCGCGCTGATGCCGCGTTTTGAAAGAGATTCTGTTCGTTCGAATGTTGAACCGGCAAGTTCGTATGCAGCGCTGGCAGACTGCACTGATGCATTCAAAATTGTAGTGTCGAGCTGAAAGAGAATTGCTCCGGCTTCAACCGGACGGCCTTCCTCGAACAATATCTTTTCAACGCGGCCGCCGATCTCCGAGGCCAGTGTGACGGATTCCTTGGCGCGTAAAGTACCAACTGCTGAAATAAGCTTTTTCAGATCCCGTGTTTCCACCGTTGCCGCCTCAACAATGATCGCACTTGCAGGAGCGGACATACTTGTTTCTGGAGATGTTTCCACCACTGTCTGACGTAGCAATCCTTGCCATCCAAAAAAAACCGCGCCTGCAGCAATCCCAAGCGCAAATATTCCTCTTTTTCCAAGTTTCATACGCAAGCCTCTTTCTTAAGCCGAGCCGCGGCTGCTCTGCTGGGGGTCTATTCTCCTAGAATATTTGACTTTACAGTAAAGTAAAATTAAAACTCCGTAATGTCGCCTAAAGCTCGAATGAAGGGAGGAGGAAATGGATCGGAAAATGAATGTGAGCACTGCGTCCGTTCTAAGCGCCACTCGAAAAATGCTAACCAAGCATGGTTCTGCTGTCAGCCTCGAACTGGTTGCAGCTGAAGCAGGCCTGACCCGTCAAACCCTTTATAATCGTTTCGGCAGCAAGCAGGTTCTGCTCAAAGCGGCTTTTGACGACATACGCGAAAAAATCCGCAACCGGCTCGATAATGCGCCATGGAAAAGCGAACCGGAAGTTCTGTTGCCTGTAGTTGCGGGCATCGTTGTGGACAATTTCCTCGACTTGGAAATGGCCAAGCTATTGCGTGCTATGATCCAGGCAGTGGAGGAGATGCCTGAAATTGGGGGGGACCTGAAGTCAGAGAAAAGCGGTCAGGTACTGGGTCGGCTTGCGGCATATATTGAGCTACGCACTGAAGCCGGAGAATTTCAGGTGGCCAATCCAGAAATACAGGCAATGCTATTTCTTGGCAGCATCAGCGGATTTCTTTTCCCCCGACTTCTACTCGGAACGGCGACTCCAGATAAAAAACTCAATGGTGAATTGCTGGACGCTGCAGTTAAGAGCTTTATTCGCCTATGGCGAACATCAAATTGACTATTCGAAATAAAGTCAGAGGTCAAACATGTCCGAGATTTATCTAAAATTGGGTTTTATTGTTTGCTGCTTTAGTGCCGTTTTGGGTGCGCAAGCGTTTTCAAATCATACATATGCAGCAGAAAATACAAGAGATATCGCGAAGGAAGAAAGCAACCGCTCCATCGTACTCGAATTTTATGATGGTGTGTTCAATAAGCATGAAGTTGAAAGATATTCTCACGTAATCGTGGATCAGTACATTCAACACAATCCTAGTGTGCCTGACGGGAAAGCTGCCTTTGTAAATTTCTTTACGCAACGGTTCAAGGATAATCCAGAGGCGACATCACGCATCGTCAGGAGTGCAACAGACGGGGATCTTGTGTTTATTCATGTGAATTCGAAGGAAAATACCAACGATCCTGGTCGGGCAATTGTCGACGTTTTTCGCATAGATAACGGTAAAATTGTTGAGCATTGGGATGTGATCCAGAAGGTTTCCGATACCGCGAAGAACAACAATACAATGTTCTGAATTCCTGAAAGCGACAGCCAATTTATTCATGTTGCGTAAGGATGATCTGTTGTTAGTTGCCACGGCCTCGACAGGGTATCTACATCCGCAAAGACGCCCGGTAATCCCCCCGTAATTAACGGGGCTTGGCAGTAGAATTTACGCAGCCATTTTCAGTTTCTGTGCGGGCGTTATGCCGCCGATACCCATATTGGGCCGTTCGTTGTTATACGTCCAGAGCCATTGTGTAGCGAATTCCTGAGCCTCTTCGATGCTTTCAATGATGTGTTGGTCTAGCCATTCGTGCCCAACAGTTCGGTTATAGCGTTCGACATATGCATTTTGTTGCGGCTTTCCAGGTTGGATGTGACTGATAGTAACCCCTTGTTTTTCAGCCCATTCCATGAGCTTGCCACTGACATACTCAGGCCCATTATCCACACGAATTGTGCGGGGTTTGCTGCGCCATTCGATGATCTGGTTGAGGCAACGAATGACACGCTCAGCTGGTAGTGAGAAGTCAACTTCAATGCCGAGCCCCTCGCGACTAAAGTCGTCCAGGACATTCAACAGCCGGAATTGCCTGCCGTCTTCCAATCGATCCACCATGAAATCCATGGACCAAATCAAATTTGGCGTTTCGGGTACGGCCAGCGCATCGGGTTTGTCGCGCTTCAACCGCTTGCGTGGCTTAATCCTGAGGTTCAGTTCCAGCTCACGGTAGATGCGGTATATGCGCTTGTGGTTCCAGCGATGCTCCCGAACAATGCTGAGAAAATTCTACTTTTAAACCCTGTTAATTGCCGGGGGGTTACCTAAGGACCCTAATAATTGATGGGAATGCCGTCGGCACTTTAGTTAAACTGTAGGAAAGGGAGCCTTACTTTGCGACTGAAGCTGTAATCTCAATCTCCACTTTTGCTCCGCGCGCTGGGATTTGGCAGATCAGAAATGTGCTGGTCGGACGAATGTCTTTGAACACTTCACCAAGCACTGGCGTTACAGCATCGGCGGCTTCAAGATCGGTGACGTAAACCCGGCTGGCGACGGCGTGAGCAAGGCTTGCCCCAGCCTTCTTTAAAACGTCGTCAATATCAGCGAGCGCATTGCGTGCCTGTTGCGCTGCATCCGAAGGGAAGGTGCCCGTTGATTTATCGCGGCCAGTAGTGCCGGAGACATAGATCGTGCTTCCATGGATAACGGCTTTGGCATATCCGGCGATTGCTTCCGAAGGTTGACCGGAAAAAATTCTCTGGGCCATTCTTGCGTCTCCAAGTCTTTTATAATTCATTGTGTTGTGTAGGGGGTGGCGGTTCTGGTTGCACCCAGATGGTTAGAAACGAGCAGGCGACAGACCCGCTATATCTACTGAAGACGGGCGTCCTTGAGCCAGCTCCGCCATGACTTTTCCAGCCATTGGCCCCAACCCGAAACCGTGTCCGCTGAAGCCCGTCGCCACCAGAAGTCCATCGACGCTCCCCACATGGCCCATAACCGGGATCACGTCAGGAAGTGTGTCGATGATGCCGGCCCAGACCGCTTCGATTTCGAGATCAGCGATCGCCGGTATGAAGCCCCGTATTTCGTCATGCGCCTGCTGCACACGATAATACGCAGGTTCAACCGCCTCGCTCGTCGGTGCAATATCAGCAATCGCCAGCACAGGCCGCGAGGGCGCAAGTTTTTGCAGTGGGCCGAGATAATTGATGCGTGCTGCGTCGGGATTGTTTTTACGTGTTTCTTTGTAGTGACGCATGGTGCGCCAGGAATCGAGGCGCACGTCATATTCGCCGCCCGCCACCGAAAAGACGAATGCTCCACGCGCATCCTGACGAATGCCGGTCAGTGGCAGTGAAATGCATGGATTGACGGTGAGGCTTGCTGCCGGGACCGTGCGTGCCACGGTCGCTCGTATTCTTTCCTGCGGGAGATTGTATCCAACAGCGCGTAATAGCTTGGCGCTTTCGGTGCCCGCAGCACACAGCACCTGATCCGCGCGATAAAGCTTGCCATCAATCCAGACGCCTTGGACATGTCCAGCCTGAAGGTCTAGCCGCGTCACGCGTCCACCAAGGATCACGGAAACACCGGCTTCTACTGCTGCTTCAAACATGGCTCGGCTTGCCCGGCTCGGTTCGGCACGCCCGTCTGATGCCGTAAACATCGCCCCGCGCACGTCAGCCTTGTCTGAGATAAGCGGGAGTTTTTCGCGAATTTGCGCTTGTGTGAGCAGAACCGTGTCCAACCCAAACTGTGTGGCTTTGGATTGCCAATCGGCCTGGTTGGCAAGGTCACTGTCACTGGTGGCAAGGACCGCGTTGCCGCCACGAAGCCAGCCCACTTTGCGGCCCAGATCCTGCTCCAGCCCTTCCCACAGGTTGAGAGAAGCCATGGCCAGCGGAAGCTCGCGAAAGTCACGGCCCTGCTGACGCACAAAGCCAAGATTTCGGCCGGATTGTCTGGATCCCGGTGTATCACGCTCGACAATCAGCACACGCAAGCCTGATCGTGCGGCATAAAGAGCCGTTGAACATCCGACTATACCGCCGCCAACGATGATCAGGTCCCATTTGTCCGAAGAATGCGCCTTGTGCGGAACAGTCATCTAGTGAACCTTAGAAAGGAAAGAGCGGGTTCGCTCAAATGCGGGATTATCCAATATTTCCGCCGGAGCGCCACATTCAACAATCTGGCCCGCCTGCATGAATGCAATCCGATTGCAGACATCGCGTGCAAACGACATTTCGTGCGTCACCACCATCATTGTCAGGCCATCTGCTGCCAGCGACCGCATGACGTCCAGCACTTCCCCCACCAGTTCGGGATCAAGTGCACTGGTCGGTTCATCGAAAAGCAGGACCTTGGGCTTCATTGCCAAGGCGCGTGCAATGGCAACGCGTTGCTGCTGCCCACCAGACAACATGCGGGGATAATGGTTTAATTTATCGGCCAGCCCCACGCGGGCTAACAGATCGCTTGCCTGTTTCACGGCTTTGCGTTTTGCGATTCCCAACACATGGACGGGCGCTTCGATGACGTTTTCGAGTGCCGTTTTATGTCCAAAGAGGTTGAAGTTCTGAAATACCATGCCGATCCGGGCGCGTTGGCGTGCAATCAGCTTTTCTGGTAGCTCGTGCGCAAAATTGCCTTCGCGCCGGTAGCCGATCAACTCTCCGTCCACCGTGATGCTGCCTTGCTCAATGCGCTCCAGATGGTTCACGCAGCGTAGCAGCGTTGATTTTCCCGATCCCGACGGGCCAATCAGACTGATCACCTCACCGGCGGCCACTTCAAGGTTGATGTTACTGAGGACAGTCATGCTGCCGTAATTTTTCGACACCCGGTCAAAGACAATCATCGGATCGGACATTTTATCGAGCTTTCTGACCAAACAGGCGACGGGTTGGGGTGTTATTGGTCTGCTGATTGGAGCGACCAAAATGCCGCTCGATGCGAACCTGCGCAGCACTCAGAATGGTTGTTGCCGCCAGATACCAGATGCACGCCACGATCAATAAAGGGATGGTCTGAAAGTTGCGGGAATAGATGGTTTGCGCTGAATAGAGCAGGTCAGCCAGCGATATCACACTCACCAGAGACGATGTTTTCAGCATACCGATCGTCTGATTGCCGGTCGGCGGAATGATGACCGGCATCGCCTGCGGCAGTATAATGCGCCACAAAGCCTTGCCGTTGGTCATGCCAAGTGATTTTGCCGCTTGTTTTTGACCGGGCTCCACCGACATCAGGCCGCTCCGAATGATTTCGGACATGTATGCGCCTTCGTTCAAGCCCAGACCAAGGACGGCAGCCGTTACCGGCGATATCAATGAATTGGTGGGAACCGAAATCCACCATGATGTGAAAGGCAGCCCGATCGACATTTCGGGAAAGAGGGCACCGAGGTTGTACCAGAAGATCAACTGAACCAGGACGGGGGTTCCACGAAAGAACCAGATATAGGCATTGGCTACTTTCGAGATGGCGATGTTATTGGACATCGCCATGATGGCGAAAATGGTTCCCAGTACAACCCCGATAACCATAGTGACTACAGTCAGCCATAGCGTGAGAGAGAGCCCCGACAAGATGCGGCTATCGAACAGATATTCTCCAACTACATTCCATCCAAAGTTAGGATTAGCCGCAATCATCTGGGCGCTATAAAGTATGAAGATGATAAGCAGCGTTGCAGCTATCCGCGTCTTCCAGGCGCTGGCCGGAACATATATCAGCATGGGCCGGTCAGGTGAAGGCGAGGGGGCGAGAGTTGAATCATCCGACATAGTAGCTGTCTCTCAATCATATTCGCATTGATGCGGCCGATGAGCCCGATCTTGAGTTATATCACCGGCCGAGATTGCTATTTTGAAGTTGGGATCGTTGCCAGATTTATACCTGGCTCGTGTTCCATCGCCATTGGCGAGACAGTCCATTTTGCGTAGATTTTGTCGTAATCGCCGCTGGCCTTGACTTCTTTCAGGGCTACGAGCAGGGCTTCGCCGAGATCCGCTTCATTCTTGCGAAATGCGATGCCACTGGGCATTCTTGGCAAAATCTGCATGGGAATGACTTTGACGGGATGCGGTGCAGACTTCTGAATTTCTCCGGCAAGGGCCGCAGAGGTCAAAACGAAGTCGCTGCGACCGGAATAAACCGACAGCAATGTCGCTTCGGATGTGCCGAATTCAGAAACGCTAGGTTTTTCCTTGCCGGCTGCAACGCAGGCTTCGCCGATTTCCTTGGTAATCATATCGACCCATTCGGTGCCGCTTTGCGCAGAACCTTTCAGCCCGCAAAGGCCGAGATGGTCGTTGATATCAGCGCCTTTTTGCTCAAGGACATAAGCTGATGATGTCGTGTAGCCGTAATCAACGAAACTAACAACTTTCTGGCGTTCGGCATTGTCGGTGATGCCTTCCATCGCAATATCCCAACGTCCGGATTGGACACCGGGGATGAGGGAATCGAAGGAAACCGATGTAACATCGACTTTGACGTTGAGACGGGCGGCGATCGCGTTCCAGAGATCGACTTCAAAGCCGACCATTTCGCCAGCGTCGTTCATAGACTGGAAGGGCGGATACTTCGCGTCGGTAACCAGCATGATAACACCGGCATCGCGATATTTCTGCGGCAGGCTGTCGGCTGCGATTTGCGCACTGACAGTGCCTGTGATCATGAGAAGGCTAATCGCCGCCCCGATGGTAAGCGCCATTGTGTTTTTGGAGCGCTTGGTTTTTACAACACTCATTTTTTAATTCCCCTTTGGCCGAGATTGTTTGCGATCCACCCGGCCTCAAATGGCTCGCTTGTTTTTTTAGGCTTGGTTATGCCGTTCCTTTTCAACCGATCACGAACGGATTTGCTATCTCCTCTGCGGTGGACAACCACACGGCTTTGGTCTGCAGAAACTCTTTAATTCCTTCTATTCCGTTTTCCCGGCCTATTCCGCTCTTTTTATAGCCGCCAAACGGGGTGGTGTAGGACACATCGCGATATGTATTTACCCAGACACTGCCCGCTTCCAGGCTTTCGGACATAAGGATGGCGCGGCGCATATCCGAGGTCCAGACACCTGCGGCCAAACCAAATTCGCTGTCATTGGCGATGGCTACGGCTTCTTCCGCATCATCGAATGGGATGGCGGCCAGAACAGGTCCAAAGACCTCTTCGCGGGCAATCCGCATATCATTGTTTACGCCTGCAAAAATTGTTGGCTCAACGAAATAGCCTGCCGCACATTCATCCAGATCAGGACGTTTACCGCCAAGGATGAGTTCTGCACCTTCCTGTCGGGCGATATCAATATAACCCAGCACTTTCTCATATTGCATGGCGTTGGCGATGGGGCCGATGCGGGTGTCGACGTGTTTGGGGTCGCCAATGCGTGCCGTTTTGGTGAAGGCTGTCAGTTTTTCCAGAAATTCATCGTAAATTTTGCGCTGCAATAATAAGCGCGAACCGGCGATACAGGTCTGACCGACGGCGCCAAAAATGCCGCCAACGACGCCGCGTACGGCGTTATCAAGATTGGCGTCTTCGAAAATGATATTGGGCGATTTTCCGCCCAGTTCGAGGCTGACCCGCTTGATGTCTTTGGCGGCCAGCGCATAAAGATGCGCGCCGGTGCGGGTTGATCCGGTAAAGCCAACGTGGCGGGTGAGGGGGTGCGTCACCAACGGTTCGCCGACTTCAGGTCCATAACCCGTCACGACATTAATCACACCTGCGGGGAAGCCAGCCTTTTCGACCAGTTCCATCAATTTGATGGCGGTAGCCGACGTATATTCGGCCGGTTTCATCACCAGCGTACAACCGGCTGCCAAGGCGGGAGCAGCTTTCAATGAAAACAGAAACAGCGGTGCGTTCCACGGCACGATGCCGACGCAGACGCCGACTGGCTCGTGCCGCGAGAAGCTGAGGGCCTTCTTATCGCAGGGGTGAACGGCACCTTCAATCTTGTCTGCAAGACCGGCATAATAGTGGTACCAGCGCGGAATATAGCGAATTTGATGACGCATTTCGGCGAGAAGGCGACCGTTGTCGCGCACTTCGATTTCTGCCAGCTCATCGGCATTCTGTTCAATGAGGTCGGCGAAGCGCTGTATAATGCGGCCACGCTCGCTGGGATGCAACTTTCTCCACGGGCCTTTGGTGAAGGCATTATGTGCTGCTTGTATGGCTCTGTCAGCGTCTTCGGCATTGCCGCGCGGCACCAGAGCCCACGGCTTGGCCGTAAACGGATCAATAGTCTCAATATAGTGGCCCGATGACGGCCCTACCCATTCACCGTTGATATACATAGCAAGTTTTTGCAGGTCGTGGGTCGACATTGCCCCTCCTCTTGGCGAGCCCTTGTGCTGGAAGCATGGCTTCCTTTTGCGTTGCGCGGCCCGGAATTATTCATTTCGATGCACTAAAGATATCGGTATCTATGCAAAGTGATATCACTTTAAAAGTCAATAGCAAAAAGTGACGACGTCGAAATTGCGCCATAACAGCGATAAAACCGCTGAATAGCCGTGTTTATGTTGACGCAGGCGATTTTTGTCCGACAAATTTATAGCAGATATAAATTTACGCACTTGATTATGATATCATAATGATTGAAATTCACTATCACATTGGCCTTTTTATGAGTGCGTATCGTGAACACTGACCAGCATCTATACAAAAAAATCAAAAGCGAAATCGATCGCCGCGTTGAAACGGAAGAATGGCCTGCGAATTTTCAGGTTCCTTCGGAAGGTGATCTGGCGGCAGAGTTTGATGTTTCACAACTGACCGTGCGCCGAGCGCTACGCGAGCTGCAAACGGCGGGCGTGTTGATCCGTGTGCAGGGGCGAGGCACGTTTGTGCTGGGGCCGCGCACTCAGTGCGCCGTGTTCGACCTTCCAAATATCAGCGAGGAGATTGCAAGCTCTGGCGGCGCACACACCTGTCAGGTTCTGATTCACATGACTCTTACGCAGGACAATCCTGCACGCAACATTCTGCAATTGTCCGCAGATGCGGTGGTTTATTACAGCCGGTTTCTCCATCTGGAAGACGGCACGCCCATTCAGCTTGAAGAGCGTTATGTCAACGCCGCAGAAGCACCCGGATATCTGGATCAGACGTTTTCAGCGCAGGGCCCCGAGGCATGGTTTCGGCGCGAAACGGTGGTCACAACCGTTGATAATGCCATTCGCGCCATTCGCGCTGAAGACGACATACGCCAGCTTTTGCAGATCGATGCCAATCAGCCCTGTCTGCTTCTGGACCGTTCGACCTGGCGCGACGGGATTCCGGTCACGCGCAGCCGTTTTATCTATCCCGGAGACCGTTATCGGCTGCGTTCCGCGCACGACGCGCGCACCACCCGTATCGCATTAACAACCAATTTGGGCATTGTCCGCTGAATCCTAGAATGGAGTTTGAGATGAGAGATTTTATCAAAAAGCTTGAAAAGCGCGGCGATCTGCTGGTGGTTGATCGTGAGATTGACCCTGCGCATGAACTTGCAGCCGTCACGCAGCTTGCGCAGAAAAAATGGGCGAAGCCCGTGATGTTTACCAACGTAAAAGGCACACGGTTTCCCGTTGTCAGCAATGTCTACAGCACGCGCGACAGAATTGCCGAAGTGATCGGCATTGATGCAATGGATTTTTGCACCCAGTGGAGCCGACTTGCATCGCTTGGCACGTCAGAGATGAAAGAGCCGCTCAAACTTGCCGAGGACTGCGAGCTTCCCGAATATGAAGAAGTGAAGCTGTCCGATCTGCCGCTGATCACCTATTCTGACCGGGACGGGGCGCCCTATTTCACTTCTGCGATGTTTATCGCCAAAGATCCCGAAACCGGCGTTGGTAATTTGTCCTATCATCGCTCGATGTTTATCAGCGATAACGAGTTGCGCTGTCGCTTGGCACCTCGCCATCATCTGACGATCTATCATGAGAAGGCGGAAAAACTGGGCAAACCGCTCGAAGCCGCCATGTTGATTGGTACACCTTCGCATGCATTTCTAACCGCGGCAGCACCCCTGCCATATGATGTCGACGAATTGGAAGTGGCGGCGCGGCTGCGTGGACGACCGATTGCCATGCGCAAATGCACTCATATTGATCTTGAAGTTCCTGCAGAAACCGAAGTGGTTATCGAAGGGCGCTTTCTACCCAATGAACGTCGCGCCGAAGGGCCTTTTGGCGAGTTCATGGGCTATTACGTTCCTGTCGGACCGAATGCGGTTTTCGAAGTGCTGGGCGTCACCGTGCGCAAAGACGCGCTGTTCCATTCGATATTGTGTGGTTCACCTGAAGAAGTGCTCACACTCGAATTATCGGTTTCCGCGAATATCTATCAGCGTCTGAGTGCGGCGCTTCCCGGTATCGTCAATGTAACCTGCCAGCCATTCGTCAATCACGCCATCATCCAGATCGAGCCGCACTTCGAGGGACATGCGCGTCAGGTCATGCTGGCAGCTATCGGGGCGGAGCCCATATGGTCAAAGCAGATCACGGTGGTGGATGCCGACGTGAATATCTACGACATGGATGATGTTCAATGGGCCATTCTAACGCGTTGCCGCCCAGACAAGGACATGCTGATCATCCCGGATACACCTTCATTTTATCGGGATGAACAGAAGGACCATTGGGGCAGGCTGCTCGTGGATGCGACCAAGCCATGGGGGCGTGAACAGGAGTTTGAACGAAAACGATTGCGACTTGGCGACAGCGTCAAGGCCAGTGACTGGTTTGAGGGAGCTTAACCGATGAGCGTTCAACGCCTGGTGATAGGAATTTCTGGCGCTTCAGGTGCAGCTTATGGGCTCAAAGCACTGGAACTGGCGCGATCAGTAGGCGTTGAAACGCATCTTGTCGTTTCGCGCGCAGCGCTTCTCACGCTCCATCAGGAGCTTGGCCTACAAAAATCAGAGCTGTCGCATCGCGCCGATGTCGTTCATTCGGCCGCTGATGTCGGCGCCTCGATAGCATCGGGATCGTTCCGGACAATGGGTATGCTGGTTGCTCCGTGTTCGGTCAAAACCATGTCCGAGATTGCGTCGGGGGTGACGTCTACACTTATGAGCAGGGCAGCCGATGTGGTTTTGAAAGAACGGCGTCGACTGGTTCTAATGGTGCGGGAAACGCCGCTGCACCTCGGGCATTTGAAAACGATGACAACGCTCACTGAAATGGGGGCGATCATCATGCCGCCCGTTCCAGCCTTTTATTCGCATCCCAAAAGCATTGATGAGATAGTCTGCCATTCCGTGGGCCGCGCTCTTGATCTGTTCTATATCGAAACCGGCACTGTCAAACGTTGGGACGGACTGAAGTCTGGATCTTAAAGGCAGAGGAACACGCCAGTGGACGATGCAGAACCTCATTCAGCACTTTGGAGCTTTATGCTTGAGCTCTATGCTAAGCCCGGAATCCCGGCTGCCTTGCTGGGCTTGCAGGACAATTACGCCATCGATGTGCCGTTTTATCTGGCGGTTCTGCACGCGGTGACGACAGATCATCATGTCACGGCAAAAGCGATCAGCGCTCTATACGCCGAGATACAAGAATGGCGGGAAGAGGTGGTAATCCCGCTGAGAGACGTGCGAAAGACGCTGAAGGTGCATGCGTGGGCGACACGTTTTGAAAATACGGGTGCCTTCCGCGAAACTATCATAAGTGCTGAGTTAAACGCCGAAAGAATTGAAGTTGTGGTTCTGGAAAAACTGATCCCGATCTATTTCGGGGTGGATTTCATTGATGACAAGCCAGACATTCTCGCCGTTTCGCTGACGCTCTTAAATGTCTGCGGCTCTCCGGCGCTAGACAATCTTCCCGCAGAAGCAGAATTTGTGGCCGGAACGATAGCTCGCAATCACCAGGGCTAAATTCCATGATTCATGCTATGTGTAATCTCGCAACTGGCCTTGACCCAACTAGGCTATGGATGTGATTATGCGCTATTAATAACATCATTTGTTGTAGAGATATGAACAGTTCAGACCAACCATTATATGCTCAAATAAAAAACGCTATCGACAAAAAGATCGAAACAGCAGAATGGCCGGCAAACTTTCAGGTGCCTTCGGAGGATGACCTTGCGGGAACCTTCAGCGCGTCTCGTCTGACAGTGCGCAGGGCGTTGCGGGAATTGCAGGCAGATGGCGTTCTCTTGCGCATTCAGGGGCGCGGAACATTCGTCATTGGTCCGCGGATGCAATGCGCAATTTTTAATTTGCCGGACGCGTCCGAGGAGGTGATCCTGTCGGGGGGCGCGCATAGCAGCCGTGTTTTGCAACATGAGGCTTTGAGTGCGGACAACCCGCGGCGGAACATGTTGCAGAGCTCACCGGAAAACGAGGTCTTCTATTCCAAGCTTTTGCACCTCGAAGATGGAACGCCGATCCAGATCGAAGAGCGATATGTGAATAGCGCTGAAGCCCCCGATTATCTCCAGCAGGACTTCACCCTCATTACCCCGAATTTCTGGTTGTTGCGCAATACGATTGTCACGACAGTGGACAATACCATCCGAGCAATACGCGCCGATGAAGATATTCGCGAAAATCTGCAGATAGACATCAGCCAACCTTGTTTGCTCGTGGACAGGCAGACGTGGCGGGACGGGATACCGGTCACACGCAGCCGATTCACATATCCCGGTGATCGTTACCGTTTGCGTTCTTCGCATGAGGCGCGCGCTACCCGGGTGACTTCTGTAAGCTCGAGCCGATAAATCTCACGGCTACTGACGGTTTCTAACTCAGCGGCACTGGTCATAGTTTGCGGGCTGCATTGGAGAAGTTGAGCGGATTGCCGGAAATACCTTGAAAAGTTAAGGCCCGATTTGCATTCAGCATGTTTTCTAGACTGGCTATCAATGTTGTCATCCAGTTGAATAGCTAAACGGTAGAGTTCAAAACCCGTGAAACGCCATATCTAGCGCGGATACGATCTCGTCGTGTGAAGCAGAAAGGTTGGTGACTGGGTTCTTTAGAGCGTCGGGCGCTAATCATGCAACACATTGAGCTGCTTTGAAGAAGTTTCGGCACTCTTGTGGCGAAAACAGATCGCAGACGGAGCCGAGGGCTCTCCACAGCTCGTCATAGGT
>NZ_JAOYTK010000017.1:0-79416 GCF_025846885.2 Brucella sp. HL-2 | reverse complement strand
ATAGAAACTGTGACCGACGCAGATAAACGGCCAATAGTGCATTCTGATCGCGGTGCACATTATCGCTGGCCGGGTTGGCTATCGAGGATCAGTGATGCGAAGCTGGTGCGCTCAATGTCCCGCAAGGCTTGTTCCCCAGATAACGCTGCATGCGAAGGCTTCTTCGGAAGACTGAAAACAGAGCTCTTCTACCCCCGTGATTGGAAGACCACCACACTTGAGCAGTTTATCAAGGAAGTCGATGACTACATTCGATGGTACAACGAGAAGCGGATCAAGATATCACTTGGCGCTCGAAGCCCAATCGAATATCGAAACAGTCTTGGCATTGTGACGTAAAACCAGTCCAAGTTTTTATCCGCACCCCCCCAGCATCAATTCCTCCAGAGAGGGCTGATTTTCAGAAGCAGTCCGTTCGTTCATCCCTATTGAATCCCGTATGCTCAAACGTGGCAATGCCAGAAGCTGCAAATTGCGCTGTGCTTTCTTGTGCCACGTCTGTGAGCCGAAGGAAACGTTTGTATTCATGAAGCCTCATACGAAGGCTTTCTGAAATTGGATCACACAGCAGGGTAAGAGGCTTCAGTTTATTGCTTTTAAAGGTCTCGGTTCCGCAATTGGATGGCGCTCAACATATTGGCCGCGTTCGAGCAGCAATGTGGTGGCTTTATCGTAATTGACAGCTTTTGAAAAAGCATAACCCTGACCCAACTGGCACCCCATCTGCTGGAGCGTTTCGGCGAGAGCCATGGTCTCTACACCCTCTGCGACCAGCTTGATTTTCAGGTCGCCAGCGATCTGCACAATGCCTTTCACAATCGCCACACTCGGGTCGCCCGGCGCGAGCCTGCACACAAACGACTTATCGATTTTAATGATATCGACGGGAACGGTGAGGAGATGAGCCAAAGCGGCAAAGCCTGTGCCAAAATCGTCAAGCGCGATGCGGACGCCTAGCAAACGGAGGTTTCGAATGCCCGATGCGACAACATCATCTCGTTGGCCGATATAGGCGTTTTCTGTCACTTCGATAATAAGATGGCTGAGTGGCACATCGTAGCGACCAAAGGTCTTTGAAATGAAGGCCGCAAGATCGCCCACATAGAAGTCGGCCGCCGTGACGTTTACACCGACATGCTGAACTGGCAGTCCCATGTCGAGCCAGCGCCGTATGTCCTGCGCGACGATCGTGAGCATATATTGTGTTATCTCGGATGCGATATGCACATCCGAGAACGACTCCTGAAATACCGACGCTGGCAGTATGTCGCCAGACTTTGTGGTCATGCGGCTCAGTGCTTCAAAGCCGATAACTTCTCTCGTATCGAGCCGCATCAAAGGCTGATAATGGGCGGTGATGCGCTTTTCATCGAGTGCTTCACGCACTTCCCGTATTGAATTGCGTCGATGGACGATGCGCGTGTCGACATTGGGCTGATAACGCACAAACCCGCCGCGCGCATTTTCTTTGGCGTGATAGAGCGCAAAATCAGCATTGCGTCGTACGATCAGCGGTTGTGTGTCTTGCGCAGCGAGAACTGCGCCGCCGATTGTCACGCGGGGCAGGATTGTCTGGCCGTCAAATTCGACGGGCGAGGAGAGTGCACTGAAAATCAGTTCTGCAGTCTGGTCAAGGTCATAAAGCGCGTTATGGCTCTGGATGACGACTGTAAACTCGTCACCGCCAGTACGGAAGGTGATGTCTGGTGCCATTGATGCTGAAATGCGGCTTGCGATGGTGTTAATCAGAAAATCGCCGACTTCATGGCCAAAGGTATCGTTTGTGACCTTCAGATTGTCGATATCGATGACAAACAACGCCCAACTACCCGCCAATTCACAGCGCAATTGTGAAAGGGCGTCGTCGAAGGCGGCGCGATTGGGAAGCGCTGTCTGCTCGTCAACAGTCGCCCGGCGCTCATAATTGAGAATGCGCATTTCGCGCGCCATCGCGAGATTACAGAGAGTTGCACCTGTATCGATGACTTCTCTTTCGTAAGCCGAGGGCATGTGTTTTTTGTGAAAATAGACGGCCAGCGCGCCGACTACATCTCCCGCTTCGTTGTGCACCGGCACTGAACTGCACGCGAGCAAACCAAATGGCAGCACGCATTTTTTGTATGTTGCCCATTTCGGATCATTCTCGATGTCGTCAACACTAATGGGAGCGTTATGATAAATCGCGCTTCCGCAAGAGCCTACTTCTGGTCCGACAACGGTTCCGTCAAGCACGTCGCTATAACTGTCGGGGATGCTGGGTGCTGCAAGCAAATGCATCATGCCTGCGCTATCGACAGAACAAACCATCGCACTGGCATCTGCGATCAGCGTCTCCATTTCAAGACACAGCCGCATAAGCGTCTGCTTCAGAGGCTTACCCCTTGCGATCAGCTCAAGAACAGAGTTCTGGAATTTAAGCACACGGGTTCCCCATAGTTCTTTTGTTTGCGTGCGTTCTGTCAGTCTGCACGCTATAGCCTTTTTCGGAGGCCTGTCTTTAGAGAACGTCTATTATAGTTACTTGTCTTTATTATTTCAGCCTGGGAACTGACGATAACACTCTTCAGCGATCTGCCGCAGCTGATCGCGCGATATTTCTCCGCTTACTGCGTAACCGAGTTCGCCGTCGATCCAGTAGAAGGTTTCCACCCCATCGTTTGAGGCAAAACGGAAGCTCGTGTCACGATTTTCGGGATTTCGGCCGACAATAACTGAAAGACGTTTTCCGGTCGCATCTTCATACATGAAGAACGCCCCGGGTTTGCTATCGACAGGCAGAAGTCGGCCGCCGACAAGCTGAAAGCCAAGCGCGTTGAGATCAGGAACTTTAAAGTCGGGAATATCAAGCCTTTTCCCGAGCCATGTTGCCAGATGTGCCTCTTCCTCGGAGAAGACTTCGACCGGATGGCGCACTTCGCTTGCATAGACAAGGTAAGCGGCCTGTGCCTGTTCCGGCAGGGTTTCCACATTTGCAATCTGTCTTGGCTCGTCATAGAGGCGAGAGCCCATAAAGCCGCCAATACAACCGATGGCCAAGGCGGTCAGGATAGATGCGGCAATTGCCCCGCGATATTGCCAATTGTGTTGTTTGGTCGTTGAGCGGATCAGTCCGACATCACTGGTTTTTTCGAGCGCATAACCGCCAAATAGCTGTCTGATGCCCTCGTTCTGTTTGCGCCATTCCTCAACCAATGCGGCCTGTTCGGGGTTGTTCTCAAGAGCTTTGGCGATACGGGCTCTTTCGTCGTCGGACAATTGATCATCCACGAAACTAAGGAGTTCCACTTCACTTATCGGAGAGTTGCGTTGCGTCATTTGTTTCTCCGAAGCGTTACGACATTTGCGCCGTTCATGTGTTCCCCAAGGCGTTGCCGTGCACGCGAAAGGCGCGACATGACCGTGCCAACGGGGATTTTAAGTATCCCCGCTGCCTCGCCATAGCTGTACCCCTCGACAACAACCAACATCAAGACTGCGCGATTATCTTCTGACAGACTGTTGATTGCCACTTCAAGTTGCTGCAATTGAAATGGATCTTCGTCCGTGATGGCGGCGCTTATGTTCTCGGCTGCGTCCAGCGTTTCATACTGGGTGCGCGCTTTGCTTTTATATCTGTTTCGATAAAGATTGGTCATGATCGTGAGTATCCACCCACGCAGATTGAGGCCACGCCATTGGCCGCGCCGAGATAGCGCTTTGGTCACGCAGTCCTGCAGCAAATCCTCGCCCTCGGCATCGGATTTTGCAAGACTACGCGAATAGCGCCGCATGATCGGCAGGAGGGCCAGAAGCTGGCCCTCAAAACTGTCGGGAGTGGGGCGGGTCACATCAGCCTCATGGCTTTGCGACGTGCCAGACTCCATTAACGCCATCTCCAGTGACGTCGCCGGCCTTTTTGTCCTTTATCCAGTAGTAAAGCGGCATTCCGTCTTTCGCCCATTGCTCGCTACCATCCTTACGCTTCACAAGAGTATATACGCCAGAAGCTTTGTCGCCTTTTGCTGCCATAAATGGCGGCCAGTTGGTTGCACAAGTATCATAGCAGCTCGACATGCCTTTGCTGTCTTTGTCAAAAGTGTAGAGCGTCATGCTTTTTGCGCCCGTTAGTACCGAGCCTTTGGAGCTGTCCATTGTCTTGACTGCGGGGGCGGCCAATACGGAAGATGCCGCCACCGCCGCAATTGCAAGAACAGACATAAACGTTGCGGTTTTCATGATTACCTCACACGAGTTTCCAATCGCGAGATGCGATATGACGTAAGACAATCGGAAGGCCTATTTTATTCCCGTAACTCGAATAAATATACGATTTTCTGACCTAACTCATTCTTTAGTAAGGGGAAAATTAGAGGTGCTTTGATTTTACCCAATTACACGCTATATATGTAGCTACTTATATTATAGATAGCTATACAATGTCTCAGGCCAAGCAAGAACTCGAAGCCGCATTCACGATGGGCCTTTCCACGGCAGCCCGGAAAATGCGCAACCTTTTCGACTCCCGCGTGCGTGAGCGGGGCCTGACACTTGCGCGTGCCCGTGTGCTTCTGCTTCTTGCGGAACAAAGAGATTGGAACCAACGTGAACTGGCAGATGCACTCGAAATCGAGCACCCGTCTGTGGTTCGTCTGCTCGATGGTTTGGAAAAGCAGGGGCTTATTTATCGTGCTGCAGTAGAAGGGGATCGGCGCGCCAAGCGCATCGAGCTCACGGATGAAGCACAGGCACAGGTCAAGCAGCTTCAGGATGTCACTCAAGCTATCCGTGCAGAACTCTTGCAACGGATCGACCAGAAGTCACTTGAAACCGCACTCTCCGTTCTTCACGAAATCAGCCAGACCGTTGAAACGGCGCTGACTGAAAAAGCCAAGTGATGCGCGATGTCGGACAGAAGCGACGATAAACCGACAGCAACGAACGAGCCACCTTCCACGGCGCAGGCTGCAGCGCCCGCGGTTCCGCATATGCCGGTTTATATGTCTGCAATCTATATTGCAGCGTCGGTCCTCATGTGGTCGACACGTGGCCTGAGCATGTATTTCATTTCGGCCAACACGCAGCAGATACAGGGTTCGCTCGGCGCGACATTGACCGAAACCTCGTGGCTGATTGCGGCCTATATGGCGCCCTATGCGAGCCTCACCATTTTGCTGGTCAAGATACGCACACAGTTTGGGCTTCGTCGTTTTGCTGAAATTGCTATCGCAATCTTTCTCGCGTCATCACTTCTACATTTGCTGGTCTATGATATCTGGTCGGCCATTCCAATCCGGTTCATCGCTGGCGCTGCTGCCGCTCCCGTTTCGACCATCGGCTTTCTCTATATGCTCGAGGCCTTTCCGCCTGCAAAGAAGATGACCTGGGGTCTAAGTCTTGCGCTCACCTGTTCTGCGGCGGCAGGTCCGTTCGCGCGTGTGATTTCGCCGATGTTGTTTGATATCGGGCAATGGCAGCAGCTTTATATGGTCGAAATCGGTCTGTCGCTTGCCGCCTTTTCTGTGGTGTACGTTTTACCGATGACGCAGGTTCCAAGCGCAAAAGTGCTGCATTGGTTGGATTTTGTCGCCTATGGATTGATTGCCATCGGCTTCGGTCTTCTGGCTGTCATTCTCGTTCAGGGCAAAAATTATTGGTGGTTCGAAGCGCCTTGGATTGGCGTCTGCCTAGCCATTTCCATCGCAGCTCTTGCCTGTGCTGTGGCGATTGAAATTAATCGCGAACAGCCGCTGATGAACCTCCATTGGTTATTTTCGCCGGAAATTCTGCGCTTCACACTGATCTTGTTCGTGTTTCGCATTGTACTGGCCGAGCAGACAACAGGTGCTGTGGGGCTGTTTCAGGCATTTGGCCTGCAGGATGGCCAAAGTCAGGGGCTTTATCTTATCATCCTTGCTGCATCGCTGGCGGGTGGCCTTGTGTGTGGCATGTGGATGAGCCTTGAGCGCGTCTCGACCATCTTCGGACTGGCGTTGATCTTCATCGCAATTGGCGCATTTATGGATAGCCATGCGACCAATCTGACACGGCCACACAATGCCTATCTCAGTCAGGCATTGATTGCTTTTGGTGGCGCATTGTTTCTGCCTCCGGCTATGCTGACAGGCATCAGCAAGGCGATGAAGCAGGGGCCAACTTACATGACGAGCTTCATCGTCATCTTCCTGTTCACGCAGAATATTGGTGGTCTGATTGGCTCAGCGGTGTTCAGCACATTCATTTCGATCCGCGAGAAGCACCATTCGGCTCATCTGGTCGAACAGCTCGTGATGTCTAATCCGGTGGTTGCGCAGCGTGTTCAGGCGCTTTCAGGCAGCTATTCAAAGGTCCTCGCCGATCAGGGGCTGACCAAGGCCGAAGGGCTGGTTCTTCTCGGTCAGCAGGTCACACGCGAAGCAACGGTGCTGTCTTACAATGATGCATTTCTTGCGATTTCAGTCATTGCGGTTTTCTCGCTCGGATGTCTGATCGCCTATCGACTTTTTGAAAATATGCAAATCCGCCGCCATCCAGAAGTGACGGCAAGTTAATTTAATCGACGAGTGTTTGAACATGTCAGTTGGAAAACAATATATTCGCGGCGGCTTCGCCCTTATCATCGGCCTTGCAGGCGTTTTGATGGTCCTTTGGGCGTGGCAATTGCCGCCATTCAAGCACAGTGTCGAGACGACGGATAATGCCTATGTCCGTGGACAGGTAACAATCATCAGCCCACAAGTCGCAGGCTATGTAACCAAGGTCGATGCGAACGATTATCAGGTGGTCAAGCAGGGGCAGCTTCTGTTTGAGATCGACAGCCGAAGCTACCAGCAAAAGCTGGATCAGGCAGAGGCATCGCTTGCTACCAAGAAGGCGGCGCTGGCCAATTCACAGCAAAGCCAACGTTCCGCTGAAGCAACAATTCAGTCGCGGCAGGCACAGATTTCAGGCGCTAATGCTGCTTTGGAAGTTGCGCAGGCCAATGCCAAGCGTGTTGAAGCCTTGCTGCCTCGTGGTGTAACGACGCAAAGTTCCGCAGATACTGCGCATGGCACTCTGCTTCAGGCGCAGGCAACAGTTGCGGAAGCCGAAGCCGCTCTGGCTGTCGCAAAGCAAGATCTTCAATCCATTATCGTTAATCGTGAGAGCCTTAACGCCGATATCGCCAGCGCGGAAGCTACGGTAGAACTTGCAAAGATAGATCTTCAGAATACCAGGATCATTGCCCCGCGTGATGGTAAGCTGGGCGAAGTTGGTGTTCGTCTCGGACAATATGTGACGGCGGGCACTCAGCTTGTCTCGCTGGTGCCCAACACCAAATGGGTTATTGCAAACTTCAAAGAAACCCAGCTTTACGGCATGAAGGTTGGTCAGCCTGTGACCTTTACGGTTGATGCGCTGCGTCATGCCGAACTAAGGGGCCACTTGGAGGCATTTGCGCCAGCAGCTGGATCGGAATTCAGCGTTATCAAATCCGATAATGCCACCGGCAATTTCACCAAGATTACCCAGCGATTGTCCGTACGCATAGCCATAGATAACGGCCAGCCGGATGCCGATCTGCTGGCACCCGGCATGTCTGTCGTGGTTCGGGTCGATACGACGGCGAATTAGCAAGCCCACCGATTAGCCGTGGCTGGCATCATTTGGCACCAACGGCGTGACCTTTTTGATCTTGTCGCGATGGAATATGAACAGTCCGGCAAGCACGATGATGGCGGCTCCGATGAGGGTTTGCTGATCGGGCAAGTCGTTGAAAAACATCCATCCGAAAATGATCGCCCAAAGTAACAGCGTATATTGCAACGGTGCCAGTACAGATGCCGGGGCAAGCTTGAGTGCGCGGGTGATCAGCAAATGTGCAAGACAAGCAACGATCCCGAGCAGTAGCAAGGCCAGCAACTCGCCTGTGGTGAACGGGGTCCAATGCCCAATGCTGAGGACTGCGCCAACAACAAGACAGCCCAATGTCTGCCACGTCACCAGCGTTGCATCCGGCGTCGAACGCAGCACGCGGCCAAGCACAAGAGTCATAGCAAAAGAAATACTACCGAGAAGACCGAACACTGACGGCCATGAGAGCATCGCCGAAGAGGGGCGCAGAGCGATGATGACGCCGATGAAGCCGATGAAGACGGCAAGCCAACGCCGCCAGCCGATATGTTCACCAAGCAGGAAATGGGAGAGTGCTGCAACATAGATTGGTCCGGCCATGTAGAAGGTCATGACGTCGGCCAAGGGGAGGAATGTAACGGCCGCGTAGAACAAGGCGGTATCAGCAGTTGCCAAAACGACGCGTGCCAGCTGCAGCGAAGGCTGTTGTACTTGAAACAGTGCCGTGACTGGCTGTCGTGACAACATCGGGCCGAGCACAAAGAACGCGCCAAAGGAGCGGATCAACAAAACTTGACCGACTGAAAAACTCGCCACAAGCCATTTGCCCATGGCGTCGTTCAAAGCGAACATGAAATCGCCGAGCAGCATCAAAAGAATGCCAGCCAATACAGCGTTGCCGCCCACGGCTAAAGCCGCTTTTTTGTTCATGATTTAGGGGTGCTCCGACCACTGGTTCAACGCGTTCTCGCGCGCAAATCCATTGCTGAAGTTTGCCGGATAATCTCGCTGCATGTTTGAATGAGAACTGCTTACTCCTCGCGTTATGCCTTTGCAAGATGGTCGGTGCCTAACGCACCTCAGAACAAGCCTTCTCAAGTGGCTCGCCGTGAGCTATAGCGGCTTCGCTTCACTGTGAGGTCATCATGGATTCTGGAAACGCTGAGTCGAAGCCGATCTTCGGGATTGCACTCGCCTCCGCAGGTTACGCCTGCTTCGCTCTGCAAGACGCCATCGTCAAATGGCTCGTTGCCGATTATGCGGTTCCGCAAATTCTTTTCATGCGAAGCCTCGTCATTGTGATCATCACCGGTAGCCTTGCTTGGCGCCTTGGTCATCCTTCCGTCTTCAAAAGCAAATATCGTAATACGCTTGTTCTGCGGGCTGGTTTGATGCTGCTTGCCTGGCTGCTCTTTTATAATGCAGCTCGCCATCTCGGCCTTGCGGAACTGACGACGCTCTATTTCTCAGCACCGATTATGGTGATGTTCCTGTCGATCTTCATTCTCAAAGAGAAGATTGGGGTGGGGCGCTGGGTTGCGTGTTTTGGAGGGTTCGTGGGCGTACTCATCGCCGCCAATCCGACCCATTCGCCACATCTGATACCCGCTGCGATGTGCGTGGTCGCAGGCTTTTGCTGGGCTTTGAGCACGATCCTTATCCGCCTTGTCAGCAGAACCGAGACAACTTTGACCCAGATGTGGGCGACGAGTTTGCTGTTTGGTATCGCTTGCGCGGTTTCCTTCCCATGGGTCTGGAAGACACCCGACGCATCAGCGTGGGTCTTGATGATTGGCCTTGGTCTTGTTGCAACGGTTGGACAATATCTTCTTTATGAAGGTTTCCGTCATGCGCCAGCCTCGGCGCTTGCACCAACAGAGTTCACCGGTCTTATCTGGGCATTCCTCTACGGTTATGCGATCTGGGCAGAAGTTCCGGCATCAAATGTTGCATTCGGAGCGGTGTTGATTGTCTGCTCCAGCCTTGTGCTTGTCGCGTGGGAGAAGAGGGCGGTACGAGTGCGCGCCGTCCAGCCAGGTTGATGGGCAACGCACCGCTTCAAATGTGCTTTCGGGTTGATATTCAAAGAGGCATGCTTTTCGGTTGAGAAAGTTTGATGTATCGACGCACATCACTGGAGACCGAAATGCTAACCACGTCCTCTCAAGATTCGGTACTAAAACAACGCTTTGAGAAACATCGATCAGAATTAACCCGTTCTGAGTTGGCTGTTATCGAGCACTTGTTGTCGATGCCAGTCGAAGAAATGATATTTCAGAACGCTGAAGATATTGCTTCCAAGAGCGGAACCAGTGATGCGACGGTTATCCGTGCTGCCCGGCGTCTGGGGTTTAGCGGCCTGCCGGAATTGAAGCGGCTTTGCAGTCGCCCGATTGCCAAGACGCAGCCAACGACGGAGCGCCTCTCGCAGCGCTTTCGTGCCACAGGCGATGACCTATCGGTCATCAAAACGCGCGTTTTTGAAACGGCGCGCGAAATTGTAACCTCCACCGAAGAAAAGCTGGAAGCCAATGCGCTTGCGCAGGCAATGCAGGTGCTTGAGCAAGCTGACACCATTTGGTGCATCGGTATCGGTCGTTCCGAAGTTGAAGCAAAGCATTGCTCCATAGCATTGAGCCGTGTTGGTTTGCGAACACGGGTCAGTGGCGAGGCTGGTTTTTCGCTTGCTAATGAGCTGATCGATTTGCGTTCGGGCGATGTGATTGTGCTGTTTCATGCAACACGTGAAACCAAAGAATTTAAGCTCATCCTTGATCAGTTTGCGGCAATAGGCTGCCACGTTATCCTCGTTTGCGGCGTACAGCTCCGTGATGCTTATCAGGACAAGGTGGCTGCGGTTTTGTGCTGTGTCGGCTCTGCGACAGGGCTTGCCAGCTGGACTGTTGGCGCCATCGTCGTTTCCGAGACTTTGGCCTATAGTATTGCGACAAAAAACCAACAGCGAGCGCTAGACACAAAAAAGAAATTGGCTGATTTTCGAAGCCGTCTGGCGTAAATCATCTGCGCTGGCGCGTTGTTGGTTTTGAGAAAACTATTTAATATCAGCTAATTATGTTGATCTCCCTTGGGCTGTTCACTGCCGGGTGCTTTTTCTAACATCGCAATCCTGCCCTCATCGAAAAAAGATGAGGAATATGGTAATGTTTATTGAAATTCTCACTTCAGTAATGTAGTAGTCACAACATTGCCGCAATCGGCGGTGACCCAATTCCTGTTTTTGAGGCGCAGCAGATGAAACGTTATCCTGAGATATTGTCCTGACATAACGTCATGACAGCAGGGCATTTTGTCTGACCTGCAACGCTTCCAGTTTCCTTCCGAAAATCAATGTCCAAATGCAAAACGCCGTTTTGCAGTGGCCACGTGCAACCTTTTTCCGCTTCGAGGAACTTCGATGGTTCGCTATCGCAATATCGCCAGAGCAGCCCTGTTGACTTCAGCTGCTGTTCTTCCCTTCCATGCATTCGCTCAGGATACCGATAGTGGCCAAAAGGTCGATGCGGGCAGTGGAATTGTGCTGGATGCCATTACGGTGGTGGGAAACTGGCTTGATACGCCAAACAAGGAAAAGATGCTCAAGCATCCGGGTGCGCGAACGATCGTCGACCGCAAAGAGTTTGAGGAACGTGGCGCGCAGGATATTCGCGACGCACTCAATCAGATCCCCGGCGTCCAGGTGCAGGAAAGCAATGGCACTGGCGGCAGCGATGTTTCGTTAAATCTCGGTGTTCGCGGTTTGACATCGCGTCTGTCGCCGCGCTCGACGGTTCTGATGGACGGTATCCCACTGTCATATGCGCCTTATGGACAGCCGCAGTTGTCGCTGTTTCCGCTGACTTTGGGCAATGTGGAGACGATTGACGTCGTCCGTGGTGCAGGCTCGGTGCGCTATGGTCCGCAGAATGTTGGCGGCATCATCAATTTCGCCACCCACCCAATTCCAGAAGATTTCACAGCGCGTTTCTCGGCAGGTGCGGAGATGAATGGCGGCACTAAGGCAACACCTAGCGTACTGATCGGTGGCACCAATGCTGACGGTTTTGGCGCAGCTCTTCTTTATTCAGGTATTCATGGCACGGGTTATCGCGACAGCAACGATCGCACCGATATTGATGACCTCATCCTGAAGGGCAAATATGAGCTCTCGGACACGGATACGCTGAGCGTTCAGTATCACCATTATACTGGCAAGGGTAAAATGCCGGGCGGGCTTACAACCGCTGAATTCGTAGACGACCCTTTCCAGTCAACGCGCCGATATGATGAATTCACCGGACGCCGTAACGATATTTCTCTGCGTTATCAGCACAATGATGGCGTCAACAATCTCGAAATTCTTGGCTATTACGTCAGTTCATTCCGTGGCAGCCATGTTGAGCAGCAGGGCACAGGCGTAAACGCAGGACGCTATCGTCTGACATCTGCACCACGTGATTATTCATATTACGGCATTGAGCCGCGTTATTCGCGTGTGATTGAACTGGGTGACACAAACCATGAAGTCACAGTTGGGTATCGCTATCTCTCCGAAGAAAGCTCGGAAGTTGCAGCGCGAACGGCATTCTATAACCGTGCATCGGGCGTCAATCCTTACGCGCTTCCCATGAACACCTATCAGACGAGCGACGGCGGATCGACCGCACACGCTGTCTATATCGATGACAAGATCCAGTATGGAAACTGGACGATCACGCCGGGTGTTCGTTATGAGATGATCAGCACCAACAACACAGTGACCGATTTCAGCAACGGCACCGTGACGGGTCAGAAATCACCAGAGCTGAATGCCAAAGAAGCACTACCAACGCTTTCGGTTGCCTACCAGGTCAACGATGTCTGGAGTGTCTTTGCAAATGCTGGCGTGTCTTTTGGCCCGCAGCAATATAGCCAGCTGGCTTCGACAACCGAAGGTCTCCAGCCTGAAAAAGCGAAGACCTATGAAGTCGGGACGCATTACGAAGGCGATAGCCTGAGTGCCGAGTTTACCGCCTTCTACATCGACTTTGACAAGGAACTTTATCTGGGCCGCACGATTGTTGGAGAGGGCATCTGGACCAATCTTGGTGCAACCGAACACAAGGGTATTGAAGCTGCGGCTCGTTATGATCTTGGCGGAGTTTCGCAAGCGCTTGAAGGCCTGTCGATTTATGGCAATTATACCTACACGCAGGCAACCTATAGCGCAGGTGCGTTCAAGGGGAAGGATCTTCCGTTCTACTCTCGCCACACTGGAATGATCGGTGCGAGCTACCGTTACGAGGATTGGTTGTTCAACGCTGACGTGACTGCCCAATCCAAGCAGCGCTCCCCGGGGACTGCAACGGATGGCGCAACCTATGTGACCGAAGAGGATGCAACGGGCCGTCTTGGCGATATTCCGGGTTATGGGCTGGTCAATCTTCGCGTTGCTTATCAGCCCGAGGATATGAAATACGCTCCAAAATTCGCCTTTGGTGTTAAGAATCTTTTTGACAAAGAGTATTTCACGCGGGCGACCGACAACAATGGCGGCAAATTCGTCGGTCAACCACGGACATTCTTTGTGAATGCATCGGTTACATTCTAAGAGCTGAAAATCATATGGCAGGCATCAACCGTCGCGAATTCAATGTCGCGTTCATGAGCATGATCATAGCGCCGGCGGGAACTGCTTCTTATCCCGCTTTGGCCGATGATGACGTTCGCTCGATAAAACATGAACTCGGATCAACTGAGATCACGGGCAAGCCGACGCGTGTCATTGCGCTTGAATTTTCGTTTTTGCAGACCCTTGATGTATTGGGCGTTGTTCCTGTTGGGATATCGGACGACAATCAGGCGGCACGCGTCGAGCAATTGCTTGGCAAAAAGATCGATTATGCATCGGTCGGTACGCGTCTTGAACCCAATCTGGAGTTGATCAGTACGCTCTCGCCGGATCTGATCATTGCGGATGTGACAAGACACTCTGCCGTTTATCAGCAGTTGAGTTCGATTGCGCCGACCATCGTGCTCAACAGCTGGGAAGGTGACTACGACACCATCAAGTCTTCGGTTATCACGATTGCAGAAGCGCTCGGTGAGCGTGCCAAGGGCGATGAAACGATTGCGCGACATACGGAAATCATGTCGAAAATTATCGCTCAGATTCCGACCAATGAGCAGCGACGCATTCTGCTTGCCGTGGCGACGCCGGATTCGCTTAGTCTTCATACATCGTCTTCGTTCACAGGCTCTGTCTTCAAAGCGATGGGGCTGCCACCGGCCATCCAGTCGGATAAGCCGGTGGAGAGTGGTGCAAATCTTGAGCGCCTGATTGCTGTGAGCCCAGAGATTTTACTTATCGGTGCCGATCCGGGTGGCACTGTTGTGGATCAGTGGAAAGACAACAGTGCCTGGACCAATATTCCGGCCGTTCAAAACAAAGTGGCGTTTGAAATTGATCGCACACAATTTGTGCGCTTCCGCGGGTTAAAGATTGCGGAACTGCTCGCTCAGGAAGTGCTCGCCAAAGTCTATGGCGGGAAGTGAGCAGTCTTGACGATTGAGACCGGGCAGAAGCAGAGGTCGAGCTTGATTAATCCCGTGTTTCTTGGAGTAATCCTGTTTGCTTTTCTGTGTTTGACACTTCTTGCAAGCGTTGCCTTCGGCGTCTCCGATCTTTCGATAGGTCGTGCCTTACAGCTGTTGTTTCAGCCCGACGGTTCGGCGCAAAGCGCGCTTGTCTGGGATATACGTCTGCCGCGTGCAGTGCTTGCAACGCTGGTAGGCGCTAATCTGGCCGTTGCAGGTGTGCTCATACAGACCCTGATGCGCAATCCACTTGCCTCACCACAAACATTCGGCATCAATGCCGGGGCATCGCTGGCCATTGTGATCTGCCTCATCGCATTTCCGTCATTTCGTGGTGGCGGAACTGTCTGGCCTGCTTTTCTTGGTGCGGCAATTGTCGGCTTTGCGATGTGGATGCTGGCGGTTTCAGGACGGATGAGTGACATCAAACTGGCGCTTGCGGGTATTTCGATCCAGCTTGTTCTCTCGGCTTTGGTACAGGCGATCCTGATCGCCAATAATTCTGCACAAGACATAGTCTATTGGCTGGCGGGTTCGCTCAATGCGGCCCAATGGTCTAAGGTTTGGATCATACTGCCGTTTTCGCTTTTAGGCGGGTGCATTGCTCTACTCGGCTCACGCCATTTCGGCATTCTGGCACTTGATCAGAATACGGGCGCTTCGCTGGGACAGAATGCCCAGCGGGTCGGCGGGATTGCAGCGCTGCTCATTGTTATTCTGGCAGGTTCTGCGGTGGCAGTGAGCGGGCCCATTGGCTTTATCGGATTGCTCATACCTCATGCAGTGCGGCGTCTGGTCGGTGCGGATCAGACGAGCGTCATTGCACTGTCGGCAATTGCTGGTCCTCTATTGCTGAATGCATCGGATTTGTTGGGTCGCGTTCTGGCATTTCCGGCCGAAGTACCAGTCGGAATTGTGACGGCACTGATTGGCGCACCGGCATTCCTTGTCATTCTTTACGGCCGGCGGCTCAAATGAAGACAGCTGTGGAACGCCAAGCTGACCGGCGCGCATTCATGACATGCAGTCTCATTTTTGTGCTGCTTGTTGCGGCCTCTATTCTCAGCATCATGGCCGGTGCTGTGCGTTTGAGCCTCGCCGATATCTTGACAGCCATCAGCGGTGGCAAGAACGCCTTCATCGTCATGCAGTATCGCTTGCCGCGTGTCGGCGTCAGTATTTTAGCGGGCGGGGCATTTGGCTTGGCGGGTGCATTCCTGCAGGGAGCGCTACGCAATCCTCTGGCTTCACCCGATGTCGTTGGCATTACAAAATGGGCGGGGTTAGGGGCATTCTGTGCCGCGATGCTGGCACCTCCCGCATGGAGCGTCTGGGCCATTCCGCTTGGTGTGATTATTGGAGCCTTGCTGGGGGCGGCAACGCTTTTCCTGATTGCGCGACAGTTCGGCGGCAGTATTACGGCGTTGGTTCTGATAGGTGTAGCCGCTGGAATGATGGCACACGCATTGATGCAATATATGATGGTTTTATTTCCAACGCGGGCTGATCAATCCATGATCTGGCTTGCAGGCAGCGTTTATGGCCGGACTTTAAAGGACGTTGCCATTCTGGCGATCTGGCTTTTTGCCTGTCTTCCACTGGTAATTTTTGCTGCGAGTAAACTCGACGCAAGCGGCTTTGGCGACGATACGTTGACCAGCATCGGTTTGCCGCCGACTATGTTGCGCGGTGGGTTGGTATTCACTTCTGTCCTGCTTTCTGCAGGTGCGGTCGCGGCGGTCGGAAGTATGGGCTTTCTTGGTTTGCTTGCACCACATATCGGTCGGCTGCTGGTCGGCTCACGCAGTCGCTATCTGGTTCCTGCCAGCGCGTTGCTGGGCGCTTTGGCGTTATGTCTTGCGGATTTGATTGGGCGCGTGATTGCTCTGCCAAACGAAATACCTGCAGGCATTGTTGCGGCAGTGGTCGGTGGGCCCTATCTCCTCTTTCTACTTATCAAGGAGACAAGCCGAAATGGCTGATATCCACCCTTCACGGCTTTATGCCCGCAACATTACCGTTGGCTATGCTCAGGCTGAGGTCCTGAAGGATGCTGATGTAATCATTCCTGATGGTCAGATCACGGCCGTTGTGGGTGCGAATGGTTGTGGGAAATCAACCTTGCTACGTGCACTTGCGCGCCTCATTCAGCCAACACAGGGTGCTATACATCTTGATGGCAAGCCACTTTCGTCGATGACGAGCAAGTCTGTCGCACAACAGCTAGCTTTTTTGCCACAGAATCCGGTTTCGCCTGATGGTTTGACCGTGCGGCAGCTATGCCGGTTTGGACGTCATCCGCATAAAGGCTTTCTGTCACCTCTTAAAAAACATGATGAAGATCTGGTCGAGCAAGCACTGGCTGCAACCGGATTGAACGAGTTTGCGGAACGACAGCTCGATCAGCTTTCAGGCGGTCAGCGACAGCGCGCCTGGATCGCCATGGCATTGGTTCAGGAAACGCTGCTATTATTACTCGATGAACCAACGACCTATCTTGATATTGCCCATCAGCTTGAAGTTCTTGAGCTTCTCAAAAAACTTAATCAGGAACGCGGTCGCACCATTGTCATGGTCGTGCATGATCTAAATCACGCTGCCCAATATGCACACCATCTGATCGCAATCAGCGAAGGCCGTGTTTATGCTGCGGGATCACCCGCGCAGCTTCTGACATCGAAACTCGTAAAAGCAGTGTTCGGGATAGAGGCTCTGGTCGTCCCGCACCCTGTCTATGGAACCCCGCACTGCTTCCCCATTGCCTAGTGGTAGTGCCAATCACTCATGAACGATGAGTTGAAACCACGTATCCAGAAAGCGACTGCGCTTCAGTCCATCCAGATAGACAAGAAGTTCCGGCCCAAGCTCGACTGGCTGGAGCGAGGTCAATTCTGAGGGGCTTGCTTCGGATGCCAGACCAGTCTTTTCCAGTATGTCCTGACCGCTTGGAGAAAGCAGGAGTGTGATGGCTTGCTCGGCAATGTTAGAGTGCTTGCTTCGGTCAGGAATGAGTGCTGTCCAGGGCAGGGCGACCACGTAATCCTGTGGCATGATCACGGCGAACTCTTTCGGATCGTAATGCCACTTGCTGATGTCCGACAGCGGAACGTTATAGGCCAGATCGATCCGGCCGGACGATAACGCCTGCAACAGGTCTTCACTATTTTCATAGATACGCGCTTGAGAAACACCGAAGGCGCGAACAATGCGCCAGAACAGTGGCGACCGTATAGAATCCTGCGCTGCCAGCGTATAGCTGACGTTGTCGATACCGATGTTTACAAGCCCCACGCGGCGCTGAAAACGTGAGAGGTTTTGTTCCAGCAAGCGTGCCAGTTCGATGCGCGTCGTAGGCAATTCATTGTCCAGAGCGCTGCGTCTGACAACGCTCACGGCAGGATCAAAACCAATGCTGAAAAGCTCATTTCGCCAGTGCGCCTGCGCTGGCAATCCAGTGTTACGAGCGATGGCGGTTCTTTGCTGCGCTCCACCCTCATTGGCGATGAGAACGGCAAGGTCGGGCGTAGAAAGAATGACGAGGTCAGCCGCACTTGCTTCATCTGCACCTGCGAGAAGCCGCGATGTCCATTCACCTGGTCTGATCTGTCGATAGACGATGTTCATGCCGGGTAATTGCTCGGCCAATCCGGTTGTCACAGGTTTGAGTGTTTCCGGGGCAATGTCGCCAACAATCCGGAATTCGGGCCGAGACGCTGGGTCATTCTGCGCGTGCGACTCGTGCCATGAGGACCCGATCAGCATCAGAAAGGCGTAAAGGTGTATGATCGCGCGCCTCATGGGTTTGACCCTTCGAGGGGTGCAGTTGGCAGAGTTACGACAACACTTGTTCCGCCACCCTGTCGATCTCGCAATTCGATATGTCCGCCAAGCGCTTCGGCGACCATCTTTGCAATCGATAATCCAAGGCCGGAGCCGGGTTTGGTTTGATCCGCGCGGACGAAGCGCTCAAAGGCACTCTCTTTAATTTCAGGCGGGAGGCCGGGGCCCCTGTCATGGACGGAGAGTTCGATCATGCCATTCTTCTCGTGCAGATCGATAACGATTGGACCGGGTGCATGGATAAGAGCGTTTTCGACGATGTTGCGGACCATCTCGCGAAGGCTGATTGTTTCGCCGTGTACATAAAGCGGGTTATCGGGAGCATTGAGGCTGATCGTCTCGTGCAAATCCTGATAGCTTCCTTCAGCGCGCAATCTGCGAATTGCTTCCTGAGCGACCTGACGCAGATCGAGAATTTCGAGGTTGCGCGACTGAATACTGTGCAGGGTTGTTGCTTCAGACAAAAGCTGATTGGCGAGCAAGCTGGCGCTGATGGAATTGGCGTGGATACGCGTCAGGATTTCCTGTTTCCGGCGTTCGTCGGTTTCTTCCAGAGACAACTCCGTCAAGGCGCGTAATGCTGTTAGTGGCGTGCGCATCTGATGAGCGGCATCGGCGGTGACAAGTTTTAACCCGGCAAGCACGGTATTCAGGCGATCCATGAAATCATTGAGTGCAGACACAAGCGCACTTACTTCTTTGGGGATGGGGCCTGAAACGGGACTTAAATCTGATGAAGATCGCTGACGAAGGTCAGATTCAACGGTACGTAGTGGTCGAAATGCAAGTCTGATTGCCAGCCAGATAAGGGCCAAGGCTAACAGCGCGACGCCAAAAGCAGGCAATATCGTGTTGAGGCTTAATTGCAGCGTAAGTTGCCGCCGTGCCTCACGGGTTTCGCCGACCAGAACATCAACCCAGCCGCCGCCTTTAGCGTCACTGTGATAACGAGCTACAGCGGCAATCCGTACCTTTTCGCCGCGATAGACACTATCACTCAGGCGAAGTCGGCTATTGCTACCATGTTCAATCTCTAGCCCCAGAATGGGCGAGCCGGTAAGCAGACTGCCATCGGGCGCGACGACGCGATAAAAAATGCGGTTGAGCCGCGATGTGCCAAGAATGGCAAAGGCGGAATGGGGGAGATCGACACTAAGCGCGCCATCCTGCAATGTAATTGTGTCGGCGATGGAAAGTGCTGCTGCCCCAAGCACACGATCAAAGGCTTCATCGGCAGCGCGGTGTGCATACCAGCGGCCCAGAAAAAATAGCAAAACAGTCACAGTGAGCAGAGTCATGCCGCCGCCGATGAGAATACGGCGCTGGATTGAATATTCTCTGTTTGCTGTTGCTTGGGCCATCATTGCTGGGTTGTCTTGGAACGCAGGAGATAACCAACCCCACGCTGTGTCACGATTTCCACGTCGCTGTTTTCCAGTTTCTTTCTGACGCGTGAGATCAGCAATTCGATAGCGTTGGGTGTTCCAGTGTCATCGTGGCCGAACAGCTTGAGCACAAGCATATCCTTAGGCACCGTGACGTTAACGCGAGTTGCAAGCATTTCTAAAACATCAAACTCACGCCGTCCGAAGTCGAGCGGCTGGTCACCTTCCATCACTGATCTTTGGGTCAAATTGATCGATAGTTTGCCAATTCGCAAAACCGGTTGCGCGACCCCCATGTGTCGCCTTGCGACCGCCCTGATCCGGGCAACGAGTTCTCTGAGATCAAAAGGTTTGACCAGATAATCATCGGCACCGAGTTCCAAAAGATCGATCTTGTCTGCAATCTGGTTGCGGGCAGTAATGACAAGGACGGGGCAGGACAGTGAACGTTCGCGCATACTGCGCAGGATCGCAAAACCATCGCGGCCAGGAAGGTTGATGTCGAGCACAACCAGATCAAATGAGCCGTTCACAGCCAACTCTTCGCCTTGTACGCCGTCATAGACAGTCGTGACGGCATAGCCTTCCTTCTCAAGCTTTGATGCAATAGCAAACGCAATATCGATTGTGTCTTCTACGAGAAGGATGCGCATGTTGTGTTCAATTTCAATGTTCTTGAGACGACAGGATTCTGACAGTTAGAATTGCTAGTATCTGAGGTAATACTGGATGAGGCTGTAGCGCTTGTAACATAGCAAGTGCGCAGGGGAGGAAAAAATGTTCTGGCGCGGTTTGGCATGTCGTATTGGCATAGCCTTGTTTGGCCTTCAACTATGCATCGCTCATGCGTATGCTGTTGATGCTGCTTGCGCCTATCGCGGTGCGCTGGACGAGCGTTATTGTGATGAGAACCGCGATCTTGTTGCTGATGCCCCCAAAGACTCTTCTCAATGGCGTGATCCGCAGACGCTTGTCTGGGCCTATTCGCCTATCGAAGACCCAGCAGTTTATGCCCGTCTTTTCAAGCCTTTCACGCAGCATCTGGAAGCCTGCCTCGGTCGGCAAATTGTTTATTATCCAATTCAGTCGAGCGCTGACGAAATTGAGGCAATGCGTTCGGGCCGACTGCATTTTGCGGGCTTCTCAACCGGCCCGACAACTGAAGCGGTTAATCGGGCGGGTGCGGTACCTTTCGCAGCCAAGGGCACAGGCGACCAGATGCGCGGCTACCGGTTGGTTGCGGTTGTGCGTGCCGATTCCCCCTATGAGACGCTCAGCGATCTTAAAGGAAAGCGCATTGCGCACGCCTCACTGTTCTCAAACTCAGGAAATGTTGCTCCACGTGCGCTCTTTCCCAAAGAAGGCCTGACACCGGGACAGGACTACGCGCCGATCATGTCTGGCGGACACGACAAGTCGATCCTTGGAGTGGTCGCCGGTGATTATGATATGGCCGCTGTCGCGTCAGATGTGCTGGAACGCATGATTGACCGTGGGTTGGTCAAACGTGAAGCATTGCGCGTGATCTACGAGAGCGATCTGTTTCCGACCTCTTCCTTTGCCTATGCCCATAATCTTGCGCCATCGCTTGTGACTGAGATGAAGCGTTGCTTTTTCAATTTCACATTCACCTCGGAAATGAAGGCAGAATTTCAGGGCGACGATCACTTCATTCCCATCGATTACGGCTCAGCATGGTCTGTTGTCCGTGAGGTAAGTGAAAAGGCAGGCGCGCCGCCCCCATAGTTTCGCTCAACAACGAGCGGAAGTTTTCGCATGGCATTCTTCATACGCCAGCTCCCGCAGCAAGCCAGAAAATCCTCCAGTCGAAATCCTCTTGGGTTCCGACAAGGGCAGCTTCGGCTCAAAGTGGATAAAATCATGAGTTATTACAAACAACTGACTTACAAATATAAGGTCTACAATGCAGATCCCACGACGTTGATTGGGGTTCTGCTTGCGGTCGCATTTGCTTATCTGATCGCAGCGCCCATCGTGTTGTTGTTGTCGGATGCGGTGTTGGTTCAGTTCGCTGATCGGGCTCGTTCCGGCCAGCAGATTGGTGAGCTGACCTTTTACTACTTCAATCGGGCATTCTTCTCGGCAATCTCCACGGATGTGTTCTGGCGGCCGCTTTGGAATACGGCAATCATAGCCCTTGGTTCGATTGTGTTTGCGCTTGTTACGGGCATTCCGCTGGCATGGCTTTTAAGCCGCACAAATTTGCCCGGCAAAAAGTGGTTCTCGACGGCATTGATCGTTCCTTACATGCTGCCATCGTGGACCTTCGCACTGGCTTGGCTGACCCTGTTTAAAAACCGCACCACCGGTGGTCAGCCAAGCTGGATGGAAGCTTTGGGCTTTTCGCCACCTGATTGGCTTGCCTATGGCATGTTGCCGATCACCCTCATTTTGGCGATGCACTACACGCCGTTCGTAATTCTGCTGTTTGGCAACGCGTTACGCCAGTTTGATTCCACGTTGGAAGATTCGGCTCGTGTCATGGGCGCAGGCAAATTATTGATCGCGCGCCGCATCATTCTGCCACTCATGCTGCCGTCGCTTGTTTCGGCTTCAACACTGATTTTCGCGAAGTGCCTCGGTGACTTCGGCGTCGCCTATATTCTGGGCGTGCCGATCGGCTTTGACGTGCTGGCAACGTCCCTGTTCCGTGCAATCTCGACCAGCCAGGCTGGCATGAGCGCAGTTCTCGCGGCAACCATTGTTGTCTTGGGCAGCATCTCGATCTTCCTCGATATGTATCTGCTCAAGGAAGCCCGTCGTTTCGTGACGATTGGCAATAAAGGTTCGATGAACCGTCAGACTGATCTTGGACGTTTCCGTGTGCCTGCATTCAGCTTTGCCATGCTGATGTTTGTTGTCAGCGCGTTTATTCCGCTAATGGCACTGCTGCTGACCACTGTCATGCGTGTTCCGGGCGTGTTTACGCTTGATAATTTCACGCTGGATTTCTGGATCGGAACCGATCTCAACACCACCGCGATGAGCAATGGCATTTTGCTGACGGGCGAGTTCTGGAAAGCAACCTGGAACACACTCTGGATTGTTGGCTCTGCCGCGATCGGTGCAGGCTTCCTTGGTCTGCTGGTTGGGTATGTCGTTGCGCGCACACCGGTTTCTCTGGTTGGAAGCTTCCTGCGACAGGTGACTTTCCTGCCCTATCTGGTGCCGGGCATTGCCTTTGCCGCAGCTTATCTCACGATGTTTGCAGTGCAGCGTGGTCCACTTCCGGCCCTTTACGGAACGCCGATCCTGCTGGTTCTCGCGATCCTTGCCGATCAGATGCCATTCGCATCGCGTGCGGGTATCTCGGCAATGATGCAGCTTGGCAAAGCCCCCGAAGAAGCGGCTCAGATCGCGGGTGCCGGTTTCTGGCGTCGCCTCGTTTCTATCGTGGCGCCAATCCAAAAAGGCTCTCTGGTTTCCGGAATTCTGCTGCCGTTCATCTCGGGAATCAAGGGCCTGAGCCTTGTTGTCGTGTTGGCTGTTCCGGGTACTGACGTTCTCACCACCTATGCATTGCGCCTTGTCGATTACAGCTACAGTCAGGCCGCAAATGCAGTTGTTTTGATGATCTGCGTCATTGCCTTTGGCGGCACGGTCATCGTTCAAAAACTCACCAACAGCAAATTGTCTGACGGATTGGGAGGCAAATAATGTCCAGCATTACTATTCACGATGTCAGAAAGAGTTACGGCAAAGCTGCCCGCGCCGCAGTTGAAAAACTTTCCCTCGAGATTCCAAAGTCGGAGTTTCTCTGCCTGCTCGGACCTTCGGGCTGCGGAAAGACGACAACGCTGCGCATGATCGCGGGGCTGGAATATCCAACTGAAGGCCAAATTCTGGTCGACGGCAAAAAGATCGTTTCGGTGGACGATGGTATCTATGTGCCGCCAGAAAAGCGCGGCATGGGGCTGGTGTTCCAGAACTATGCCCTCTGGCCGCACATGACTGTGGAGCAGAACGTCGAGTTCGGTTTGAAGCTGCATAAGGTCGCTAAGGCCGAACGTCAGCGTATTGTCGATGACGTCTTGCAGAAGCTTGGAATTGAGCGTTATCGCGACCGACTGCCTGCGCAAATGTCCGGTGGTCAGCAGCAGCGCGTGGCGCTCGCCCGTATGCTGGCGCTCAAGCCCGACATCATTTTGCTGGATGAGCCCCTCTCTAATCTAGATGCCAAACTGCGCCTCGAAATGCGTGCAGAGCTTAAGCGCATTCATCAGGAAATGGGCTCGACAGTTGTGTTTGTGACTCATGATCAGTGGGAGGCGATGACATTGGCTACCACCATTGCGGTGATGAGCGAAGGTGAGTTGCAGCAGCTTGGGACGCCTGATGACATTTATGAACGTCCGGCTAATCGCTTTGTAGCTGAGTTCATAGGCAACCTGCCAATCAACATCACAGAGCTGAACGAAAGCAACAATGGCGCACTGGCGACATGGGCTCGCGATTATCTGAAGGCTCAGAATTTTGCGGCAAGCGGTGTTGGATCTGTTGGCATTCGGCCCGAATCCGTGCGCCTGAGTGACAAGCCGATTGAACACGGATGCGTCGCCAAAGTGGTCGATATCGTCCCGACCGGCGGCAGCTGGATCGTCGAATTGTCGGTTCATGGCGAGCAGTATTTTGCCATCGCTTCAGATGCTCCCGCTCAAAAGGCTGGCGATGAAATCTGGTTCCACGTCGAACGCAGTCACGTCCATGTGTTCGACAAAGAAGGCAAGCGTATCAGCGGCTGATTAAAGCGTGGCAAACGCCGAAGCCGCTGCGTGATCTCAAATATTAATCATCAACGTTGGAGGAAATAATGACTTTAACCCTTCGCACTTATGCTGCTCTCTCTTTGAGTGCCGCACTTCTGGCGAGCACTGCAGTTTTTGCCGAGCCTGCTGCTGAGATCGGCATCAAGGATGCGGATTACTCGCTCGAAGCTCTGATCGAAGCCGCCAAGAAAGAGCCGGGCATCACTGTTGTGGATGCGACTGGCAAGATCGTGACCATGGCCGAGGCTTTCACCGCCAAATACGGTGTTAAGGCCACTGGCGTGAAGATGAACGGTCAGAACCAGGAGCAGGTCATTCTGCGTGAAGCGGCGGCGAACAATGTTCGTACAGACGTTTTCAACATGAGCAATCTGCCTTCGGTAACGTCGGAAATCATCGTTCAGGGTGCAGGTCTCAGCTGGCTTCCGGTCGATCTTAAGGATCAGATTCCTGCTCAATATCAGAATCCTGCGATCACCAGCCTAAACCCGTGGGTTTGGACATATAACTCGGACGTTCACGGTGATAAATGCCCGATCGACAATATCTGGGCGCTGACCACTGAGGAGTGGAAAGGCCGTATAGCAATTCCTGATCCACTTCTGCGCAACGAAACGATGTTCTGGTTCAATCAGATTGCCGAACATGACGACGAAGCCATGCGCAAGGCATATGAAGAGTTTTTCGGTGAGCCGCTGAAGACAGAAGAAGCCAGCGCGACCGCAGAATGGGTCAAGCGTTTCGCTAAAAACCGCCCGACTGTCACCCGCAGCGACACGGAAGTTGGTCCAATCATTGGTGCCAAGGGTCAGGAAAAGCCGTTCATGGGTTTCCTCAGCACCGCCATTTATCGTGATGCCAAGAAAAACGGTTACACGATGGGCATTTGTGCCGATATGAAGCCGTGGGTAGGTCAGTTGACGCCGCGTGTTGCCGTCATCGCATCGGGCACCAAAAGCCCGAATGCTGCAAAGCTCTTCGTTCATTACATGATGACAGAAGAGGGCATGGCACCACAGCTGGCAGACGGAAAGATTTCGTCGAACAAGAACGCGAAAATTCCTGAAGGGGAAGTTTCAGGCATCGTGAAGGTGATCGATAAGCTTTACGTTCCGCATTCTGAAACCTCCGAAAGTGACTATTCCAAACTTCAGGATTGGCAGGACTTCTGGACTATCAACTCACGCTGAGACTTGATTTAGCCAGACTGAATGGCAAGAGGGCGATCCACGCCCTCTTGCATCCACACTTCATGCAAACAAGGCCTTGTTTGCGGCTTATTCATCGTTAGAGTTAGTTTGGCCGACCGCATTTACCCATTTAGGTAACTGGCCGGCAAGAAGCAGCCATCCGGCTTTTAAGCGAAGGGTATCCCAATGAAGACGGCAGCATTTACTCTCACTGTATTTGCTTTCTGCGTGGTTTCGGCGCATGCATCGAGCCCCGCTGCTTGGGAAGCGCTTCATACTAAAGTTATCAGCTCATGCATGGCCAAGTCGGCGATGGTCAGCCCATTCGTTTCCGAGCCTGTCGATTTCGATGATAGTGTCGGCAAGGTTGCGTTGCTGTTGCGCGAGGGATCGACCCGTAATCGCAAGCAGCCCAAAGATACCACCATCATTTGTCTCTATGATAAGCGTTCTGGCAAAGTCGCAATCGAAGAAATTCAGTGGAAGAAAAACTGAACGTTTTCCGCTTGTTTGTCCTATTAAAAGATACGGCTAGAATTTTGAATTTATTCGCATTCCAGAGACGGTTGACGGAAGTTCGTCACGTACCAATCGTGACCTGATCTGCGTGTGTAGAAGGTATAGAAGCACTCGGTGTGCTCGATATATCCCGGAGTTTCAGTTCCTTTATAACGTTCGCCGCGCCGCGTTTCACGCACCTCACCATTAAACTCGCTTGCCACGGCCTGTGTCTTGGTTCGCCGCCATTGATAGGCCTGTTCGTTTGCGCTTAGCTTGTAAACATTATCGGGCGGACCATAGTCCAACATGACGCTGCTGATCGGCGTTCCAATATAAGATTTCATGACTTGTGACGCACAGGCTGTCAGCAAAATCGTCCCGCCCAGTGCGACTATTCCCGACAACGATGCAGGTAATAATCTGGATGCCATGTTTGTTCCTATTGATTGCTGTTTGTTACAGCAACCATATGGATCAACATTGCACGCACATTGCGCGTCGATGTTGCGACGGCTCCACAAAGTTGCTCGGAATGCCTATCGCAAGATGCTAGATAGTGGCCGCTGCCAATTGCAATGTAGTCGCAATGTTGAGTGGCTATTGGGGGACGAGGGCAAAAACTGGCCTCTGAGGGACAACCATTGCGTATCTTGCTTCTTGAAGATGAACCTGAAATGGCGCGTGCCCTGCTTGAGGCGTTGCGACGGCATGATGTTCTGGTTGACCATGTTGGGACCATTGCTGATGCCGATGCCCTGGCGCGCGATGGCAATTATGATGCGCTGGTTCTGGATCGTCGTCTTCCCGATGGAGAGGGGCTAAATCTGGTCGCCTCGCTTCGTCAAAGCAAGCTTTCTGTGCCTATTCTGGTCTTGACGGCACTCGGCAGCGTAGACCATCGCGTTGATGGCCTCGATGCCGGTGCTGACGACTATCTTGCCAAGCCTTTCGCGATTGAGGAATTGCTCGCGCGGTTGCGGGCGCTCCGGCGACGCGGCTCTTCGCTGTCTGATAAGTATCTGAGCTTTGGAAATCTGATAATCGATCCACGTAGCAATCAGGTCAGTGTGCACGACAGCATTATTGAGTTTCCACGCCGCGAATATCTCGCTTTGGAGGCCCTCATGCGACGACCGAACCGCATTGTGACGAGATCAAATCTCGTGGAGGCCGTTTACACGCTTGATGACGAGATAGAGTCAAATGCTCTCGACGCTCACATTTCTAGCATTCGCAAAAAGCTCGCTCAGGCCAACGCCACAGTTGAGATAAGAGCTGTACGAAACATAGGCTATCTCATCCGGTCGAAAGCATGAAGAAAGAACGTAGTCGGTCGTTACGATGGGCACTGATGAAGCGACTGTTTGTGTTGCAGGCGTTTCTTCTAGTGCTTTTTGTCGTTCTGCTTGTCGGGTGGATCTGGATTATCAATCCAGAGCTGGAAGACGCCAATGAAGAAGCTGTTCGTGTCGTTGCAGAAAGCGTGATGAAGGACGGCCAAGGGCGTGTTCAACTGCTGGAGACACCTGAACTTACCCAATTAAAACAGCAATATCCCGATCTTTGGTTCATTGTGCGGGACGATAAAGAGATTGTCTTGCAGTACGGCAGGATACCTTGGGCAGGCCTCGACACAGCTTTCCCATGGACGATTGACCGGGCGCGTGTGCAGACCGCGAATACGACGCGTGCGACTGTAGAAAACCGTAAGACCTCTGTCGGAAAATTACAGGTGATCGCTGCGACCGAGAAGGGATTCGACAATGAAGGGATCAGCATGCAGGTCGATTTGGCTAAATATCCAGACGGTGAAATTCACTGGACGAATGTGTTGCCCGGTTTGGGATTGATCGTCCTTATAGCCGTTGTGCCTATGCTCGTTCTGACAAGTATTGCGACACTGATTGTTACGCCGCGAGCTGTTGGCCGCTCTCTGCGGGGACTCATGCAAACGGTCAAACAGGCGCAGGGGATCAATTTTGAAAATCGATCAGCTCGCATTGATCGATCCAAAGTTCCACAAGAGATTATCCCGCTGGTGGATGCCTTCAATACCGCGCTCTCCAAACTGGATGAAGGATATAATCGCCGAAACCGGTTTCTGGCCGATGCTGCGCATGAATTAAGGACGCCGATTGCGATTGCTCGCACCCGAGCAGACCTGCTGGCCGATGACGATGTCAGCAAGCAATTGCGGTCTGATATTGATCGCCTCGCACGCGTGGCGCATCAGCTTCTGGAGATGCAGGCTATAGGTGTGGTTGAACTGCGTGCAGAACGCCAGGATCTGAATAACCTTGTTCAGCGGTTGGCTGCCGATCTTGCACCGCTGGCACTCGATGCTGGTTACGATTTTGATTTCGAACCAAGCAATGAAGAGGCCATTTTTACGGTCCAAACGTCGATCATCGAGATGGCTGTGGTCAATCTTATCCGCAATGCAATCGATCATGCTGGCGGTAAGGGCTTAATAATTATCAAGGTCAGTGCATCCGGAACTATTGACGTTTGTGATGAGGGTGCAGGCATTCCGCTGTCGGAGCGGGAGCATGTGTTTGAGCCGTTTCGCCGTATAAATACCCATTCATCGGGGGCAGGTCTTGGATTGAACTTGGTGCAAAAAGCAGCGGAAATTCACGGCGGAAAAGTTTTGTTTTTTGATCTGAAACCGGGCTTTTGCGTCCGCCTGCAAATTAGGTCCGTCGCTGAACGCACAGTGGCTAGCGTACGAGAATAAGGAAGCCAAGCGATATGGCTTGTAGATGTAATGCTTACTATTTAGTTAAAGAATCACCAGTAACTAGATCAAAATAATAAATAAATTCTCTGAAATAATTATTTATGCAATCTAGACGCAACTCTCGCGATGAGAATGGCAGCATCTTCTGAATTAGTCAGTGCATCGTGCTGGCCGGCTTGGAAGATCAACAGGAGCCAACTTCTGGTTCTTCAACGCGAACTGAAGCCTTGTAAGCGCCAGTCAATGGCGCGCAGGTTTCGTCTGGAGTTATACCATGTCTTTCATCGCAAAACCACTTGCGGCCGCGACCGTTTCTATCGCGCTTGCAACAACCGCATATGCTGCTGATCTCAGCAATAATTCATCGGGATCGTTCGATTACGAAACACCACCGGCATTCTCATGGAGTGGCGCATATATTGGCGCGCATGGGGGCTTCGCTTCTCCAAAGATCAACCCTTTCAATGGCGGAAAAGGTATGACCGGCGGTGTGCAGGCTGGTTATAATCTTCAGTTTGGTCCGGGGGTCATCGGTGCTGAGCTTGAAGGCTCGTATATGGGTAATGAAGCGCGCGTGCCACATGGTCGTTTGAAAGAACGCTTTCGTGCAGCAGCCAAAGCCAAGGCTGGTCTGTCGTTTGACCAATCGCTCATTTATGGCACAGCCGGTCTAACCATGACAAAGTTCAAGGATGATGACGACGTTACCGGTCCGAGCGGCTGGAAGCCGGGCTATCTTTTGGGTGGTGGTATCGAGCAGGGATTTGGTGGCGGTCTGTCGGCAAAGATCGAATATAATTATGTGACCACCAAGGATGTCTCGACGACGACATCATATGGCACGAGCAAAACCAATGTGCATGATCACGTCATCAAGGCAGGCGTAAACTACCGCTTCTGATGCGGCTATTGGAACGCCTGTAACAGGGAAGGCGCTCAAACAAGCTCTACAGCTTTGGCTTCGAAAGTGACAATCCCCCACCAGTCACCGACGGAACGATATTCATTTACAAAGACTTAGAATTTTCTGCTCTCAATAAAGAAATTCATGAGAGACGGCTGTCAGTTATAACCGTCAGGTGTTCATTTGCAGAAAGGCCGGAGGTGTATCCTCCGGCCTTAATACCTAGGCTTTTGTTTTGGCGACAGGATTATTCGCCCGGTGCCAGATGCGGAGCTTCAATCTTGGCACCTGCATGTTTCAATGGGCGTTCACCGCTCAACTTACGGATCAGCACATAGAATACCGGTGTCATGAAGATACCGAAGGCCGTCACGCCAATCATGCCTGCAAAGACCGCAATACCCATTGCCGAGCGCATTTCCGCACCCGCACCTGTCGAAATCACCAGCGGGACTACGCCCATGATGAAAGCAAGCGATGTCATCAGGATGGGACGCAGACGCAGCCGGCTTGCTTCGATGGCTGCATCAACGGCACTTCGTCCTGACATTTCCAGTTCGCGCGCGAACTCGACGATGAGGATTGCGTTTTTCGCAGACAGCCCCACAAGCACTATTAAGCCGATCTGGGTGAAGACGTTGTTATCGCCTCCTGTCAGCCAGACGCCCGTCAGTGCCGCCATAATACCCATTGGCACGATCATGATGATCGACAGCGGCAGAGCAAGGCTTTCATATTGCGCAGCCAGAACCAGATAGACCAGCAGCAGTGCAAGCGGGAATACCAGGAAACCGGAATTACCAGCGAGGATCTGTTGATAGGTCAGATCAGTCCACTCGAAGGCAATGCCAGCAGGCAAGGTTTCGGCGGCGATCCGTTCAATGGCAGCCTGTGCCTGGCCGGACGAGAATCCGGGTGCGGGATTGCCGTTGATATCGGCAGAAAGGAAGCCGTTATAGCGAATTGCCCGTTCCGCACCTACCGTCTGGTCAACTTTCAGAAGCGCTGATAGCGGGATCATTTCTCCTGATTGTGAGCGCACTTTCAGCTTACCTATATCCTCGGAATGACTGCGGTAATTTGCATCCGCCTGGATTCGTACGCTGTAGGTGCGTCCGAAGGCATTGAAGTCATTGACATAAAGGGAACCCAGATAGATCTGCAGGGTTTCAAAAACATCCGTGACAGCAACGCCAAGCTGACGCGCTTTCACACGATCAAGATCGGCATAAAGCTGTGGTACGTTGACCTGGTAGCTCGAATAAAGACCAGCCAGTTCCGGTGTTTGATAGGCCTTGGCAAGAAACGCCTTCGTCGCATCATCCAGCGCCCGGAAGCCAAGTCCATTACGGTCCTCGAGCTGAAGCTTGAAGCCGCCAGTCGTACCCAGTCCCTGAACCGGTGGCGGCGGGAACATGGCGATAAAGGCATCCTGAATGGCACCAAACTGCTGGTTAAGCTGCATGGTGATGGCATTGGCCGAAAGATCAGGTGTCTTGCGTTCCTCGAACGGCTTCAAGGTTACGAAAACAATACCGGAGTTCGACGAGTTGGTGAAACCATTGATCGACAGGCCGGGGAAGGCGATAGCATTCGCGACACCTGGCTGCTTGAGCGCAATGTCGGTCATGCGACGGATCACGTCTTCCGAGCGGTCGAGCGTTGCCGCATCGGGCAATTGCGCGAAGCCGATCAGATATTGCTTGTCCTGTGCTGGAACGAAGCCGCCAGGTACTGCGCGGAACAGAACGAAGGTAACCCCCAGCAAGACGACATAAAGCCCCATCACCAGCGACTTGCGCGAGAGAATGCTGCCAACGCCGCGACCATACGCGTTTGAACTTGCGCCAAAGGCTCGGTTAAAGCCACGGAAGAACCAGCCAAACAACTTGTCCATAATGCGGGTCAGACGGTCTTTCGGTGCATCATGGCCGCGCAGCAAAAGAGCTGCAAGAGCAGGCGAAAGCGTCAGTGAATTGAAGGCAGAGATCACTGTCGAGATCGCAATCGTCAGTGCAAACTGGCGATAGAACTGGCCGGTCAATCCGGTGATGAAGGCAAGCGGCACGAAGACTGCGACCAGCACCAGCGCGATTGCGATGATCGGACCCGACACTTCCTTCATGGCACGATAGGTGGCCTCTACCGGTGATAACCCTTGCTCGATGTTACGCTCGACGTTTTCCACCACCACAATGGCATCATCGACGACGATACCGATGGCAAGTACGAGACCGAAAAGGCTGAGTGCATTGATGGAGAAGCCAAATATATACATTACCGCAAACGTACCGACGATGGAGACGGGTACGGCAACCAGCGGAATGATCGAGGCACGCCATGTTTGCAGAAACAGGATAACCACGATCACGACGAGAACGATGGCTTCAAGCAGAGTGTGAACCACGGACTCAATAGAGGCCTTCACGAACTGCGTGGTGTCATAGACGATATCGAAATCGACGCCTTCAGGCATTGATTTCTTCAAGTCTGCCATGGCCGCATGAATGTTTTCAGAGATTTCCAAAGCATTGGAACCCGGTGCCTGAAAAACGCCCATACCCACTGCCGACTTATTGTCGAGAAGTGAGCGCAGCGAATAATCTGCAGCACCCATTTCAACGCGGGCAACATCACCAAGACGGGTGATTTCACCTTCACTACCCGATTTCACGACGATATTGGCGAAGTCTTCGGGGTTCTGGAGGCGGCCTTGTGCGTTGACGGAAAGCTGCATGTCGAGGCCCGGAACGGAAGGCGAAGCGCCGATGACGCCTGCTGCAGCCTGAACGTTTTGCTGACGCACAGCATTGGCGATATCGCCAGCTGAAAGTCCGCGCTCTGCTGCCTTTTGCGGGTCGATCCATACACGCATCGAATAATCGCCGCCGCCGAATATCTGCACCTGTCCGACGCCCGGGATACGAGCCAGACGGTCTTTGACTTTGAGGACGGCGTAATTGCGCAGATAGTTCACGTCATACTGGCCATTGGGCGAGATGAGGTGAACAACAAGCGTCAGGTCGGGCGAGCTTTTAGCTGTCGTGACACCAAGCGTACGCACTTCCGCAGGCAGGCGCGGTTCGGCCTGCGAAATACGGTTTTGCACAAGCTGTTGGGCCTGATCGGGATCGGTACCAAGCGCGAAAGTGACGGTCAATGTCATGACGCCGTCAGCCGTCGCCTGGCTCTGCATGTAGAGCATGCCTTCGACGCCGTTGATCTGTTCTTCGAGCGGTGTTGCCACCGTTTCGGAAATTACGGCGGGATTAGCGCCTGGATATTGCGCGCGTACCACGATCTGTGGTGGCACGACTTCCGGATATTCTGAGATCGGCAGACCCGTCATGCCGAGCAGGCCGCCGACGAAGATCAGGACCGACAGAACGCCAGCGAAGACCGGGCGGTCGACGAAAAAGCGTGAAAAGTTCATCTTTTTATCCCCCTTAAGCGGGAAAGCAAAAACTCTCCTGTCCCGCGAAAACATGTGTTCTCGCGAGTTGAATAGGCTGAGTTCGTTGCGTTTATGCGCAGGCTTTCAGCCTGCGCCGTTTCAATCAGTTCTTGGCGAGCGTTTCAGTCACTGGTTGCGGGGCGACGACGACACCGGGACGAATGCGCTGAAGGCCGTTGACGACGATGTTTTCGCCAGCTTTCAGCCCGCTCTCAACGATACGGAGCCCATCATAATTGCGGCCCAATACAACCTGTCGGTATTCAACCTTGTTGTCTGCGCCAACGACGAAGACAAACTTCTTGTCCTGATCGGATGAGATAGCGCGATCGCTGACTACGAGCTTCTGATCCGGGTCGGGTTCACCAAAGCGGATGCGGACGAACTGGCCCGGAATGAGCCTGCCATCCGGATTGTCTATGGCCGCGCGAACACGGATTGTGCCGGTGGTGGCATCGACTTCATTGTTGATAAGCTGGATATGGCCGGAAATTGGTGTGCCGTCATCTGCCGCAGTACCGATCTGAACCGGGATGCGTTCGATGGCACTGCCGCCGGGCGAAGTAGCCAGCTTGGCAAGTGCCTTGGTGACGACTTCCTCATTGGCGCTAAAGCTTGCATAGATTGGATCAACCGAAACAAGCGTTGTCAGAACCGGGGAGGCCGAACTTGCGGCAACGAGATTGCCTGCGGTGACATCCAGCCGTCCGACACGACCAGAGATCGGTGCGCGTACTTCGGTATATTGGAGGTCGAGTTCGGCAGAACGAAGTGCTGCCTTGGCTGAACGAAGGCTCGCTTGTGCCTCATCATAAGCGCTTGAACGCTGATCAAGACCACTCTGAGCGATTGTACGCGTTGTTACCAGCTGACGTCCACGTTCAAGCTCGGTTTTGGCCAGTGCTGTGCGCGCTTCTTCGGCAGAAACTTGCGCTTTGGCTTTATCAACGGCTGCTGCATATGGTTCTGGATCAATGGTGATCAGAAGATCGCCTTGCTTGACGAGGCTGCCTTCGCGGAAATTCGCTTTCTGAATCGCGCCGCCGACGCGTGGGCGAATTTCGACGCGTTCGATTGCTTCCAGACGACCGGAAAACTCTTCCCAGCTGTTGATCGAGCGGGATTCCGCCTGGGTAACCGAAACAGGAACAGCAGGCGGAGGAGCGGAAACGTCGGTAGCCGCGTCAGCATTAAGGTGCGGAGCGCCAAAGAAAATGGCACCGCCACCTGCTGCAGACAATAGGATACCGAGGCCGGCGCCCCATAGGGCCCGGCGGACAATGTTCGATGTCATGTTATATCTCCTAACCGGTGGGGGCCGGTTTCATTTTGAACCTCAGTCCGACGGTTGGGAGACCATACGAGCTGAGGCTAAGCTGCGATTTGCTTTGCGCCTGATTGCCGGAAAAAATCGGAAAACAGGTCAATTAGTTTGTGTTCCTGCGGCGACCACTCCGTACCCACCACTTTATTTTCAGGTATCCACCCGGCTTTTCCGGGCAGAATATGCGACTGAACCTTCACACCTGCCTGCCGCAGACGCTCGGCATAAGCCTGCGTTTCATCCCGCATCGGGCATTGGGCGCTGGACACGAGCAGAGTTGGCACTAGCCCCGCCAGACGCGTACAAAGTGCGGGAGCGGCATAAGGGTGCGTAAACCCTGCGCACTCGCCAAGATAATTCTGCCAGCCATCCGCCATCGACTGCACTGCACTTTCCGGACAATACTTGCGGAAAGACGCCGTAGCGAGGCAGGGGTCGAGCATCGGCGAAAGCAATATCTGACCCTTGAGCTCTGTCAGATTTTGATCTCGCGCCATAAGCGCCAAACCAGCTGCAATGTTGCCACCCGCCTCTTCACCGGCGACGAACAGCATCGACTTCTTGTGCGCAAACTCCGGGCAACGCGCGCGCATCGAAGTCATAATTGAATAGGCTATCTCAAGTGCCGCCGGGAACGGATTGAGACAGGCCGATGAATATTCCGGCGAAACGACCACTGCACCTGCCTCGGCAAGTGTTTCAGCAACGCGCTCGCAGGCACCAAGACAGCTGACCGAAAAAGCTCCACCGTGGAGATGCAGTACCACTGGCGGCGGCGAAAGCAATTTGGCACCGCGATAGATGCGTGCCGTGCAGGTGGTATCGCCAGCCTGCATTGTTCCAACCGTGAATTTCTCGCACATCTTTCTTGCTTTCGTTACTAGGGGGCTGTTTTCGACATTTGCATTGCTTAGATTTAGGTGTCGGCAAATGTTGGAATCAAACCACTAGCGGCAAACTGCCATGGTGAGATATTATCATTGTCTATTATCTGGAATAGTCCCCTCGAATTGGTTACACTATCCATAATCTCGAACAATGATGGCTATTTAAAATGGATCAACTCTCGGCCATGCGCGCGTTTCTCCGGGTCGTTGAAACCGGAAATTTCACACGCGCTTCCGCGTCTCTCAATGTGCCCAAGGCCACAATCAGTAATCTTATCCAAGGGTTGGAAGCCCATCTTCGTACAAAACTCCTCAATCGTACGACCCGCCGTGTTCTCGTAACACCGGATGGCGCACTTTACTATGAGCGGGCTGCACGATTGCTTTCCGATCTGGAGGAACTGGATGGCAGTCTTTCGAGCGCTCAAACCCTGCCGAAAGGGCGGTTGCGCGTGGAAATGGCGAGTGCCGTTGCAAATCTCATCATCATTCCGGCTCTGCTTGAGTTTCATCAGCGCTATCCGGATATCCAGATTGACCTTGGCGTATCAGATCGTCCTGTCGATTATGTGGCAGAAAACGTTGACTGCGCGATTCGTATTGGTGATCTGACAGATCAGTCTCTGATCGCGCGACGCATTGGCGACATGCATTTCATCGCCTGCGCCTCAGCTGAATATCTTGACCGTTGTTCGGCACCGCAACATCCATCAGATTTGAGCAGAGACTGTTATGTCGTGGGGTATTTCCGACCTTTGACTGGCCAACAGATGCCCTTTCATTTCAGGCGCGGCACTGAAGAGGTCGAGATCAGTGGCCGTTACATTGTAGCCGCCAATGAATCGACAACCTATCTCGCGGCAGCGCGGGCCGGGCTAGGTGTTGTGCAGGCTCCATTCTTCATGGTCCAGGACGACATCGAGAAAGGTACGTTGCGCCCGGTTTTGCAAGACTGGCAAATAGATCCCATGCCGATTCATCTTGTTTATCCACCAAATCGCCATCTTAGTAATCGTTTGCGCGTATTTGCCGATTGGGTGGTCAAGGTTGTGGCTCGCTCGCAAAATCTTGCACCAAGCGCAACCAATGGATCAGGCCGATAAATGTCTGAAGACTCAAGCAGGTTATTGATTGACTGCAGATATTGGTTCACTGCCGCGACATTTTCAGCGGCAGGGTCGCGAACCAGATTTTGAAGGGTATCATGTTCGGCGATGAGCGCCGGAAGCTTTTCATAGTGTGCCAATTGGCCCGTGAGCGCAGAAGATGCCAGACCTAAAGTATTTTCACTACGCTGATGCAATCCGTTCAGCGCGTTAAACATCGTGTGTTTTATGCCAAAAACAGCAATCAGGACCGATAGCAAAAAACCGAATATCTCCGATGTCTTCTCATTCTGCCTCTTCCCAGAATGGAATAGAAACATTACGTTTTAATCGCATAGTATTCAGCGCTCTAACGGTGAAAGCGCTAATATTTCTTTCTGGCGAAGATTAACGAAGAGGTTTTTTCATTATTAACGGGCCATTCGATTGAGGGGCCGTAAATCTCATCACAACGCGAACGGTTCTTGATTTAACAGAAGTCTTGCTTGCGCATTCCATCAATGCCTGTTGGGCACTAACAGCAAATTCCTCGCCGGCTTTGCGTACGGGCTGATAATCGACTGTCACAACGCGCAACAACTCACCGTCTGAGTTGTAGGTGACTTCAAATGTCGCTGATGCCCTCTGATAATCAACACCTTCAGGGAGTGTCCAACACTTGGTTGCCATTTCTGTCACTATTTCCGCATCCGTGGCAGCAAACGCGACGGCTGGGTTCAATGTGAGTGTGGCAATTCCAAGTAAGATCAAGTTTTTCATACGTCTCCCTTGCAGGCCAGTTTGGTTACTAACCTAGTATGAACAAGGTAGGTACGGACTGGACTGATTGCCAGCGTAATACACTGGATAGAGTGTGCGGTCGAGTTTAGAACAACCTGTGGACAATTTGTGCTTATCCTGTGGAGCGCTTTGTGGATAAGTCAGGCTGGAAACTCCGATTAAAGGGCTGTTTTGTTTGGGTTGTCTCTGATTTCAATTTAAGGAACGGATCGTTCGGTATGTGTTCTCGGCGGCTGCTGTGAACAGACGGCCACACTCTTCGTTAGTGTGGCAGAGAGCCCTTCGCAGACTTCAACCGTTGGCGAGAACGCGGGGTCGGTGCAATCATGCTCGTATCGTTTGTTGCAGCCTCGCTTGGTGACTTGCTGGTGACTTTCGGTAAAAGATTTGGGCTGCTGCCGTCGGTTGAACAGCGGCCAATTTTTCAAATAATTGCAAAGCCAAGTCGTTCAATAATATGTCCGAAACTCTGCTTCAATTATTGAATAATGCACGTCCCCGGCCAGTCTCTGCATGATCTGTTTGCGCAGCCAGCAATTGTAGTGGCAAACACGATTAAGCAAATCATCGTTGTTATTGCTTTCATCGCGATTATCCCCGAGTAATTCCCATGCTGTATCAACTTGGACTTTTTTCAAGAAATGAGCAAGCCGTCAATATGATGCGTTTGTTGAGAATGTCTACTCGCTCGGAACGGTTCCCCACTCACCTATATTCCCATTTTCTCTTTAATTAAATCCAGCACTGGTCTAGATTAAGTAGTCTTAAGCAGGAGGGAGGGGCATGCTTAGAGACATATATCAACTTGTTATTGTCGATTGCTTGGTTTCCGAACCATTTAGCGCTCAGTCATTGGCGCCGTATTTACCGCGAGTTGATGAGAAGAGAATAGCTGCATATCTCAGGTTAAATGCGTCAAAAAGTTCGCACAACCGGCATGCATTCTTCATTCGATACTATCGGGGATGGTATCGGTTAAATTATTTGAGGTTGGAGGATATTGAAGCTGCGGGCAAATAAACGGGATTTATTCCTCCGGGTCCGTTCCCGCATAACCGTTCGCCATTCCAGCAGCGACGATCTTAATAGCGTTCGCAACCTCTGTCTCATGCCAACCTGCTGCCTTGGCAACTTCGATCAGGTCACTAATGCCGGGCGTCGATTTTCCAGTTCTTCCAGCGTTCGTCATTCTCCTAATTGAGCAGCCATAAACGGTGCTGACCTCTCATAGTGGTGCCTGCACAGCCCACAGGAGAAGCGAACGACATTCGTGTGTCGCAAACTTCTCAAGATCGTTTTCATTTTATGATCGTTGGTTTCCAGCCACGCGCAAAGCCCATCGACATAGCAAGGCTGGCGTACTCGATTTCTTTGACGAGAAAGTCTCTGTCTTTCAAAAGCGATTCGATTGCGGCCCGTACATCGCCCTTGTGATAGGCTAGCACCAATTCAATTTCTTCGTCGTATTCATTCTCTTGCACAACTGCATTCATTGTTCTGCTCCGTTAAAAGCAGACACACACGCCACCACGCGTATCTGTGTTTATGTGAATGTTCTTATTTTGTTCGCATCAGCAAAAGAGTCAAGCATGTTGCGTTTCATGTTGCGTGGATTTGCCGGGGTTTTTTGTAACCAGTTGTAATTGCAGGGAATCTATTTGCAACAAGACGCGACATGAAATGCCGCATAAACAAATAGCTCTGCTGGATTAATGCATTGATTTTAAATGGAAAAAAGTTGGAGGCCTCACCCGGAATCGAACCGGGGTGCAAGGATTTGCAGTCCTCTGCGTAACCACTCCGCCATGAGGCCATCCGTAAGAGGTCAGTCAAATCAGTCAGCGCCCTCTTGAGCAGTTCCAATATTGATCCAGACACGCTTCGTCAAGCGGTTAGCCGTGATTGATTTATTTTTCTCCAAGGCTTTGTTGCGCGTTCCTGAGAAGTGGGTCAATCCTCTGGGTCACGGTCGGCGGGCGTTTGCGGGCGCGCAAGATTACCTTTTGAAAACGTGTAGCCGGTTTCGACTGCGTTACGGCCGAACTTGTTGCGTAGGCGATCAATAGCACCTTCTGCGACAGCGCGTTTTGTGGCCTGTGTGTCGACCAGATCCGGCGGGTCGGCGCGGTCGTCTGATGAAAGTTCACCCACACCAATGCCAAGCAGCCGAAACTTGGTTCCATCCAGTTCTTTTTCCAGAAGCTGAAGGCCAGTACGGAAAATACGATCCGCAAGCTGAGTAGGGTCAGCCAGTTGGCGATTGCGTGTCCGCAACTTGAAGTCTTGTGTTTTAAGCTTGAGCACGACCGTCCGTCCGGCAATGTCACCAATCTTCAGGCGCTGCGATACCTTCTCAGACAACGCGCGCAGGACAGGGACCAGATCGCTTGCTTGCGAGAGGTCTTTGTTGAATGTTGTTTCGGCTGAAACACTTTTCATATCATGTTCGGGTTCAACCTTGCGGCTATCTTGTCCGCGTGACAGCCTGAATAGCCGCTGACCCATTGTGCCATAGGCTTTCATCAGGGCACCTTCATCCATCGTCTGAAGTTGTCCGATTGTGCGAATGCCGTCGCTCTCGAGCTTGGTATTGAAGGATTTGCCTACACCCCAGATCATGCTGACCGGTTTGTTACGCAGAAAATCGAGCGCTTCGGCTTCGCCGATGACCGAAAATCCGCGCGGCTTTTCAAGGTCAGAGGCCACTTTGGCCAGATATTTGCAATAGGATAAACCAACCGAAATAGTGATGCCAATTTCTTCTTCGACACGTTTGGCAAAGCGCGCCAGCACAATCGCGGCCGGTGCACGATGCAGTCGCTCCGTACCTCCCAGATCGAGGAATGCCTCATCAATGGAAATGGGTTCGACGAGTGGAGTAAGATCGCGCATCAGTTGTCGAACTTCACGCCCTACGTGCGCATATTTCTCCATATTCGGTTTAACGACAACCGCTTCGGGGCAAGCTTCCAGCGCTTTGAACATTGGCATGGCAGACCGAACACCATGAATGCGCGCAATATAGCAAGCGGTCGAAACTACGCCACGCTTGCCACCACCAATGATAAGCGGTTTGTCGCGAAGCTCCGGATTATCCCTCTTTTCTACCGATGCATAAAAGGCGTCGCAATCGACATGGGCGAGCGACAGCTTGTAAAGCTCTGCATGGCGAACCAGACGTGGGCTGCCACAGGCGCGGCAGCGTCGCGTGGTTTCGAGTTTTTGCAGCGATAAACAATCGCGGCAGAAACCTTGTTCTGAACTATTTTCTGCGAATTGATCGGCCATAGCTGCGTGCGGTTTGATGAACATAAAAGGAACATCGTTTTATAGCACTAAAGCTTGGCAATGCCATCGTCACACTGATGTCCTGTCAGCTGTGCACTTGACATTGGCAAGGATATCACCAAGTTTAGCACTATGAACAACCGTTTTGCTTCCATACTCCATCGGGTTCAACCGATCACGGGATAGCAACCCTCGAGTCCTGCTCAGCGCAGAGGATTCCGGGGGACGGTTTGCCGCTTGCCTTCAAGCGGAATTACTAAAAGCGCTTTCTTCCAAAATTCAATCAGTTACTCCGGACCGGAATCGTTACGGAGAACAATTATCATTAGACAGCAGTGAGCTATCGTCATGAGCGTAAAGAATCGCAAGAAGCCTAAGATCGTCGTCAGCGACATCGATCACGAACGCCTGACAATTCTGGCCGGTAACGTCTCCGAAAAGCTGGAGGAAGTGGCCGAGGAATTGTTGCAGGAACTCGACCGCGCCAAGGTGGTGCCGCAGAAGAAACTGCCAGCGGATGTCGTTCATATGGGCTCGACTGTCGAGTTTCGCTCCAATGACGGACACGAGCGTAAGGTAACGCTGGTTTATCCGGGCGAGGCGGATATTGCTCAGGGCAAGATTTCTATTCTGACGCCAATCGGCACGGCACTTATCGGCCTGACGCCAGGCCAATCCATGTCATGGATTGCACGCGACGGCAAAGCTCACGAGTTGAGCGTTTTGAGTGTGTCTGCTGCAGAAGTCGCAGGCGCAGAGTAAATTTTGGTAACGGCAAAAAAGCGCCTCGAAAGGGCGCTTTTTGTATTGGGGAGCTGTTGAGGCGGTCCAGCATTCGCTGTACAGTTCTAAAGATGCTGATTTAACCCACCAGGCAACAGTGAAGCGGCCCTTTCGATGCTCGCTGGATCGCGCCCGGTTTCCTCGCAAAAGCGCAGCAGGGTTGGTTCGTGGCTGAGATAAAATTGCAGGACGCCCGCCAGAAAACCCGGTTCTTGAGCCGCAGATCGAATTGATGAGACCTCGATCCCAGTGAGTGCGAGAAAGCGCGGCATCAGGTCCTTGTCCTGAGCCAGCCATACAAGCGCTTCGACTGCAAGGTTTTCTGCATCCGCTTGGCTCATGTGACTTTTCATCTGCTTCTCCGCTTTAAATCATTGTTTTGGCATTTGAGGTTCCGGAAAGGCCGTTTCCTGTTCTTCCGGGATATATCTTACAATAGCCGCGCGACAATGCGAGATTTGGCGAATATTTGCCATTCGTCAATGAAATGCGCTTAAACTATATAGGATCCATATCGGTGTGATGGGCAGAACAAACCTGTCTTTGAACAGGAAAGAATAAGGCCAGGGAATATTCGATGACCAAAAGTGTGATGATCGTCGAGGACAACGAACTTAATATGAAGTTGTTTCGCGATCTTATCGAAGCCAGCGGATATGAAACCATCAGGACCAGAAATGGTCTTGAGGCGCTTGATCTTGCCCGAGAGCACCGCCCTGATCTTATCTTGATGGATATTCAGCTTCCTGAAGTGTCCGGGCTGGAAGTGACGAAATGGCTCAAGGATGATGAAGAACTGCGCCACATACCGGTGATCGCAGTGACGGCCTTTGCCATGAAAGGCGATGAGGAGCGTATTCGTCAGGGAGGCTGTGAGGCCTATATATCCAAGCCGATTTCTGTTCCGCGTTTTATTGAGACGATAAAATCTTATTTGGGCGACGCCTGATTATTTTCAATGTGGGGAAGTTTACGGAGTGAGAATCTGGGGGGCTAGGCATCATGACGGCAAGAATTCTCGTCGTTGACGACGCGGAATCACACGTAAAGCTGCTGGAAGCTCTCCTGTTGCGCGAGTATTACGAGGTGGTAACGGCCTCTAACGGCACAGATGCTATCGAAATTTGCCTTGGCGGCCAGATTGATGTGGTCATTCTCGATGTCTTATTGCCGGGAATGGATGGGTTTGAAGTTTGCCGTTGCTTGAAAGATGACCCACGCACAACCAATATTCCCGTTGGGATCCTGACGGCACTGGATAGCCCAGAAGATAAAATCAAGGGACTTGAAGCAGGCGCAGATGACTTCATGTCGAAGCCGGTCAAAGATCTTCAGCTGCTTTCCCGCGTCAAGAGCCTTGCCCGGCTCAAAATGGTTTCCGACGAATTGTTCCAGCGCACAGGCACGGTTGCCGACACGGAAGTGGAAGCGCTGCTTGTCACCAAGCTTTCTGGTCGGTTTGGGGGGGGAGAGGATGCCGCCCGCATTCTCGTTGTTGATGAGAACGAACTGGCTGCCGCTCGCCTTCGCATGATTCTGGGCGAGGACTATTTTGTCGATGTTGCTCATGACGCCAATGGTGCGCTGATCAAGGCGATTGAGAGTGACTATGACAGCATCGTTATTTCTGCCGATTTTACCTATTACGATCCGCTACGACTCTGTTCGCAAATGCGCACAATCGAGCGCACAAGGCTTGTGCCGATCATCCTGATCGTGAACGAAGATGAAGGCTCGCTGGTCGTCCGCGCCCTTGAGCTTGGCGTAAATGACTATGTGATGCGGCCGCTGGAGAAGCTTGAGCTTTATGCGCGGTTGCGCACGCAAATCAAGCGCAAGTGCTACAACGACCTTTTGCGTCAAAGCCTGCACCGTACAATCACCATGGCGGTGACAGACAGCCTCACAGGACTGCATAACCGTCGTTACCTCGATACACACATGCCGGTGCTGCTTTCGCGCGCTACGGGGCGTGAGCGGCCTTTATCAGTCGTTATGATCGACTTTGACTATTTCAAGCGTGTGAACGACAAATATGGTCATGATGGTGGCGATGACGTGCTGCGAGAATTCGCGGTGCGGCTGCGCAAGAAGATTCGCGGTATGGATGTCATGTGCCGTTATGGCGGCGAGGAATTTGCAATCATCCTACCCGATACCGATATAATGGCTGCAGCTGCGGTGGCCGAACGTATTCGCGAAGCGGTGGCAGAAACGCCTTTCCTGCTGGCTGGTGGCAAGCATAAGATCAGTATGACGATCAGTATTGGTATCGCATCGCTGCGTCTTATGGGAGGCGACACTGCCGAGGCGCTCTTCTCAAGAACTGATGCTGCACTTTATGAAGCCAAGAAAAACGGTCGCAACAGGATTGCTCTGTCTGCTGCTTAGAGCGCATCCCGAAAAGTGCGAAGCGGTTTTCGGACAAGATGCGTGACGGATAAAAAACGCATCCCGAAAAGTGCGAAGCGGCTTTCGGACAAGATGCGTGACGGATAAAAAACGCATCCCGAAAAGTGCGAAGCGGCTTTCGGACAAGATGTGCGTCAAAAAAGTTAGGGCACATCCAACGCTTAAACGAAAAAAGCCGTCTCGTGAGAGACGGCTTTTTCGATTCCTGCCAGTGATGTCTGGCGGCGGAAACGAAAATTACTTGATCTTCGTTTCCTTGAAGTCGACGTGCTTGCGCGCAATCGGGTCGTACTTTGTCTTTGTCATCTTTTCCGTCATCGTGCGGCTGTTCTTCTTCGTTACGTAGAAGAAGCCGGTGTCAGCGGTCGACAAAAGCTTGATCTTGATGGTCGTAGCCTTGGCCATATCGAAATACCTGCTCTTTCATGATTAAACCGCTGCGAGTCTCGCCAATTGGCTAGAAGCGGAAATTCGGCGCGACACTACGGATTGAGGGCGAAAAGTCAACCCCGCTTCTTCCTTTGAACAAGTCTTATCGCAGCAAAGAGTGCAAAAGCTGCAAAAAAGATGCCGAGAGTGAGTGGAAAGCCCTTTGGTCCCATGGCATCCATGCCAACACCGACCGCTTGAGGCCCGGCGAGCATGCCGATTGCATAGCAGAAAACAAAGGCGGCGTTTGCGGAAGCCAACTCGCGGCCGGTCAGCTCAGAGCCAAGATGTGCGAGGCCGACCGTGTAAAGTCCAGCCACGACACCACCCCATAAGAACAGGACGGCTGCCATCAGATACCAGCTTTGCATGAGGTACGGCAGTGCGATCATACCTATGAGGCCTGTCACAGCGCAGAACAGAAGCAGCTTGCGCCGGTCTGAAATACGGTCGCTTATGATGCCGAGCGGTATCTGCATCAATACATTGCCAAGCCCGATCATTGTCAGCAGCAGCGCAGCATCCCCTTCACTATATCCGACTCGCGCGCCAAAGACCGGGAAGAGAGCGAAACCGCCTGTTTCAACGGCACCGAATACGAAGACAGCCATCGTTGCTGTCGGAACGGCAAAGATGAATGGAAGGAAGGGGACATGGTCGCCTTCCTCGAAATCCGGGCTGTCGCGCCATGCGAGTAGCACAGGTATGGTAGCCACTATGATGATTGCAAAACCAACATAAAAGGGCATGCCCCCCGCACTCCCGATCTTCGAGAACAGCCACGGGCCGAGTGCGAAACCAAGCGAAAGAGATGTCGCATAAATACCGAGCACAAGTCCGCGCTTTTCAGGCGGGGCGGAGGCGTTAATCCAGTATTCAGATAAAACGAACAGCACGGTCAGGGCAAAATGCAGAACGATTCGCAAGGCGAACCATGCCCAGAGCGGCTGTAGGAAGTGGAAGCCTAGAAAAGCAACACTGCCGATGACAAGCATCAGCACAATGGCGCGAGCAACGCCGAGCCGGGCCGCTATCGGTGCCGCGAGTGGTGCGGCGACAATCGACGCAAGGCCAGCGACAGCCGTGTTGGCGCCGATCAGGCTTGCTGAGTGACCACGTGCTTCAAGAAGCACGCTCAGAAGCGGTATGCCCAAGCCAATTGCAGCGCCCATGGCGCTGATCGTAGCAATTGCTGCAGCAAGCGAACGCCAATGCATCTGGCCCTCTTTCGGCCCGCCTTCCGGTTCCCGGGAGGCAAGATCGGTAGGGTGGATTTCTTTGTTCATATGGTCAGATCACTTCGCGGACAAAGCGGCCATGCCGCTTGCTGTATTGTGCCACAGGCAAAGTGGCAGGCAGGTCGAGCCGGGTTTCTGTGAGCAGCATTCGCGCTTCCTTTAGAATGGCCTGAGTAATTCGGGCGACGTCGAGTTTATCAACTTCATCAATGGCCACCCAATCCAAATCTTCCAGTTCCCCACTCGGAACAAGTGATGCTCGTTCAAGTTCCGGCAGGCTGTCGCGAAAGGCGATAAAAAAACGCGCATCAAACCGACGGACATTGCCGGGTGGCGTTACCGCTCGAGCGAAATAGCGTAGATCACCAAGCGCTGGCAACGCACCACGTTCAAGGAATGCACACCAATCCTTGTTATCAGGCATTATTATGTTGGTGGATGGCAAACGTCGGGCAGAAGAGGTTTGATCGGAGGTCGGCTTGTCAAAGAATGTACGTGCAATCCGTAGCCCGGTTTCCTCAAAAGTTTCTCGGATAGCACAAAGTCCAAGTGCACGAGCCCTGCGCTGCGAAGCGCGCGTTCCCATGCCTGTCATCAGTTTTTGGGTATCGTTCTGACTGAGTTCTGTTGCCGCCGCTACCGCGCCGTCCCCTGCGTCTGCCCGTCCACCGGGGAAGACAAATTTGCCTGGCATGAAAACCAGACTGGAATGGCGTTTGCCCATCAGAATGCGTGGTGTGCGACCTGTCCGGTCAATCAACAACAACGACGCTGCATCGTGTGGACGCAGCGCCGATTTAGTTGATGACTGATTGAAAGGGGCGGGGGAGGCCACGGCAGAACCGCCTGTTATGTGACGTCGCCGTAATCGCCTTCGCCCTGTCCACCAAAACCGTGCATGAACAATGCCCATTGCAGGCCGATGGTTGCGCCCTTGATAGGCTGTAGCAAGAGCAGGGACATGATTACAATCATCGGACCCCATATCGCCATATGAACCCACAATGACAGGTTGGTCGTGGCTTCCACGCCCATGAATGCGCCAACTACGATGTGTCCGACGATGAGGATCGTCAGGTAGGCTGGAAGATCATCAGCGCGCTGCTCGGTATAATCTTCTCCACAGACAGAGCAATGATCTACTGGCTTTACAAAGGCACGAAACAGCTTTCCCTCGCCACAATGCGGGCAGCGGCATTTAAATCCGCGCCAGAGAGCCTGGCCGAGAGGGCGGCTCGGACGCGCGGTTTTCTGGCTTTCGCCGCCGAAAACCTGAACATGACTATTTGTGGAATTGGCCTCTAACGTGCTCATCTGCGACCTTTTCTCTTAGGACCTGTTTTCTTGGGTCCTGTTTTGGGGGAGCCGGAAAAGCCTGCTGGCTTTCCCTTGCGCCCGCGCATTCCCTTGCTTGCCTTATGATGCGAACGTGTCGACATCGGCAGGGAATGCGGTTCGGAAACCATCTCAAAACGAAGCGCACCCGCAACGGGGAGCGCTTCTACAAGCCTTACCGTGACAGTATCGCCCAGACGGAAGCCTTTTCCGCTTCTTTCTCCGGCGATCGCATGGTTCGCTTCGTCATATAGATAGTATTCATCACCCAAAGTTGAAATGGGCACAAGTCCGTCTGCGCCATATGTCGCAAGAGACACGAAAAGACCGGCTCTGGTGACGCCTGTGACGCGGGCTTCATAATCGTCACCAAGATGGGCAGCGAGGAAGTGTGCGATAAGACGATCAACAGTTTCTCGTTCGGCGAGCATGGCGCGACGCTCAGTCGAAGAAATCAGCGCCGCAGTTTCTTCAAGTTGCGATTCTTCTATCGCGGTCAGCCCATCATTACCCAGGCCAAGGGCCTTGATCAGTGCGCGATGGACAATGAGATCGGCATAACGGCGAATTGGCGACGTGAAATGCGCATATTTGTGCAAATTCAAACCGAAATGACCGATATTATCAGGGCTGTAGATAGCCTGACTTTGTGTGCGTAGCACAACCTGATTGACCAGATCCTGATGATCTGTGCCATCAACAGCTTCCAAGATGCGATTGAACTGGCCCGGCCTGAGTTCGGCACCCTTTGCGAGGTTCATATCAAGCGTGCGCAGGAATTCACGCAGGCTTTCCTGCTTTGCCAGTGCAGGCGCATCGTGAATTCGGAAGATCAGCGGCTGGCGACGCGCTTCAAGCACTTCAGCCGCGGCCACATTGGCCTGAATCATGAACTCTTCAATGAGCTTATGCGCATCAAGTCGTTCGGGCACTATGACCTTGTCGACCTTGCCATCGGGTGCCAGCAGAATTTTCTTTTCTGGCAGGTCCAGCTCAAGCGGTTCACGTGCATCACGACCACGCTTCAAGGCTGCATAGGCATTCCATAGCGGCTTGAGAATGGTATCAAGAATGGGTGCGGTCTTATCGTCGGTCGCACCGTCAATCGCTGCTTGTGCCTGCTGATAGGCTAGTTTTGCAGCTGAACGCATCAGAATGCGGTGGAACTTGTGTGACTTCTTGTGACCGTTGGCGTCAAACACCATACGCACCGCAAGCGCTGGACGATCTTCCAGTTCACGCAATGAGCAGAGATCGTTGGAAATGCGCTCGGGCAACATCGGTACAACGCGGTCGGGGAAGTAGACCGAATTGCCGCGTTTCAGCGCTTCACGATCAAGTGCGGAATTCGGGCGAATATAAGCAGCGACATCGGCAATAGCGACGATAACAATATGTCCGCCAGCATTATCCGGGTCAGTATCGGGTTCTGCATAAACCGCGTCGTCATGATCCTTTGCATCTGCCGGATCTATGGTGACGAGCTGAATCTTACGCCAGTCTTCCCGATTGCCATCAAGCGTCGCAGGCTTGGCGCTTTCAGCTTCGCGGATGACATCATCCGGGAAAATATGCGGGATTTCATGTTCATGGATTGCAATCATCGACAGCGCTTTTTCACTGTCGATGGAACCGACTACCTGACGCACCTTGCCAGCTGGCAGGCCATAGCGACGCGACGATGTAAGCTCGACTTCAACCAGATCGCCGCTTTGAGCATCCAGCAGCGATTGTGGGTCAAGCTGCACTTCCGGCTGCTTGCGGTTAACCGGTTCCAACCGCCATTCGCCGTTGCTGAGCTTGCGTAACACGCCGAGCACTGCATTGCTGCTGTGGTCGATTACCTTGATCACGCGAGCCGAATATTCTGGACCGTCATTTTCCTTGCTGCGGAAAATCTTGGCCAATACGCGGTCGCCAACACCCACAGTGGGGCCATCGGAGGCTTTATTGAGACGCGTACGGCGGATCAGCACTACCGGTGCCTTACCATGTTCGGCTTCGTCCCAATCCGTTGGACGCGCAACAAGACCACCGTCATTGTCCCGTCCGGTTACGTTCAAAGTTGTGATCGGGGGCAGCGAACCCGGTCGCGACAATTTGCGATCGCGCTTTTGAACGAGCCCTTCATCGGCAAGTTCACGCAACAGGTCTTTCAGATAGACCCGCGCATCACCTTTGATGTTGAAGGCTTTGGCAAGTTCACGCTTGCCAGCGCGATCCGGATTTTCCTCAATGAACTTGAGAACTTCGTCACGCGACGGCAAAAAGGAAATCGGATCGCCAGATTTCGCCGCATTTGATTTTGCTGTTGTTGCACGCCGTTCGGTCCGCGCGGATCGTCCGGTATCTGGTTTGGGGAAACGGCGCGCCAAGTCTTACTCCTCTGCCGCTTTCGCCTTGCTTTTTGATTTAGCAGCAGGCTTCTTTGCGGCGGTCTTTTTCGTTGTTGTCTTCTTTTCAGCAGTCGCTGACTTGCTGGCGGCTTTACGTGCCGGAGCCTTTTTGGGTTTCGTGCTGCCAGCTTTTTCCGTAATCAGGGCGAGCGCTTCTTCAAGCGTCACACTTGCCGGGTCTTTGCCCTTTGGCAGAGTCGCATTGACTTTGCCCCAGTTGACATACGGACCATAGCGGCCATCACGGACGGTGATTGAGCCGCCATCAGGATGATCGCCAAGCGTTGCAAGCGCTGCAGGTGTGGAACGCCCGCGACCAGCACCCTTGGACTGTTTGTCGGCAAGCACAGCAACCGCACGGTTAAGGCCGACCGAGAAAACTTCGTCAGCATTTTCGAGGTTCGCGAACGTACCGTCATGGCTGACATAAGGACCATAGCGTCCAATGCCGGCTGAAATCATTTTGCCGGTTTCAGGGTGCTGTCCGACATCGCGTGGCAGCGACAGAAGGGCAATCGCCTTTTCATGATCAAGCGTATCGACCGACCAACCTTTCGGCAAGCTTGCGCGCTTGGCTTCTTTGCCTTCGCCGCGCTGGATATAAGGTCCGAAGCGTCCGGTGCGGGCAGTGATTTCTTCGCCGGTGAAAGGATCTTTGCCGAGCGACTTTGGCTCGTCAGAAGCTGCCGCATCCCCATTGCCCTCGCCTCCAAGCTGACGGGTGAACTTGCATTCGGGATAATTGGAGCAGCCGACAAATGCGCCATACTTGCCGAGCTTCAGCGAGAGCTGACCAGTTCCGCAAGTCGGGCAGGTGCGTGGATCGCTGTCATCACCGCGATCCGGGAAAGCAAGCGGTGCCAGTTCTTCATTGAGCGCATCGAGAACATTGGTAACACGCAGTTCCTTGATGTCGTCGACAGAGCCCGAGAAATCACGCCAGAAATCGCGCAGAACGTCCTTCCACGACAGCTTGCCATCGGAAATCAGATCAAGCTTTTCTTCCAGGTCAGCCGTGAAATCATATTCGACATAGCGCTTGAAGAAGCTTTCAAGGAACGATGTTACCAGACGGCCTTTCGGGTCTGGCGTCAGCTTGCGCTTGTCAATGGTGATATATTCGCGATCACGCAAGGTGGCGAGTGTCGCCGCATAGGTTGAAGGGCGGCCAATGCCGAGCTCTTCCATCTTCTTGATGAGAGAGGCTTCTGAATAGCGCGGTGGTGGTTCTGTGGAGTGCTGCGTGGCATCGATCTTTTCGCGCGCAATCGTTTCACCAGAGCGGATTTCCGGCAGTTTTGCGCTGTCTTCATCCTCGTCCTCTTCCTCGCGATGATCCGTATAGGCAGCAAGGAAGCCGTCGAACTTCGTGACCGAACCATTGGCGCGCAGCATTGCCGACTTCGAGCCGTTCAAGGCTTCGATGTCTGCTGTCGTGCGTTCGATGTCGGCAGCCTGCATCTGACTTGCGATAGCACGCTTCCAGATCAGCTCATAAAGACGTGCCTGATCTTCATCGAGATAGCGGCGCACTTCTTTGGGGTGGCGCATGAAGTCAGTCGGGCGGATTGCTTCGTGCGCTTCCTGAGCGTTCTTTGCCTTGCTGGCATAATAACGTGGCTTTTCCGGCACGTAGTTCGGCCCGAAACTTTTGCCAATGGCGTCACGTGCTGCAGTGATCGCTTCGGGTGCTATTTGCACACCGTCGGTACGCATATAGGTGATGAGACCGGTGGTTTCACCGCCAATGTCTACGCCTTCATAAAGGCGCTGCGCCACCTGCATGGTGCGCGAAGCGGAGAAACCGAGCTGACCTGACGCTGCCTGCTGCAGGGTCGAGGTTGTGAATGGAGGTCCGGGGTTACGCTTGGTTGGCTTTGCTTCGACCGAGACTGCCTTGAAGCTTGCGCCTTCAAGCATTGTGCGGATCGCGCTTGCCTGCTCTTCATTCTTGATGTCGAGCTTGCCAAGACGTTTGCCATCGACAGCTGTCAGGCGTGCCGTGAAGTTATCATTGCGTGGTGTTTTTAAAAGTGCGGCAATGTTCCAGTATTCTTCACGGATGAAGCGCTCGATCTCGGACTCGCGATCACAGACCAGACGAAGTGCTACTGACTGAACGCGGCCAGCCGAGCGCGCACCTGGCAGCTTGCGCCACAGGACCGGCGACAAGGTAAAGCCGACCAGATAATCGAGAGCACGGCGAGCCAGATAGGCGTCAACCAGAGGCTCGTCGATGTCACGCGGATTGGCGATAGCATCAAGGACAGCCTTCTTGGTGATTGCATTGAATGCAACGCGTTTTACCGTTTTGCCCTTAAGAGCTTTCTTTTGATTGAGAACTTCCAGCACGTGCCACGAAATGGCTTCCCCTTCGCGATCAGGGTCAGTTGCCAGAAACAGGCCGTCGCTGTCCTTCAGCGCTTTGACAATATCTGCCAGACGCTTGGCGGAATTGCTGTCCACTTCCCAAGACATGGCAAAATCTTCGTCCGGGCGGACGGAACCGTCCTTAGCTGGTAGATCTCGCACATGACCAAACGAGGCCAGAACCTTATAGTTCGAGCCGAGATATTTGTTGATAGTTTTGGCCTTGGCAGGCGATTCGACAACGACAACGTTCATTAAAGCAGCCTAGATTCGCGACCTTCTAAGGCAAAATGCCTATTCATCGCGTTCAAATTGTTGCCTTTCACATGAACAGCGGTTTGCGTTTGGTCAAGAGCATGACGACAAAATTCGTCAAATACAACTTAGGATTGCTGTTACTGGTTATAAAACCAATGGTAGTATTATGGTGGGGTATATCCGATGGGTTTGAACCAGGAGGGTGATTTTCACGTGATGGAAACAGAAACGTCGTGGGGGCATAAATGGTTCAACGGGAGACAGCTCACCGTGAGACATTGGCGTATATCGAAGAAATGTTGCAAGAACTCGTCAAGATGGCAAGGACAACCGATAGTCATCTTTTGGCCTATCTGATGGACATGGCATTGCAGGAAGCGCGAGACAATCAACATAGCTATACATATGACTGACTTTATAAATGCTCCTCTTGCGGCATAAGAGCTACCTGATTGCCGGGATAGCGTAACAGCCTCCCGGCAAGATCAAGCTCGAGCAAGATCAGTTGTGCGGAACCGGCGCTGATGCCGACATGCCTGACCAAAGTGTCCACATCAATCGGTACAGGGCCAAGTGCGTCGACCATCAGATCGCGCTCCATGTCTGTGGTGATGGGCTGCAGCACTGCCGGTTCTTCATCAAGCTGGTTTAAGAGATCAGCCTGTTCCAAATCGGATAAAATGCTGCCATCGGGCATAAGTGGTGCAAGAGATTCGATAACGTCGTCTGCGCTGGTAACGAGTGTTGCGCCTTGCTTGAGCAGGGCGTTCGTACCGCGAGCACGTGGGTCGAGGGGAGAGCCCGGCACAGCAAAAACGGTACGGCCCATTTCGCCCGCCATGCGCGCGCTGATAAGCGAGCCGGAGCGTTCGGCCGCTTCAATGACAATCAGACCCAACGACAGTCCTGCGATAATTCGATTGCGTCGCGGAAAATCCCGCGCGCGGGGCTCGGCACCCATTGGCATTTCTGTAATCAATGCACCGCCATTTTCGGGAATCGCACGATAGATCGGTAAGTTCTCGGGCGGGTAGGGCCGGTCGAGGCCACCAGCCAGGACGGCAACGGTGCCGCTCATCATGCTGGCCTTATGGGCGGCTGCATCGATGCCGCGTGCCAGCCCTGAAACGATAGCGAAACCGGAATCGCCCAGATCGCGTGCTAATTTTTCGGTGAAACGTGCGCCAACGACAGACGCATTGCGCGACCCAACGATTGCTACGGGTGGTTTGCGAAACACATTCGCATCGCCCTTGATGATAACCAGCGGTGGCGGTGCTTCGCAATTTTTCAATTGTTGCGGATAGTCGGGCTCGCCCATGCCAACAAGGCGGGCTCCCATATTCTCAATGGCGTCAAGCTCACGCTCGGCATCGTCCAAGGACGAAACACGCACTGGCCGCGAGCCGCCGCCACGAATATTGAGGTCGGGCAATCGTTCGATTGCGTTGGCTGCGGAGCCACAAAAGAGAATCAGGTCGCGGAAAGCAACCGGACCGATGTTTTCGGTCCGGATAAGGCGTAGCCAGTTGATCCGCTGGCGGTCGGAGAGGCGAATTCCAGTCTTCGAATTCGCGCCCTCTTTCATCCCTTTTTACCGATCTTGCTTTCGGTGCCGCTTAGGAGCCGCGAAATGTTGGCATGATGTTTGATGAAGATGATAATTGTCATGACAGCAAATAATGCTGCAATCGCAAGATCTCCACGCACGTAAAGTGCTATTGGGACAATAAGGGTCGCGACAAGAGCCGAAAGCGACGAATAGCGGGTCAGCAAGGCCGTGATGATCCAGGCGGCGATGAATACCAGCGCACCGGGCCAGGCAAGCCCAAGCAGGATACCCAGATAGGTCGCAACGCCCTTGCCGCCTTTGAAGCCGATCCAGACAGGGAAGAGGTGGCCGATAAAAGCACCAAACCCGGCTGCAATGGCAGCATATTCACCAAAGCGCAAAGCAATCAGGACAGCGACTGTGCCTTTAAATGCATCAAGAAGAAGCGTTGCAGCAGCGAGTTTCTTATTTCCGGTGCGCAGGACGTTGGTCGCGCCAATATTGCCGGAGCCGATGGAGCGCACATCGCCAAGTCCGGCAAACCGGGTCAGGATAAGCCCGAAAGGAATAGAACCGAGAATGTAACCGAAAACCAGCGTGCCGAGCGGCACCAAATTGAACAGACCTGCTTCGGCCATGAAACTCCCCATATGTTCCATATATAAATTATCGCGTTTCGAGCAAAAGTACGAAGCGGCTTTGTGTAGGATAATACGTCAAAACAAATAGTTAGAGCAGTTTCAACGATTCAGCCTCCACTGAACCGCTCTAATTAAAGCATTTCCAGCAAAAGTGCGAAGCGGTTTTGCGTTGGATAATGCGTTAAAACAAAGAATTAGAGTGGTTTCAACGATTCAGCCTTCACTGAAACCACTCTAATTGAGAAGAAAAGCCGCCCAAAAGCAAGACGGCTTGCCCAAATTTGTTAGGCCGAATAAACCGTTTTGCCGCCAACTACGGTGCGGTTCACACGTCCCTGAAAGCGAGCGCCCTCAAAGCAGCTGTTCTTCGAGCGCGAATGCAAATCCTGCTCGCGAACGACCCAAGGCTCGTCGAGATCAACAATGGCGAGGTCAGCTTTTGCACCCGGCTTGAGCGTCCCGGCATCAAGACCGAAAATACGTGCGGGCGCGGTCGAAAGGACTTCCGCAAGACGCAGCAAAGGAATGCTGTCATTGTGGTAGAGACGAAGGGCCGCTGCGAGCAGTGTTTCCAGGCCAATCGCACCGGCTTCTGCATCTGCGAAGGGAAGACGCTTAGTGTCGACATCCTGCGGGTCATGGGCAGAAACGACGATATCAATCGTACCGTTTTTGACCGCTTCAACCATCGCAAGGCGATCTTCCTCGCTGCGCAGAGGTGGGGAAAGACGAAAGAATGTCCGGAATTCACCAATATCGTTTTCGTTGAGCGACAGATGATTGATAGAAACACCGGCGGTGACTTTCGTGCCGAGTTCTTTTGAGCGGCGCAAAGCATCGGCAGACATGGCGCAGGAAATCTGGGCCGCGTGATATCTGCTTCTGGTCAGCGCAGCAAGGCGCAGATCGCGCTCGAGCGGGATGACTTCAGCTTCACGTGGGCTGCCGGACAGGCCGAGCCAGCTTGCGAAAAGACCTTCATTCATCACGCCATTTGCGCCGAGATAGGTGTCGCGGGTTTCGCAGGCTATGACCGCGTCGAAGTCGCGGGCATAGGTCAGCGCACGCCGCATCAACTGCGTGTTGGCAATCGTATGACGTCCTTCGGTGAAAGCCACGGCTCCCGCATTACGAAGCAGGCCGATCTCTGTCATTTCCTCGCCACGCAACCCTTTGGTGATGGCTGCCGCAGGATAGACATTGACGATGGCCGTGTCGCGCGCTGTCCGCTTGACGAATTCAACAAGTGCGACATCATCGATGACCGGATCGGTATCAGGCATCATGATGATGGAGGTGACACCGCCGGCTGCGGCCGCGTGGCTTGCGGAAGCAATGGTTTCGCGATGTTCGGCACCGGGTTCACCGATGAAAACACGGGAATCGACCAGACCCGGTAGGATCGCCATGCCGTTGAGATCGATAATCTCTGTGCCTTCCGGAGCGCCTTGATTGCGAACATCGGCACCGCTGGCAACAATCTTGCCATCCTGGATGAGCAGGCTGCCGCTTTCGTCCAGTCCACGCGAAGGGTCAACGATACGGGCATTTTCAAATAAGGTCGTGCTCATGCTCGCTCTCCGTCGCTCGTCTGGTTACGTCGGGGATCAAGCAGCGCTTCCATGACCGCCATGCGAACGGCGACGCCCATCTCAACCTGCTGCTGGATCATGCTTTGCGGACCATCGGCAACATTCGAGGCGATTTCTACGCCGCGGTTCATCGGACCGGGATGCATGACGAGTGCGTCAGGCTTTGCATATTTGAGCTTTTCGTTGTCGAGGCCATAGAAATGGAAGTATTCGCGCACCGAAGGTACGAAAGATCCTGCCATCCGCTCACGTTGAAGGCGCAGCATCATGACGACATCTGCGTCTTTCAGGCCTTCTTCCATGGTGTTGTAAACTTCAACACTCATATCGGCGATGCCGGAAGGTAGCAGGGTCGAAGGGGCGACGACGCGAACGCGTGCGCCAAGTGCATTGAGAAGCAGAATGTTGGAGCGCGCAACGCGCGAGTGTAGCACATCGCCGCAAATGGCAACGATCAGGTTTCCGATGTCGCCCTTGGCGCGGCGGATGGTCAGCGCGTCGAGCAGCGCCTGTGTCGGGTGCTCGTGCGCACCGTCGCCAGCATTGACGACTGCACAGCCGACTTTTTGCGCAAGGAGCGCCGCAGCACCGGCAGACGCATGGCGTATGACGAGAATGTCTGGCTGCATGGCGTTCAGCGTCATCGCGGTGTCGATGAGCGTTTCGCCCTTCTTGACCGACGAGTTGCCGACCGACATGTTCATCACGTCCGCGCCCAGCCGTTTTCCGGCGAGTTCGAACGATGATTGCGTTCGCGTCGATGCTTCAAAGAAGAGGTTGATCTGGGTGCGACCGCGCAGCACGGACTTTTTCTTCTCGGACTGTCTGGAGACAGCCACTTCCTGATCCGCAAGATCGAGAAGACAATTAATGTCCAGGGGCGATAGCCCCTTGATGCCAAGCAGGTGGCGATGAGGGAAAATCGGTGAGACCGTTTGATTTGTCATGGCAAGTCATCCGTATAGAGCTGCGAAAGCTGGACCGCAACCGCCGTTATAATGGCTTTGGCGGATTCACAAAGAAAAACCTGTATTCTTTGGGCATAAAGCGGTGAGCTGTCGGAAAATGTTAGTAAATTACAATGCAAGAACGCATAGAATGTCAGCTCTGCGCGCCTCAATCGGCTCGCAAGCTGATTTTGAGTTGAACAAAGCCGAACGGATAAGCCTGTGAAAACGCACGAAGTCACCAACCAGACACCGTCCATGACGGGCACCAATGCATATCTGGGCGACCCGCTTCTGATACAAATCGCAGCACGTTTTCCGAAAGAACTCCATACCGATCTGGAGAATACCGGACGTTTTGTCTTGTCAGTGGAGGCGCAAGATCTTGCGCGCTTGGCAAATACTGAGCTGCCGAAACTTCGTACGCATGACCGACAGGGACGACGCGCCGATCTGGTTGAATATCATCCAGCTTACCACGCCTTGATGCGCCGCTCGATTGCGCAGGGGCTGCATTGCTCGATATGGGAGGCGAATCCTCTTGAAACCGGACGCCGTCATCAGGCACGTGCCGCGCGTTTCTATCTGACAGCGCAACTTGAAGCGGGACATCTTTGTCCGTTGACGATGACGAACGCGTCGCTTGCTGCCGTGATGGCTTCGCCTGATCTTTACAAGGATTGGTCGCCGCAGATTCTGTCGCACAAATATGATTCCTCGCAAAAGCCTGCGTTTAGCAAGCAGGGTATCACGCTCGGCATGGGTATGACCGAAAAGCAGGGCGGCACAGACGTGCGTGCCAATACGACCCGTGCAGAGCGCAATGAGGATGGTACTTACACGCTGAGCGGCCACAAGTGGTTTATGTCGGCTCCAATGTCGGATGCGTTTCTCGTATTGGCCCAAGCGGAAGAAGGACTTTCTTGCTTCCTGTTGCCACGTTTGACCAATGAAGCGGCCGGAAATGGCTTTTTCTTCCAGCGTCTGAAAGACAAGCTGGGCAATAAGTCGAACGCTTCCGCAGAAGTCGAATTCGACGATGCTATCGGCCATCTCGTCGGAAATCCCGGCGAAGGTGTGAAAACCATCATGGATATGGTGACGCTGACCCGTCTTGATTGTGCGGTTGCTTCTGCCGGTTTGATGCGTTCAGGTCTGGCTGAAGCCGTTCATCATGCGCGTCATCGCGTGGTGTTCGATAAACCATTGATAGAACAGCCGCTGATGAGCCGTGTTCTCGCTGATATGGCGCTGGATGTAGCGGGTGCGACTGCACTTTCCATGCGCCTTGCCCGTGCGTTCGACATGGCGGCAAGCGACCGGGCGGAAGCCGCTTTCGCTCGCTGCATGACACCAGTCGTCAAATATTGGGTCTGCAAGATCGCTCCAGCACTGCTTTATGAAGCGATGGAATGCCTTGGTGGGAATGGCTATATTGAGGAGGGCAATCTCGCCCGCGCCTATCGTGAAGCCCCTGTCAACGCGATCTGGGAAGGTTCCGGCAATGTTATGGCGCTCGATGTGGCGCGGGTGCTGTCGCGCGCACCGGCACTTTTTGATGAAGTGCTAGACTGGATCAGCGAACAGTTGGGCGTGCGTGGGCAGGGCACAATTGATGTACTTCAGGCTGCATTGCAACTGACTGAGACCGATCAGGGTGTCGCGCGTCTTCTTACAGAACAGCTCGCCTATGCCGCTGCCGCCGCCGAACTGCGTAACCTTGGTGCAGATGACATTGCAGATGCTTTCATTGAAACCCGGCTCGGCGGGCAGTGGCGCTCGACCTATGGCATGTTAGACGCGCGCCACAATGCCAACAGGATTCTTGATCAGCTCTATCCGGCGTCGTAATCACTATCGTCTTGATGCGATGATCGAAGCAGGTGCAAGCGATCCAGCGCGCCTTGCAGAATGAATGAAGCAGCTGCTGAATCAATGCGTTCGGCCCGCTTGCCGCGCGAGACATCCATGCCGATCAATGCGCGTTCTGCAGCGACTGTCGAAAGCCGTTCGTCCCAGAAGACGAATGGTAGATCAGTAAGTGGCTGCATGGTGCGGACAAATGCACGCGTCGCCTGAACGCGTGGTCCGGCAGTGCCATCCATGTTCATTGGCAGACCGATAATGATGATGCCAACCTTGTCTGCTACGAGTGCTTTAAGCAGCACCTGTGCATCGATTGTGAATTTGGCGCGTTTGATAACAGTGCGAGGGTTGGCGAATGACAGGCCAAGATCGGAAACTGCGAGGCCGATGGTTTTGGTGCCAAGATCAAGCCCCGCAATGGTTTGGCCGGGCTGCAGGATTTCCAAAACGTCTTCGATTTCAACGACGGCCATTGTTCCTCATAGCTTTCTGATCAGGGCAATTTGATCAGGCGTCATATTGCCTGAAACTTCATTGGCGTAATATCTGTTTTAAAACTGAAAATCGAGCCGCAAGGAGTACTGCAATGAAAATCACCTGGTTGGGCCACGCAGCCTATCGTGTTGAAACGGACAAAGCGGTCATTCTGATCGATCCATTCATCAATGGAAACCCTGGCGCCAAAGGCATCGATTTTAAGGAAGCAACGCAGGGTGTCACGCATATTACGCTAACCCATGGTCATGGCGACCATATTGGCGACACTGTCGAAATCGCCAAAGAGCATGGCGCAACGGTCATTGCAAACCCTGAAATCACCGGCTGGCTCGGTCGCCAGGGCCTTGAAAAATTCAGCATGGGCAATACCGGCGGCACCATTGTTCGCGACGGCTTTAGCGTGACATTTGTTAATGCGCTGCATTCTTCAGCGCTCATGACAGAAGACGGCATCACACAATCGATGGGCAATCCGAATGGTCTGGTTTTCCATTTCGAAAATGCTCCGACACTATATCATATGGGTGATACGGATATATTTTCCGACATGGCGCTGATCAACGAACTACATCAGCCAGAAATCGGCATCGTGCCGGTTGGTGATCGCTTTACCATGGGTGGTGCTGTTGCAGCCCTTGCCTGCCAGCGTTATTTCAACTTCAGGACCGTGTTGCCGTGCCATTACGGATCATTCCCATTCATAGAAAAGACCGCCGACAAATTCGTTGCGGCGATGGCCGATCATAAGGAAACGAAGGTTCTGGTGGCCAAACCCGGCACTGTTCACAGTTTCTAGAGCGTCTTTCGATCTGATGGAATCAGACAGGCGCTCTAGCGATTTTCTATAACGCGCATCTTGTCCGAAAGCCGCTTCACACTTTTCGGGATGCACTCTAACTGCGTATGGAAGCGCAAGAAATGTTGCGCTTCCCCACCTGCACCGTTATAGCCGGTAAAAGAACCTTTTCGGGGCAGCTTCATGCTGCCCTAATCAAGCATTTGCGGAGAACAGGATGTCCGTCGATATTTCCACCGTCAAGCGTGTAGCGCATCTCGCGCGCATTGCTGTCAGCGAAGATGAAGCTGAACGCATGACCGGGGAGCTCAATGCAATTCTGGGCTTTGTCGAGCAGTTGAACGAAGTCGATATTGATGGCATTGAGCCGATGACATCGGTCTCGCCAATGAAGATGCGTTTGCGTGAAGATGCAGTAACAGACGGTGATATTGCCAATGCTGTCGTTGCGAATGCGCCGGTCACGGAAGATAATTTCTTCGTCGTTCCAAAGGTCGTGGAGTAAGTCATGGCCGTTCGGGTTTCCATCGAGACCCCGTTGCAGGATGATGTGCGTGATCTGGTTGAAGCCTTGAACGCACATATGTTGCCGCTGTCGCCGCTCGAATTTCAGTTCAAGATGACGGTTGAGCAGATGGCTGAGCCTGCGACAACGGTTTTCGTGGCTCGCGATGAAGACGATAGGGCTGTCGGTTGCGGTGCATTAAAAATGCACGAAGACGGTGTGGGCGAATTGAAGCGCATGTTCACCCGACCTGAAGTCCGCGGAAAACGCGTAGGCTCACTACTTGTCGAAGCGATTGTTGAGCTGGCAAGAGCCAAAGGTGTTTCGCGTCTGGTCCTTGAAACGGGCACTGGTCCCGGCTTTGATGGTGCCTGGCGGCTTTATGAGAATTCAGGTTTTGCGCGCTGCGGTGTGGTTCTGGATTATCCGGACTCCGAATACAGCGCCTTTTTTGAAAAGCGTCTCGTTGAGGCGCACTGACAGGATTTGACGATGAGCGAACTGACCGCACTGACCATTGCCGAGGCGCGCGACAAGCTGAAGGCCAAGGCGATTACCGCGACCGAACTGACGGAAGCCTATATTGCGGCGATTGATTCCGCCAATGAGACGATCAATGCCTATGTTGCCGTGACGCCTGAAAAGGCGCGGGAAATGGCAAAAGCTTCGGATGCGCGCATTGCTGAAGGCAAAGCTGGCGCTCTTGAAGGCATTCCACTTGGCGTGAAAGATCTGTTTGCGACCAAGGGTATCCATACTCAGGCTTGCTCGCATATTCTCGATGGCTTTAAGCCTGAATATGAATCAACCGTCACGGCCAATCTTTGGGCAGACGGTGCAGTCATGCTTGGTAAGCTCAATATGGATGAGTTCGCCATGGGCTCGTCGAATGAAAATTCCTATTATGGTGCAGTAAAGAATCCGTGGCGCGCGAACGGCTCCGATGTCGATCTGGTGCCAGGTGGTTCGTCTGGTGGTTCAGCAGCGGCTGTTGCCGCGCAGCTTTGCGCGGGCGCCACTGCAACCGACACCGGCGGTTCAATTCGTCAGCCAGCTGCTTTCACAGGTACAGTTGGTATCAAGCCGACCTATGGCCGCGTGTCGCGCTGGGGTGTCGTTGCTTATGCGTCGTCGCTCGATCAGGCTGGTCCGATTGCACGCGATGTTCGCGATGCTGCGATCCTGTTGAAATCCATGGCCTCGCTCGATCTTAAGGACACAACTTCGGTTGATCTGCCGGTGCCTGATTATGAAGCAGTCATTGGCAAGTCCCTCAAGGGCATGAAGATCGGCATTCCGAAAGAATACCGTGCCGACGGCATGCCGGAAGAGATTGAGGCGCTCTGGCAGAAGGGCGTTCAGTATCTCAAGGATGCTGGTGCAGAAATCGTCGATATTTCGCTGCCGCATACCAAATACGCGCTCGCTGCCTATTATATCGTTGCCCCTGCGGAAGCCTCGTCCAATCTCGCACGTTATGATGGCGTGCGTTATGGTCTGCGTGTACCGGGCAAAGACATTGCCGACCTGTATGAGCAGAGCCGTGCTGCAGGCTTTGGTAAGGAAGTGAAGCGCCGTATTTTGACCGGCACCTATGTTCTATCGGCTGGTTATTACGATGCCTATTATTTGCGCGCGCAGAAGGTACGTACGCTGATCAAGAAGGACTTTGAAAACGTCTTCGCGAGCGGTGTCCATGCAATCCTGACGCCAGTCACGCCTTCTGCTGCATTCAGCATCGGCGACAAGGAACTGGCGAACGATCCGGTCAAAATGTACCTCAACGACATTTTCACAATTACGCTCAATATGGCGGGTCTGCCGGGTATTTCAGTTCCAGCGGGTCTGAACGATCAGGGGCTGCCGCTTGGTTTGCAGCTTATCGGACGTCCATTCGAAGAAGAAACGTTGTTTCAGGCTGCAGGCGCTATTGAACAGGCAGCTGGACGCTTTACCCCTAAGAAATGGTGGTAAAATCTGAACTTCTTATTCGCCGGGCCAAAACGCCCGGCGAAACTGTTTTTATGGCTGAGTTAGCGGTTCGCGCATGGCAAACTGCTGCTCGCGACCACATTGAAGTGACGGATGAAAGCCGGGCTGCACTACACACCAAATTCCTGTGCGATATCAACGAGAATGCCGATGGAATTCTGGTGGCTGAGCGACAAGGTCAGGTGTGCGGCTGGGGCGCACGCATACCCAAATCCAATTATATCTCCGATCTTTGGATCGATCCCGCCTATCACGGTCAGGGGCTGGGTGGCTTGTTGCTCAATGCGTTGATGGCGGAGATTCTTCTTGAGAGCTTCGCAGAAGCGGAAATCGGAACGCATGCTGATAATCTTCCGGCAATCGGGCTTTATAGAAAAGCTGGCTTCGCTGTTTACTGGCAAGAAGAAGAGTGGTCTGAGAGCTTTGGTCGTCGGGTGGAAAAGGTTCGCATGAAGGTCGGCTTATAAAGCCCCCCGTAAAGCTCCATTGTCATTTGCACATATGCGCCTATCCTCTTGTAAGGAATCAATTTTCAGGAGGAGGGGCTTATGTGGATCATGCTTACTGATGTCAGCGGTGAAAGAGTTGCCGTGAATTTCAATCACGTTCTTTCCTATAACGCATATGGGACAGGAACCCGCATCGTAACGCTGAGCACCGATCTGACTTTCTTTGTTAAAGAATCCACCGAAGAGATTGAGAGCAGGCTCGGTATCGACGTGAAAAGCTGAGTTTCTAAACAAGAACGGCAACCCGGGTTGACGAGTTGCCGCTTTGGTATTTACGCCTTCTTATTCGAATGAACTCGATCAGATGTCGAGCTCTTCCACGAAAGCTGCACGATCCTGAATGAAGCGGAAGCGGGCTTCTGGCTTGGTGCCCATCAGATCGTCGACCGTGTTGCGGGTTTCATCGATATAGTCTTCATCGACATGTACTCGCAAAAGCGTACGCTTCTTGGGATCCATGGTCGTTTCTTTGAGCTGCTCGGCGCGCATTTCGCCAAGGCCTTTGAAGCGGCCAATTTCAATCTTGCCACGTCCTGTAAACAGCGTGCGAAGCAATTCATCCTTGTGTGCATCATCACGTGCATAGGCGACTTTACCGCCTTGGCTAAGACGATAAAGCGGCGGTACGGCGAGATAGAGATGACCGTTACGAATGAGGTCCGGCATCTCCTGATAGAAGAAAGTAATCAGAAGCGATGCGATATGCGCGCCATCCACGTCAGCATCGGTCATGACGATGACGCGGTCATAGCGAAGGTCATCTTCGCGATAATTCTTGCGCGTACCGCTACCAAGCGCCTGCACGAGATCAGCAATCTGCTGGTTGGCTGTTAGCTTTTCGCGGCCTGCACTTGCTACGTTCAGAATTTTGCCGCGCAGCGGCAGGATTGCCTGATTGGAACGATTGCGCGCCTGCTTGGCGGAGCCACCAGCCGAGTCACCCTCGACGATGAACAGTTCTGCGCCTGCGGCCGCATTCTGCGTGCAATCAGCAAGCTTACCCGGAAGGCGCAGCTTACGCGTAGCACTTTTGCGGACAGTTTCCTTTTCCTGACGGCGACGCAGACGTTCCTCAGCGCGGTCGACAACCCAGTCGAGCAAGCGCGAAGCTTCCTGCGGCGAAGCTGTGAGCCAGTGGTCAAACGGATCGCGGATGACATTTTCCACGATACGCTGCGCTTCAACGGTCGCAAGCTTGTCTTTGGTCTGACCGACAAATTCGGGTTCGCGAATGAAAACCGACATCATGGCCGCCGCCGAAATCATCACGTCATCGGTGGTGATAATTGAGGCGCGCTTGTTATTAGTCAGTTCTGCATAGGCTTTCAGGCCACGCGTCAAAGCGATGCGCAGGCCAGCTTCGTGCGTGCCGCCATCGCCTGTCGGGATCGTATTACAATAGGAGTTGACGAAGCCGTCCCCGCCATACCACGACACAGCCCATTCAACTGCGCCATGCCCACCCTGTTTTTCTGTGCGGCCCGCAAAAATTTCGCGCGTAACCTGATGTTCCTTGCCGAGCGACGCAGAAAGATAATCTTTCAGGCCACCTGGGAAGTGAAACACAGCCTTTTCGGGCGTTTCTTTTTTCGGGTCGAGAAGAGCTGGGTCGCAGCTCCAGCGGATTTCCACACCACCAAATAGATAGGCTTTCGAACGCGCCATGCGATAAAGCCGGTGCGGGTCGAAATGCGCGCTTTTGCCAAAAATATCCGGGTCTGGATGGAAGCGGACGCGCGTGCCACGACGGTTATGCACCTCACCGGCGTCTTCCAGACCACCCTGCGGAATACCGCGTGAAAAGCGTTGGCGATAAAGGCGGCGATTGCGCGCGACTTCCACTTCCAGAACATCGGAAAGCGCATTGACGACGGACACACCGACGCCGTGCAGACCACCGGATGTTTCATAAGCTTTGCCGTCAAACTTACCGCCCGCATGCAGCTTGGTCATGATGACTTCAAGCGTGGATTTTCCCGGCACCTGTGGGTGTTCATCCACTGGAATGCCGCGACCATTGTCGCTGACGGTTATGAAGCCTTCAGCATCGAGGCTGACTTCAATGAAGTTGGCGTGGCCTGCAACCGCTTCGTCCATCGAGTTGTCGATGACTTCAGCGAAAAGATGATGCAGAGCCTTTTCGTCCGTGCCGCCGATATACATGCCGGGGCGCAAACGGACAGGCTCCAAACCCTCAAGAACGCGAATGGACGACGCATTATAGTCGTCACTTCCCGACGAAGCAGGTGGTGCCTTGGTGGCAGCAGGCGCGGACTTTGGGGCAGATGGCAACGGCGTCGCTGCCGGCTGCGCAACAGGTCGCGGAGCGGGCGCCTTTTCAGACTGTCGCTCCTGCACCCGTTCGCGGGCATTGTTGACTACTCTGGAAAAGAGATCGTTATCGTCCATCTTTGTCCGAAAAGCTTTCTGTCTGAATTTACGATGGCTGCGTCATACACGCTTAAGCCGAAAATAGTGTGTCTGCGAATCACATAGATGATGCCACGGGAAATCACGAAAGGCGACCAAAGTTCGCCTTACGTTCTGATCTTGTCGGGCTTTATCAAAGGGTTTTATTCATCCGCACCAGGATTTGCACCAGAAACGTGGCGAAAGTCAAACCGCACGCTTTTCCGGGGCTGTTTAAGATGGAAACGAAGAGCCCATTCGCGTAAGCGCAAGGGGTAGCGAGGAAATTGCGAGTGGTGAAATGCAGAGTAGGGCAGCAGTTAGCGTAGAAGCGCATGTGAGGGGCATGGCAATCATGGTGCTCTCGGTGTTGTTGCTGCCGCTTATGGATGCCATCGGCAAATGGCTTGCCATGATGGATAATATGCCGCCCGCAACAGTCACCTTTATGCGTTTTTTCATCCAATCCGTGCTGATGTTTCTGGCGTTGATCGTCATGGGCGGCTTGGCCGCTTTGCGGACGACGCACCTTACCGGCAATCTGGTTCGCGGTGCACTGATGGGGTTTGGCGGAACGTGCTTTTTCACCGCCGTCAAATATATGCCTCTGGCGGATGCTATGGCGGTGTTTTTCGCCGAACCACTGATCCTGACGCTGCTTTCTGCTGTGTTCTTGAAAGAAAAAGTTGGCTGGCGCCGCTTCAGTGCAGTCGGAATCGGGTTGATCGGTACGATGATCGTCATTCAGCCGAGTTTTGAGATTTTTGGGGCCGTATCGCTGCTGCCATTGGCGACTGCTGTCACCTTCGCAATCTATCTTATCCTGAACCGGAAATATGGCGCTAAGGAAAGCCCTGTCGTCATGCAACTCTATGCAGGCATTGGCGGTGCTTTTCTCGCAGGTCTGGCCATGGTGCTTGGTACGGCCATCGGCATTGAGGATTTGACGTTCTCGCTGCCGCACAGCCTGCAACCATGGTTATTGTTACTTTTGCTGGGCACGATTGGCACGGTCAGTCATCTGCTGGTCGTGCAGGCGTTCAAGCTCGCGCCCGCATCCATGCTTGCGCCATTCCAATATCTGGAAATCGTCAACGCTGTTCTGGTCGGACTGATTGTTTTTGGTGATTTTCCGACGCCGTCGAAATGGTTCGGAATCGCAATCATCGTCGGGTCAGGCTTCTATGTCTTCATGCGCGAGCGACGCGTAAAGCCGGTCTGATCTTATTTTGTCTGGCGAGGGCCAAAAACGCTTTCGAAGGCCCTGCCGAGCGCGACATCCACGTCGCCCATAGCCACCGGCAGCCCCAGGTCGACCAGGCTGGTAACGCCATATTCGGCGATGCCGCAGGGGACGATGCCGCCGAAATGTTCGAGTTCCGGCTCGACATTGATTGCAATGCCATGAAAGCTGACCCAGCGACGGAGGCGAATGCCGATGGCTGCGATCTTGTCTTCGCACATGCCACCATTGGCAAGCGGCGGCTTTTCAGGGCGTACAACCCACACACCAACGCGATCCGCACGTCGCTCACCCTTGACGTTGAATTGTGCAAGTGTCTCGACGATCCATTGTTCGAGCGCGGTTACAAAAGCACGCACATCTTCACGGCGCCTTTTGAGGTCGAGCATGATGTAAGCCACCCGCTGACCGGGGCCATGATAGGTGTATTCACCTCCGCGTCCGGTGTTAAAGACCGGGAAACGATCCGGTGTCAGCAGATCTTCAGTGTGGGCGCTTGTGCCTGCTGTATAAAGTGATGGATGCTCGACGAGCCAGACAAGTTCGTTCGCTGTGCCTTCACGAATGGCCTGTACACGCGCTTCCATGAAGGCGAGTGCCTCTTCATAATCCGTCAAACCATCAGCGATCAGCCATTCGACTGCCGGAGCGTCGGCGGATGTCGGCAGGAAATGCACTTCACCGGTCGCAACATTGTGTGTGGAGGGCGATGGTTCATCCGTATGGACTGTGAAGAGGGGGGCTGAGCTATCGTTCATGATCGCAGCATATGGCGCTTTTTTTGCGCCTTTGCCAGATGTCAAAATGCCTCTACGTATCGACGTCGAATAAACTCAGGCGATCAATTGACCTGACTTCATCTTGTGGTCGAACCCAGGAAACACATCAGGCGTGATCGGCGCCAGGACATTGATTGTCAGACCTGATGGTGCGAAATCAATGTCGCATCGTGCTTTCAGTTCTTCTGCCAACACCAACCGCAACAGGCGCTGGCCAAAACCGCGGCGGGATGGGCGTGCGACAGACGGGCCGTTGGTTTCCACCCAGCGCATCTGGAATTTCTTTTGACCCTCATCATTGACGATGTTCCAGCTGAAATCGATGCTACCTTGTTCATTGGATAGAGCGCCATATTTGACGGCATTGGTAGCGAGCTCATAAAGCCCCAGCGACAGTGCCACGGTTACGCGGTCACTCACGAACAATGAAGGACCGCTCATGCGGATACGGTTGCCAAATGTTCTGTTGAATGGAGCCAGCGCCATGTCGGATATTTGCGGGATGGTCGCGCCGCCCCAATCCTCTTGGAGCAACATATCGTGCGCTTGTGCGAGCGCATGCAGGCGTTCGTTGAAGAGCTGACTTGCCTGCTCGGAATTGCTGGCATTGCGCAATGTCTGGTTGGCAATGGATTGCACCATTGCCATCGAGTTCTTGAAGCGATGGGAAATCTCTCGGGTAACGAGGGCTTTATCGGCTTCGGTTTGCTTGCGTTCAGTGACGTCTAGCATGACACCAAGCAATGTCGGGTGTTCACCGAGCAGCGCTTTTGCGCGCGTTTCCACCCATATGGTTTCACCGGCTCTGTTAACGATCCGATATTCCATGGAATAAGGCTCGCCTGTCGCGAAGGCCTCTTCAGTTTGTTGTAGCACTGCCATTCTGTCTTCAAGCACCACCATATCGATGATCTGGTCAAAATGGATATTCTCGTTTTCCTTAAATCCAAAAATCCGCCGACACTCGGCTGACCCAGTGACGTTGCCGGTATTTAGTTCACGTGTCCAATAGCCGATATTTGCAACATCTACGATATAATCGAGATGGTTTTGACGACGCTTGGTTTCATTGGAGAGTGTGTCCCGTTCGTGTTGAAGTTCGACAAGCCGTTTGAGTTCAAGCGTAACGTCGAGCTGAGTGGAGACGAAATGCTGAATTATGCCATCAGGGCCTTTGACTGGTGAGATATGCAGTCTGTTCCAGAAGGCTTCGCCAGATTTTTTGTAGTTCAATATGTCGATATCGATCGGCTTTTCCGCTGCTAAAGCGGTCCGGATCGCAGTCACATGCTCAGGGCAGGTGCCCGAACCCTGTAGAAACCTGCAATTCTTTCCGATGATTTCATCTGCCGAATAGCCTGTAACTTGCAGGAAGGCCTTGTTTGCATAGACGATGGGGTTATCCGACAAGCGCGGATCAGTGATGAGCATCGGGGTAGGCGTATGCTCTACCGCAGCCAGAAAAGGGTTGGTATCTTTCGACATCAAGCTTGAAGCGAAATTGCTGGCCGATTCCAATTCAGTTGACACGACACCCCCAACGCACACAAGCCGCTACAACTCTAGTTAGAATGTTGCGAAACTAGCTGATAATTGCAGCAATTGCGAATAAAATCACATTTACTCTTAGCTATCATCACGCTGGAACGGCACCAAGCAGGTTTTACGTTAATTATGTTTGAGTTGAGCTCAGGCGCATCACTTGTCAGATATATAGCGTGCTATATATTCCTAGCTATCATTCAGCACACGTTCATCTAGCATCAGCCATGATGTGTGCAGTTGAACTGGAGAACAAGATGATTACCACCTTGAAAAAAATGATGGTTGGCTTAATCGGCGCAACTTTTATGATCGGTGCGATGGCACCAGTTTCTGCTGCTCCGGTCTTGCTCACTGCACAGGTCGCTGGCAGCGATAACGTCGTTCCTGTTCGGAATGATCGTTGGGATCGTCGCGGTCACGGCAATTGGAATGGTCATCGTCCGGGTCGTCCAGGCTGGAATGGTCACCGTCCAGGTCGTCCAGGCTGGAATGGAAACCATCGCCCACGCCCAGGTTATTGGAACGGTCATCGCGGCTATAACCACTATCGTAATGGCTATCGTCGTCATAATGACGGCTGGTGGTATCCGCTGGCAGCCTTTGGTGCTGGTGCAATCATAGGCGGTGCGATTGCGCAGCCAGCGCCTCAGCCGGTTTATCGTTATAGCAACAACCACGTTCAGTGGTGCTATAACCGCTACAGGTCTTACCGTGCTTCGGACAATACGTTCCAGCCTTACAACGGTCCGCGTCAGCAGTGCTATTCGCCTTACCGTTGATAAACTAAGCTTTCTGAAAATAGCCGCCTCAAAAGGGCGGCTGTTTTTGTTTGGCGGGTAATTCGAACGTGCTCTAGCCGCCGCGCTGGTCGTACCCTTCGACGCTCTCACCGGTCATTTTATGATGCAGATACTGCTTGAGCCGGTTGATCTGATCTTCGCTCCAGCCATCGACGTCTGCGACTTCAATCCAAGCATCTACATAGTGTTCTGGCGCATAAACGTGGCCATACCCCATTGGAGTTGTCGTCGCGAAAGCCATATCCAGCGCTAATTGTAACATCGTAACCACCGGATACCATCGCAGTTGCGGTGAAACATCATGTCCGCGAGGAGCATTCATCCACTCTGGCTGGCGATAGAACGCATGACTGTCAAAGAAGACCACCGCATCGCTCGCATATTGCAAATAGACGATACGAAGTGGTCCCCAACGTGTCCCGTTGCCGGGAGCCTCTCCATTCTGGTTCATGAAACGAGCGAAAGCGCCGTCCCGGAAAACCGGCAGCCATTCCGGTGTGCCTTCATTTCTGTCACGCGTGATCTGTTTCCAGTCGCGGCTCGGGAAGGGCGGACCACTCCACAATGCGCCGTTGATCGGATCTTCCAGCATCTCAAACAGTGAAACCGACTTCTCGGAATTCATTGCACCCAGACTAAGACCATAGAGATACAGACGCGGACGCTGGTCTTTCGGCAGGGTCTTCCAGTAGTTATAAACGGTTGTGAACAGTGCCCGCGAGGCGTCAGCGCCATATTCGGGCTGGAAGAGCAACGAAAGCGGACTGTTGAGATAGGAATATTGCATAGCGATGCTGGCAACATTGCCATCATGAAGAAATTCGAGGCCGTTCATTGCCGCCGGGTCGACCCATCCCGTGCCTGTTGGTGTGATGATGACAAGGATGGAACGATCAAATCCGTTCTGCCGCTTCAGTTCTTCAAGCGCGCGTTCTGCACGCTGTTTTGGTTCATCGGCAACATTCAGTCCGGCATAAACGCGGATAGGATCAACCGCCTGACGTCCTGTTAACGACGAAATTTCGTCTGCTGTCGGTCCTGACGCCACAAATTCACGGCCCGCGCGTCCCAGTTCATCCCATTTCAGGAGAGACGCAGCACTTCCGGTCTTATCGGCAGCAACAGGTTGAGGGCGGTCTGGCTCGATCAATGCATCAAACTCGCGGAATGAACGATCGAGCACCTCGAAGGTTGACTGGATAAGAAGACCGTTCGCAACTGTCCAGATCAGAACGACTGTCAGCGCTATGCCAACGACATTAGCCACTCGTCTAGGGACGACATGGTGTATCTTTGCTGAAATGTAGCGTCCAAGCCAGATCAGGGCGCGAGCCAACAGCAACAAGATCAAAAACGTAACGATAGCCAGCCCACAAACGCTTGCGGGGTAGGCGCTTGGAACAGGCTCCATGCTCATTGCGGATCGCACGGAGTTCTGCCAACCGGCTGACCGATAAAGCGCCACTATCGCGACCACTAGACAAGTAAGTCCGACGATCAGATTAACGCGGCTGCGCAAACGATCGTTGGGCTCAGGCAATTCGAGGTAATGCCAAATCCAACGCCAAAAAACGCCAAGACCATATCCTGAACCAAATGCCACGCCACACAAAATGCCTTGCATCACATATGTTCGTGGAACGAGGCTCGGGGTGAGAGCTGCTGCGAATAGCAGAGTACCCAGGGCCAGCCCGATGCCGGAAAGGGAATGTCTGAAACGAAAAAAGGCGTTTGTGACAAATGACATGAAAAACCGAAACGTTGGAATGAATTACACGGAAGAGCCTACAGTATCATTTCAACAACCGGAATCGATTTCTGGAATCATTTTTGGCTCTTTGTAACCGCTATTGAGTTGCGCGATTCTACCTTTTCGGAAGGCAATAGATCAAATTCTCTGCCAAAAAGCCGAACTCAAGCGTGGCAATTTCACCGACAAGCCCTGTGGGCTCGAAGTTTCTATCAATTGGCACTGCTTTTTTGAATTTATGTTGGAGAAACTTGATTTTATGGTGTTGACCAATGCGAAAGCCGCCCTTATGTTCCGCCGCACTTCCAGGGACGATTTGTTCCTCAAGGGAGCGCGTAGCTCAGCCGGTAGAGCAACTGACTTTTAATCAGTAGGTCCAGGGTTCGAATCCCTGCGCGCTCACCAAAATCATTCAATGATATCAATTGTTTGAGTTTGGTGTGGCTGTTTCAGCCATGTGCCGCAAATGTTCAAGAAATTCCCAGAAAAACATGCATTTTCAGGAATGCGCGGGGAATCGACGGCACATGGTTTGGCACATGGCACACGGGTTACGCAGCGTGCTCTGATTCTAAGTTTTCCATCCATTTTTTGAGGCTGGACTTGCGAGCGGCGACCGTGCCGCCAAGTTTGAAGCTTGGCATAATTTTGTCGTAGACAAGCCTATAAGCTTGGCGCCTCGTAACCCCTAGATACTTAGCAATAGGTTCGACGCCCATAAGGAGATCGGCTTCGTTGTCGTTTTCATGGTGCATGTTGGTTCCCTCCTTGTTTTTTTCAGTCATCCTTCACCGCCTTTCAGGGCTTGGCGAGCGGCTTCGGCATCGGAGTGCTTAATGTGTCCAAAGCCCCACCTGCCAAGACGCATGAACCCAAAAAAACCGACCTTCGTTTGAATGCCATAAAGACCGACAATTTCATGGTCAGTGTATTCTTTAGCGCCCCAGTCTGATCCGTCTTTTTTGAGGATTGTTCCTGTAAAGGCCCGTATGCGCACGTCTTCCATACGCCTCCAGAAAAGCTTCATTCGCTCTGCTCCGCATTTGGCCCACGCCCTGACAGAAGCTTGCCTTTTTTAACCACGCGCCCGCTCGGATCGACATAGATGTTCCCGAAAGAGCAAAGTTTGCCGTTTACAGTGATTGTTCGAGGACCTTGAATATTAACATCGCGAGCGACCAGATAGGCGGGTGAATATCCGGAGAACCTGTGGTGATAACAATGGAATTGATAGCCGAGATACGTCGCCGACATTTTGTCGGTGGCGAGAGCATAAGTGCGCTTTCACGTTCAGTTGGCCTTTCGCGACCGACGGTGCGCAAACATCTGTTGACGACGACACCGCCTGTATATTCGCGGGCTGTTAAACCCGGTCGGCGGCTTGGTTGTTTTGAAGATCGATTGCTGAGTTGACTTGAACTGGAAAAGCGTAAAGCATCCCGCTTATAGCGAACAGACAATTGCCGAATGTTTTGAGCGTGAGAAGCAAGGTTTACGTCCTGTTCGCGCGGCCTTTGATGGCTATGTCGAGCAAATGATGCCTGTTTCCAGCACATGCCTGGTTCCTGCCACCCTATTCGCCGGACCTCAATCCGATCGAACAAGCCTTTTTCAAGATCAAGCATTGGATGAGAAATGCACAAAAGCGCACCATCGAAGACACATGGCGTCATATCGGCAGGCTGGTCGAAACCATCCGGCCCGCCGAATGCCAAAACTATTTGGAAAATGCCGAATATGGTTCCGTGAAAAGGTGAAACGCTCTAAAGGCCCGAAACACAGTCGGGGGGTGTCCACACCATCAGAACCATTCATCCTCTTCAGGCCGCTTACATACACACAGAAGTTAAGGGGGCGATGCCAAAAATCATACTAGCTAATAGTTGAATTTGAAGAATACCTTTTTGCGTAATATCATTATATGGTCAATTAGAGCGCCGTGCGCCCACTTGGGCGCACAAAGGTCGCTCTAACACTTTAAAATGAGAGCATAATTTTACCTTAAACTGATCCAAGTTTAAGGAATTATGCTCTAAAGCATTTGAGCCAAAAAGTGCGAAGCGGTTTTGCGTTGGATAATGCGCAAAAACAAATAGTTACAGCGGCTCAAACGATTCTGTCTTAACTGGAACCATTGTAAGTGTGGGATAAAAGCAATGATATCGAAACATTATGATTTGAATATTGCATTGGAAATAGTTGGAAACCGAATTAGGACGATTTCTCAAGAAACTATGTGTACAGGTCACACTTGCACAAGCGTAACGCTTGGTGGATGCGGATAAAATCCGTGTGATTCAGTTCAATGGATTAATTTTCATTAACAGGGCGTTACGTAGATCAATTAATCCATATGGTTTAGTATATGTGTGATTTATTCGTCACATCACGCAATGTGAACACTGCATCTTAGTCATTTTATCCACAATACAAAAATGTAACGGCTTCTCTAGTCCGACCTTAAGCGAGATAAATCCCCTGTCCTTGCAACGGGGTATATTTCAGTTAGTATAAGTAAGTATCGTTCACCTAAGTGATAGGAAAATAATATGATATCTATGAATTATGACATTAAGCATTCGTCGGATATTATCGGTTCGCGAAAACCTGTAATTTCATCTAATGTCTTATGTAGCGAATATTGTACCCAGTCTTTTGCTTGTTAAACATCAGGATCCGATGGCAATATATTTGTTTGTGCTCAAGAGCCGCTCAAATAATTTCGACATTGCATTTAATCGTCAGCAAAATGGTCGATAATGAACAATGGAGTAGTATTTTGGACTCATCGCAACGTGTTTCTGAGAAAGAAACGCATTCAGTAGTTGAATACGATTATTTCAGAGATCATTTTAAGGCGGAGGATTTTTCTATAGATGAATTATTTGTTGATACTGGACATATATCATGTGTCGTTAATTTAACTGCACACGATAAAATTCATGCCTCCCTTTTGCTCTTGGATAGGGTTTCCCAATCTCTTGGGTTTTCCTTGATTGCCTATATCTTAAAACAGCAAGGAAAGTTTGCTCGGTTCCTGCTTATAAAAAGTATGAGCTGGAGTTTTACAGGCTTCATTCGTCCGAATCATCCTGTTAAATTTGAAGTGGATTATACAGCCCTGCCAGAAGGTAAGAAAACTGTGTATCACTTCATCGGGTCAGTGAACGGTAACAAGGCGCGGTTCAATGTTACCATCGATGTCTTTTCTAAAGCATCTGTATATCAAGTTGGATCAATCTGATTTCGATTATGATGTCATCGGCAACATTTCCGCTTGTCATACTAGAGGTAGCCTCGACAATTGAAATTTTTCTCTCAACGGAACTCCTTAAGTTTTTGGTGTAACTGTAGAGACTGCCAGAAAGAACCATGATGGCGTTGTAAAGTTGGTGGTTTGTTGAATACCTGTGGGTGGTTTCAGGCGGAGAAAATAATTGATGGTGATCTGATTTACCGCCACCACCCCTATCCTCGCGATAGTGATTAATCATACTGTTGTGATCTACTCTCATCTCCGATTGAACGTGCATAATCGAAAATCTAGAGCGCATCCGATAAGTGCGAAGCGGTTTTCAAAAAATACCCCCAAAAGCAAATGATCGGAGCGACGATCTTATTCAATAGACCGACATACGCTTTAATGTCGGGGGCGGCATCATCGTCTTGCTTCATTGCAATAAAACTATAAGTCCCTCTCAAGGGCATCGGATAGAGGGCAGAGTACCGTTTGTCAGACGCCCAGAATCTAATGGGATTGCGGAGGCTTTTGTGAAACCAATAGATTACTCAAGTGTATATTCAGTGCCTGGCGCTGAAGCTACCATCACTTCGTTGCCTGTATAGGTCATGCACTATCATACGATTCATTCCTAAATGGAAATTAGAATATCGCACGCCGTGAGTTCATCGCGGAGCATACCGCCCCGTGAAGATTGCTGATCCTTCTTTATATCTACATGATATCAGCAAACACTCTGATTATTCTGATCTGTTGTGGAAGAGCCAATATGTCGGTTCCCGAAAAAAGAACTCGCAATGGATTAAAGCTTTATACATTTGCACTGGAAAAGAAGTTTATGTCAGTACAGTGATTAAAATTTCACCATATGAACGCCCCAGATATACATACCTAGACAAATCGCTATATGTTTCTGAAGGGAACTGACAATAATGGCCGATAAAGACACTATATTTAAAGATCAAATATTCTCCAAATTATATAATCTTCTTATAGAAGATGAATATAACAGATTAATTTTGCTTCAAACAAACTTTCTCCCGGCCACAACAATCTCTAGTTTTATCGAAAATTCCTTTCTGCCCATTATGCGAAGAATGTGGGAGCGGCTATTTATATTGGAAATGAATTTCGCCGACCGCGAAAGACTGCTGCAAGGAGAAACGGAAGCCCAGCGCTTCGAATATTTTGTGCGCGAACTTTGCAAACAAGAAAATTTGACGATGTTATGCCTGAAATATCCTGCTCTTTGGGAGAAATGGCTCCAAGCTCTCACTATTTACAGAGCAAGCTTAGAGCTTCTAATAACTCGTATTATTGCCGATATAGAGCAAGTTGCACAATATTTTTATAATGATTACTCAGTTTCCGAAGTTTCCCGGATTACTACCGTGGGAGACCCACACAAGGGTATGCAACAATCGGTGCGGGTGGAGTTTGTAAATGGCACTGGACAGACGCGTAAAGTTTTTTATAAACCAAGGAACTTATCAATAGACGAGGGTATTTATAACTTTTTTGTTTGGTGGAATAGTTATTTTCCCATAAACCAAATTGTTCCAAAAGTTATTGTGAAGGACGATTACGGATGGTCAGAGCACATAGAACATATAGAATGTGATACAGAACATCAGGTTTTCTTATTCTATAGACGATATGGATCTCTGATTGCACTAACACATGTGTTTTCATCAACTGATTTACACATGGAAAACCTAATTTCTTCGTCAGAATTTCCTGTTATCGTAGATATTGAGACATTATTCTCGTGTACTTTAACCAGTAGGAGAAGTATGCCAGAAAACTATCATATTTATCGGTCTCTTCTATTGCCCACCGATTTAATGAGTGAACAAATAGAAATAAGCCCACTTAGTGCTAAATCAAATATAAAAACTGATATTGATGTTCTGGTGAACCCCCAAAATCGCCGCAGTTCATTAAAAATGGAATGCAGAAAGTTTCTCACAGGAACCTTTAACTGTCAGCCGATATTCAAGGGGGATGCAGTCAATTTTCTTTCGTATGAAAAAGAATTAATCGAAGGCGCGCGGACAACATTCTTGTTCTTGATTGAGAATAAAGAAATATTTTTATATTACTTAAGTAAGTGCATGGGAAATGCCCCCGTGCGTATTCTCAATAGAGCTACAGAAGATTATGTAAACGTTCTCCAAAACATTTATCATCCGGATTCGCTTTTTTATAAAGAAGCAGAGCGAGATATTTTATCCCTATCTGGATCGCATTCTGATCCAGATATTCTTGAAGCAGAGTTTTCAGAACTACGCAAGGGAGATGTTCCTTACTTTTTTATGCGCTTTAATGAGCCAATATTATTCAACGCTAATGGTCAACGACTGGCAACTCCAATTTTTCAATCACCGCGTCAAAAGGTTGTCTATCAGCTTTCAAGAATTACACATGCTTATATAGAACAAACATTGAGGGATATTGAGCAATCTTTCTTAATATACCGGGCAAGAAACAAAGAGCCTGATTTAGCAAAAGGTCCAACGTACGCAAACCTAGCTGAACTATCAGTCGATACGTGGTTTGATGAACTGGGACGCGTTGTTCTTAATCATCTGTTAGATAATGCTCAATATCACGAAGACAATTGTTATTGGAATAATATTCATGTGTCAGACAATGGGAATATTCGCTTAGGCCTGAGCCAAGCCAATCTGTATGATGGCTTTTCAGGTGCGGCGCTCGCGTTTCATGTCGTAGGACAGCGCCTTTCGTGCTCTCGTTTTAAGAATTTTGCAGACCAACTTGCTAAGCAAGCATTGCGCCATCTTAGCGAAGCGCCTGTGGCAAAGACAGGTTCATATGCCGGCACGAGCGGAACCGTATGGGCGATCTGTGCTATCATGAACGATCAATTGTTGCGGCTTTTACCAATGGTGGAACAGGAACTGAGTAAAATTTCATTCCAAGTACTGACAGGAACTTGGGGAAAGTATGAAGAGTTAGATATTGTAAATGGCCTTAGCGGAACCCTGATGATGCTTCTTAGGTTACATCGGCTCTATTATGATTATCCTATCAGCAAGAAAATTACATCATTGTCTGATTTTATATTTAGTATAATTAAGAACAAGTCCAAATCATTAGTCAATGATGAAACACTGCTTGGCTTTGCCCATGGCACTGCCGGCGTTTCTGCAGCACTTGCCGAATACATGAGCTACTATTCTCAACGTGATGCCCAAGCGATTAGCATTATTAATAACAACATTGAACGTGAAACTTACTATCGCACGAATGAAGGGTGGTCCACCGAAAATGCACCGAATACCTCCTGGTGCCACGGCACAGTGGGTTTTGGTTATTCGCGGTTGCATATCCGCCCCTATATTCCTGAGAAGGTATACGAAGCGGACATGCGAATTGTTAAATCGCGACTAGGTGACCCACAATCGTCCCTTTGCCTTTGCCATGGAATGATCGCCGATTATTGGCTCACACGTGCACTCGACCTAGATAGCACTCAAATACTAAAGAAAATACGCAAGGAAACCGAGTTATACGGGATCACTACTAATTTCGGTTTGACTGGTTTTGAGATGATTGGGGCTCTCAGCGGAATGAGTGGTCTGTTTGTTGGTGAGGCACTCTTCCTGAATAAGTTTTACAGCGGATCAAATTAGAGACTGTAAATTGAAGTGTGTCCGAGCAATCGCCCTGCTATGACGGATTGAACCGTCCGGAGATTGTTATGAAGTTGGACAAGACGCAGCTTGAAGGTATGCATACGAGGAAGGCCGCGGAATTGTTTCGCGCGTGTGATGGTTTGGACTTGTCCCGCTTTATTTCCTCCTCATCATCTCTTTTCGGCGGTTATTTGTTCGAATTGAGCGGGCGATATTCCTCCGAGTGTCGAATGCCTTCTGCGTATGTTGTAAAATCCGTTGATGTATTTGAAAAGCGTATCGGTCAGCTGCTGACGTGTTTGCCACGTATGTCGCCAAATTAGCTCCGCTTTCAATGTTTTGAAGAATGTTTCTGGCACAGCATTATCCCAGCAGTTTCCTTTCCCACTCATTGAGACTTGGAATTCGAGCTGCTTCAGCCGCTTTTGATAGTCATGAGCACAGTATTGACTGCCGCGGTCTGTATGATGAATGCAGCCGGGCTCTGGATTGCGCAAAGCAATTGCTCTGTTCAATGCCTGTAATGCAAGATCTTGTTTCAGACGGTCGCTGACAGCCCAACCCACAACGCGCCGTGAATGAAGATCAATTATGACAGCCAGATATAACCATCCTTCTCGTGTCCATAAGTAACTGATATCACCCGCCCATTTCCGATTGGGCTTTTCAGCTGAGAAATCCTGATCCAGCAAGTTCGGCGCTATATTGAAAGTATGGTTGCTGTCCGTCGTAACTTTATATTTGCGAGTTCTGAGAGCATAAATATTGTTTTGGCGCATCAGACGGCCAACGCGTCGATGCCCAACAGATAATCCTATACTTTGCAGCTCTTGCGTCATGCGAGGACGACCATAAGATTTAAGGCTAACATGATATTGCTCTCGAATATGCGCGAGGAGCACCATATCCTGTCTCTGCCGCTTGCTTAATGGCCGTCTGCGCCACGCACGATAACCACGTGATGTAACGTCCATAATCTGGCACAACCGGTGGACTGAAATCTGACTGCGGTGTTCTTCGACGAAAGCAAACCTCATTTGCTTTGGTTCGCAAAGAACACAGTGGCCTTCCTAAGAAACACTCTCTGCAACGGGGATGGGATTAAGCTGATATCCCAAAGCTCGAGCACGGCGCTGTAGGTTTGCCAGAACCCGGCCACGATGTCGCTCATCATATGCCTCTGCACCAGGATCACAATAAGCCATGCCGAAGCGAAGGGCGTTGAAGAAGAGCACAGCGATCTTGCGTGCAGTCGCCGTCACTGCTTTCTGCTTGCCGATACGCCCTGCCAAACGTCGGTAAAACGCACCCAGTGCTGTGTCGCTTCGGCCAATCGTGGTAGCTGCCAACCGCAAGAGTGCGGCCGCCCGACTCGATGATCGGCGCGTTCTCGACGAAAGAAGGTAAGCGTTCGCTGCGGAGCACCTGTGATCTAGCTTGACGTATTAAAGTTCCATGGGAGCAGGTTGTCGATGCGGCTTTGGGGGTGTCCGGCTGCGATGGCGATCAGTGTTGCCTTGAG
>NZ_JAOYTK010000016.1:0-82127 GCF_025846885.2 Brucella sp. HL-2 | reverse complement strand
CTCAAGGCAACACTGATCGCCATCGCAGCCGGACACCCCCAAAGCCGCATCGACAACCTGCTCCCATGGAACTTTAATACGTCAAGCTAGATCACAGGTGCTCCGCAGCGAACGCTTACAGACCAACCATCAAACCCAGTGTATCAACCACAATATGACGCTTGCGTCCGTTGATCTTCTTCCCGGCATCAAAGCACGTATTCTGCCACTTTCAGTAGTTTTCACCGGCTGGCTATCGATCACGCCAGCTGTAGGACTAGGCTGCTTATCCGCCAACTCGCGTGCTGCCATAACAAGCGTGTTGTTGATGGCGCTCAGTGTCCCTTCATCCCGCCACCGATAAAAGTATTTCTGCACCGTGGAAAACGGTGGGAAGTCCTTTGGTAAAAGCCGCCAAGCTGCGCCTGAAGAAGCAATTTAAAGCAGTGCATTCACCACTTCACGCACATCTGTCTTGCGAGGACGTCCAAGGCGGTAGGGCAAAGGAATGAATGGCTCGATCACAGACCATTCCGTATCTGTCAAATCGCTTGCGTAGCGCTGATTGCATCGTTCATATTGCTGGCGAGCGATTTCAGTCCAGGTCATCGTGATCTCCATCGAAAGTTAGCAACCCGATTGAATCATAACCAACTGAAATCGTTCAACCTTTTTTGGAACAGGTTCTAATACAACAGGAAGGACGTCCCCGCATTTGCTACTGTGAAAGCCGCCAAATGTGCACCAAAGCTTCTATCTTCTTCTGTGCTTCTGCAATCATTGGGGTGTAACGCGCGTTCTCGAAGCCCCAAAGAGTTGAAGTCGCATCTTCCTTGTGGCCAGCAATAAACGGTAAGGCGACAACAACTCGCAAATTTTCCTGACGCTCCAGATATCTGTCTATTGTATTTGTGACAGCATCTGCATCGAGGGGATTCCATCGTGACAAAATTTTCAGTGCACTTTTATTATATATATTGAAAACGGTACTCGTCATTTTGTCGATGGTGACATAGGTGCGTCCACCAACCTTCTCAACAGATAAAATTTTTGCATTGGGGTGTAAGTCGGCCATCAAACCCGAAAAAATATCCCAGCTTTCTTTTCGTGTGTCGAGGTATCCGTTCACCTCATGAAGTATGCTATTAAAATCATCAGGAAGGTCGACGTCATCTTCAATAACGGTCAACCTATTTATACTATTTGTAAGTGAATAACGCGATAAGGCGCTAAAACTGCTACCACAGCCGATCCAGCCCAAATTGTTTCGAATGCCATCAAATAATTCGCAACCATCCGGTAGTGACTTAGATATAGCCCTGCGTCGTTCAATCGTTTCTGGCAACGACAGAGCAAAAAAATCACTTTTACGAGCCAAATATATTTGCTCATCAAGAATAATGTTGGCCGGAACGACTCCAACTGCCACCAGAAAGCGGTCAAACATAAAGTTGAAACGTGCCGCGCTGAGTGAGACCGCACCTGTGATGGTTTCGTTTATGGCTTCAATGTTATTTAGCATCTCAGACGCTGCAGCCAACATGCTGTCAATTGAGCCCTCATCGAAAAATGCTACAGCACCTTCGAGTTCTGGATACTCGTTCTGGTCACTCGTGCCTTCAGAAAGAACTGGCACACCTAATGAAATACACTCGCATATGCGAGGCATTTCTAATAAAGCGCCTTCATAGTAATGAATATTGATAACAGCTTTGGCTTCCTGAATAGCCGCGTAAAGTTCGCGACCAAACAAATCATTGCATATTTTTACGGTATATTTTTCTTGCAGCTTTTCGAGAAATTTGCGTCTTCTTTCACTGCTCAAACTATCGCCATAAAAAATAAAATCATATTTTTTTGTCACTGCATTATCTGCAAATGTCTCATCTTGAGAAGAACCTATAGGCAGATAATGTACGCTAGGATACTTAAGTTCATTCTTTGAAAGGAAAGCGATATTAGTTAGAGAGTACTCCAGAACACCCAGAGAACTCGTAAGTGTCTTCATATATTCTTGCGTAAACCATCTTGAACTGACGGATTGTTCGAGCTGAAAGATAACACGTTTATTTGCGGGTGGAAGACGTTTGAACATCTGTGCGCACAGAACAACATAAAAATCATGATTAAAACTCTTCACAGAGCCCATCACGATTTCACTTTCGATTCCATGGAACGCCAAACGATCAGCTATTGTTCGTGCAATAAACAGGGTATGAGGGGTGCAAAGAATACCCCAAACAATGCCGTTTCCATTTGCAAGCCGTCGACGCAATTTTACATGAGAGTATTCTCGTCCATACCACTTCAGACGGTTCGCCAGTCCAGAAAAGTCTCCGCGAGCCAGATAGCGCAATGCATTTGTCAACTGTCTGAAACGACTAGCTAATTTTGGCATAGTTGTAAAACATCCTGCAATGGAAACGAAAACTGACACACTGGTAGTTTTCAGTGTTAACAGCTACCCGCGCACTCCACATATAAAAAGGGCTAGGGATTCCGACCTTAAACGCCAAACGAATTTTTGGCATTTAACATATGATATACAAAGGCGTATTGTATTCTTAATCTATTTCAATACGCTTTTGATTTTTAAAAATGCAGACGCAATTCTGTTATTCGCCGAAGTAGGTTTGGAGGACCTCGTCAGGTGGGCCATCCATTTTTACTCTTCCGTGTTCAAGCCAGATTATTCTGTTACAGTTCTTTTTCATCAAATCTTTTGAGTGGCTTGCCAGAACGAGTATTTTTGTTGAATCAACGAGTTCGCGCATACGTGCATTGGCTCGCTCCTTAAAATCCTCGTCACCGGTTGAAAGCCATTCATCCATTATCAGGATTTCAGGTCGAACAGCAGTTGAAGTCGCAAACGCCAACCTTAACTGCATGCCAGAAGAGTAGGTGCGGAACGGAACATCCAAGAATTCGCCAAGACCCGAAAAATCAGCAATTTGTTCAAATTTTTCAGCAACTTCCTCAGGCGGCATACCCATCATTGCGGAGCGCAGACGAATATTCTCTTTCCCCGTTGCATCTGGATCTATTCCAAGATTGATGTTAATCAACGAGACACAGTTGCCATTGATGACGGAACTTCCATGCGTTGGCGTATAAATTCCCGACAAAACACGAAGTAATGTGGTTTTTCCCGACCCATTATGGCCGATCAGCCCGACTCGATCCCCATCCCTAAATGTCAGGGAAATATTGTCGAGGCCACGTACAATCACCAGACGATCGCTACGCCTTTCGATTTTCCCGCCCGTCGCGATGCTAAGAACTCTGTTTTTAAGCGAACGGCTTGTCGAGTTATAGATCGGGAACTCGACGCTAACATTTTGAAGCTGAATTAGACTCATTTTCTACAACCAATACGCTACGCGCCAACGATACCGCCCGAAAAATATAATTGCGACGATCCAACCGATTATCGCGCACGCAAACCCAAAGGCCCAATCCAGCGGTGATGGTGGTGAGCCGAATAACGGCGCTCTTACAAGTTCGATAAAATGATAAAACGGATTCAACTCAATGAATACGCGTGAAACATGATCAGGTAGAATTTTAACCATCCACATAATTGGCGTAGCATAGAACAGAACTTGTAGAATATTCGTTACAACCTGAGTCATATCGCGAAATCTAGCACAGAGAATAGCCAAAATAAGCATCATCCACGATAGATTGAGGCACAATAATATGAATCCAGGAACAGCCCAAAGCGCATTCAGACTAATCATTTTACCTAGGATTAAAAGAAGAACAGGAAAAATAACGATGTTATGAGCGAATATTATTACATTCCTCCATATAGCACGCATTACGTGCGTAAATAGAGGCATTCGAACTTGCAGAATTATGCCATCCGAAGAAGTGAATGTTGTGCATCCCTCATTTAAACAGGTTGAGATAAAACCCCACGTAATAACACCAGCACACAGATAGGGCAGAAACTCTCGCATCTCACTTTGAAAAAGTGTTCCAAAGATCAGTCCGAGCGCGCCAATAAATACGGCCATGTTCAACGTTAACCAGAAAGCGCCGACACGCGATCGGCGATATCGTTGAGCGACATCTTGCCATCCGAATATCAAAGCCAATCGATATTTCGATAGAGCTTCTGAGATATCACGAACGGCAACCCCTGCACCTTTTGTTGGCTCGGCGATTACAACCTCATGGGTTACGTTTGCTGCTGAAATGTCGGTACTCATGATCTTATCTGGGCCAATCTTCTATTTGTCACGACTGCCACTTTCTCGAATATTTTTATGAATGCGTTATAGCGTAATTGAAGAAATAGCGCTTCTAAGTCAACTGCGTGGTTATCATTGAATCAGGCTCTTTTGGGGTCTATTGCTGCATTTGTGCTTGTCCCCAATGTGAAAACTCGACAAAGATCATCAAAACGTGATTTCATTTTTAAATTTAGATCGTCATTCCTACGCTCACCTGAGTCATTGATCACAAGGTTCCATCGAGAGCAATGTCTGTCCTCCTCCCACGTCAACCTGTTCAGCAGGAAACTCGATTAGGTAAAGCTCTTGCGTATTCAGCAGCAGATCGCCGTGGGGCTTTAAAATACTGAGCTTTGGCGTTCTCCAGATTTAAAATCGAATATGCCAATCTGTGCTTTTCCGTGATAACGCGGATATCTCTGCTGAACCGCGGAACTTCCGCGTCAACGCGTTCCTGATGATATGTTGTGACCATATCCTGACGGAGACTATGTGGCACATTTGATTGCTTAAGGAAACGCCAGCCCTGACAGGTTTCGCTTTCAAACAGAATGTGGCGGATGCAAAATTTTTCCGGAAGCCTGTATGCCCAGCCCACTTCCAGATCAGCGCCAATATTATCTATTTGGTGAAAGCCTGCCTCTGCGCGTTGGCCAGCGAACTGAAGATTTTCCACATGATCGTTCATCCGCACAATTTCGGGCTGGAACAATCGTTGAAGGGCTCTTTCGACATCAATGCACTTCGCGGGTTTTCTGCTATTTCAAACAGCAACAAATTGAGCTTGCGGACCATGTAGCCTGCCTGCCGATGATCAGATTGTTTGAGACTGACAACAAGGTGACGCACGCCAATATTGCATCCCAAATGTGCGGGGAGACGCGGACGCCAATAGAAAATATTTCCGCGCCGCTGAAGATTCTGAACCTGATGTCTGACTGTCATGTCATATCTGCTATCTGGAGCTGACACGAAACCGAAATTCACAAGAGTCGGCATGTGTGATTGCTCTGTGCCACAGTTAAGTGCGCATGCAGCAAATATGAATATAATGAGGATTCCCAGCCAGAGGGAAATTTGAACAAAATCAATAAGCCGCTGATGTTGCTCTTAATTCATGGCTGGGGCGCCTGGATTCGAACCAGGGGATGCCGGTACCAAAAACCGGTGCCTTACCGCTTGGCTACGCCCCAACAAATCAGATCGATGCGACCGATTGGGCGGGCTTATAGCCGCTCCCCGCGCCAAGTGCAATCGCCTATCGACGAAATCTGACAAGCTTTACAAGGACTGGGGATAAAGAATTTCCTCAGAGTATGATCAGTGGCGCAAATCAGCCAAGCACAGGGATTTGCCTTCGCATCCAAAGCTGGTAATTCGATGACAGAGTCATTTTTCAATGGTTGTTGCAATGATCTTGTTGATAATCTCCTTTCTTGCAAGCGCCATTCTTTGCGGCGTCGGGCTTTATGTTTTATCCGCGCTTCTGCCAGCAAGCTTTCTTGCGGCAAAATTCAATGCGCGCTCCAACCATAGCGTAGCTGCCCGGCAAATCGGCGGCCTTGCGCTCATACCGGCGATTATTGTCTCGCTTTTAATGTTCGGCACAGATCTTGGCCTTCCTATTGATCTGGTCCTCAATCTAAGCGGTGCCTGTTTATTGCTCTGGGTTATCGGAGGTCTGGATGATCGTTTCGAGCTTTCCGTCACAACACGCTTTGGCTCGCAGTTTGTAGCCGCATGCCTCGTGGTTTATGGGCTCGGCCCCGATTTCCAACTATTGCCAGAGCTTTTGCCTCATTGGGCTGAGATTACGCTGTTCGTCATCACGCTTGTCGCTGCAATCAATGTCACAAACTTCATGGATGGCCTGGATTGCATGACTGTCGCAGGCATCGGTGTGCCCATGGCTGGAATTGCGCTGCTGGCAGCGTTTCAGCTCGCAGGTGTTGAAAGCGGCACAATTGCCGCGATCATAGCAGGCGGCCTTCTCGGGTTTGCTTTTTACAACCGTCCACCTGCAAGCGTTTTTTTGGGCGATTCCGGCAGCTTTCCGCTGGGGCTGCTTGCCGGAACCGCGCTTTTACTTTTGGCACGTGAAACGCATATAGCGGTCGCGCTTATTCTGCCGCTCTATTACGTGCTTGATGCTGGCACGACGATCATCTTACGCGGTCTGGCAGGCGAGAACATTCTGAAAGCACATTCAAAACACGCCTATCAGGTCGCCAAACGAGCCGGGTGGAGCGTGTGGAAGGTGGTGAGCCACGTTGCACTGCTCAATATCATTCTGACAGCATGTGCGGCAGCGATTATGGTTTTCGACCATATGCTTTCGCAGATTATATTCGTGCTCATCGCCACGGTCGCAGTGCTTTTGCTGCTGCTCGATTTCCGCGGACGCTTCAGGAGGTTATGACGTCGAACAGAACCTTGCGGGCAGCGTTGGCATCTTCTGTCTCCATCGCAGCCCGAAGAGTATCAAGGCTTTTAGGGACGTCCACAGCAACCTTCTGACCCTTTGGTGCACGCATAATTTTGGGGTGGCGCGTGGTCTGAGCCTGGGACGGATCGTAGAAAAGCTCTTCATACATCTTCTCACCTTCGCGAATGCCCGTCACCTCAATCGCAATATCGCCGTCGGGATTGTCTGCACTACGCACCGTCAGCCCCGCAAGCAGGATCATATTCTCGGCCAGATCACGAACCTTGACTGGATCACCCATTTCGAGAAGTACGGTATCGCCGGATTTGGCAATTGCACCGGACTGCACGATGAGCTCGGCAGCTTCCTTGATCGACATGAAATAACGCGTCATGTCTTCGTGTGTGAGCGTAACCGGGCCACCATTGGCGATTTGCTCGCGGAAAAGCGGAACCACTGAACCATTGGAGCCCAGAACATTGCCGAAGCGAACGGAATAGAACGACTTATGTTGGCCCGCTTTTTCAGCGAGTGTTCCGTAGTAATAAACGACGAGTTCCGCCCAGCGCTTTGTCGCGCCCATGACATTCGTTGGCCGTACGGCCTTGTCAGAGGAAATCAGCACCATCCGTTCGACATTGGTCGCAAGCGCTGCCGCTGCAACGTTCAGCGTTCCAAACACGTTGTTGCTGATACCGACTAGTGGGTTTTGTTCGACAAGCGGCACATGCTTATAGGCCGCACAATGATAGACCGTATCAACAGCGTGTGTTTGAATTGCTTTCTCGATGCAATGCTGGTTTGCGACTGTGCCAAGCACCGGAATGACAACACAAGGTGCCATCTGACGTAGCTGCCGCTCGATCTGATAAAGTGCAAATTCACTGGATTCAAACAGCACGATACAGCTGGGATTCCACTGTGCAATTGTGCGGCAAAGCTGACTACCTATCGACCCGCCAGCGCCCGTCACCATAATGCGTCGGCCTTCGACAACTTCACGGAGGAGATCGACATCTGGCGGTACAGGCGAGCGCCCAAGCAAATCGTCAATCTCGACATTGCGCAAAGCGCTGACAAGATATTTGCCCGCAGTCAGATCAGCGATTGGGGGCAGAATACGCGTACTGACCGGGAGACGGCCAAGCAGACGCGCCAACTCCTGTCGCTGCTTCTGATCCAGTTCCGGCTCAGAAATGACAACCTGACGAATTCCAAAGTTTTCGATCAGGTTGGGGATCTGAGATACATCGTAAACGCGAAGCCCGATAATATCCATTCCACTGAGCTGGCCCGTCGGGTCCACGAAACCGATCACATGCGTATTGCTATGGCTTCTCAGTGCTGTCGCCAGCTGGCGTCCGGGTTCGCCCACACCAATAATCAGCGCGGTACTTGAATAGACCTTGCTGGTTTCAGCACTGCGTAGAAGCCATTTTGCACCAAAGCGGCTCGCCGAAATAAGGACAGTGCTCAAAAGCCAGTAGAGCAGCGGAACCGAACGCGGCAAACCAGCGCCGCCATAGGATTCCATAAGAAAGACCAGTGCCACCCAGAACAGGGCTGCAATCGCCGTTGCCTGAAAAATAGGCCAGATGGCCCGCTCGGCGAGATAGCGAATAATCGCTCGATAAAGACCAAAACGAATAAAGACTGGAATAGCCAGAGCCGGAGCAATAGCGATCAGGAAAATCTGCGTCTGTGTTGGGACAAAAACAAAGCCAAGACGCATAACAAAGGCGAGATAGGCACTGAGCAACAACAAGAGGCAGTCGCTCAGCAGAAGTATGATCTGCTTACCGACACGCGGTAACAAAGCCAGTCTCTGCCAGGGATATCTGAAACTCATACGAATATATCCTGCCCCCTCAAGGCGAGAATGCGAACAATCGCCGTTGAGGATTCGGCTAAACCCAACTCTTTTTAATCAGTGAAATCAGATATCTAGCTCAGAAATCTGACCGTAAAACCAGCCCAATAGTCGCACCGTTAGCATGAGTCCCCCCTGCAGAGCCATATCAATTGATATTTCCGGCGCTCACGAAGATTACGCGTTGACCCCTTAATTATCTGTTTTTATTCGAGTTCTCTTAAACAAGCCACCGGGTCTTGGTTCTATCCCCTTAGTACTTTCGGCTAAGCAATAATTGCAGGTACTTTTTTCACATAAACACATAAACATTTCTTTATGTAATATTGACAAGCGACGAGGCTTCCGCCAGATTAACGAGCGTTATGGTCTTCCGTCAGACTTCAGACGAAAGCTAAGAGGGAAACCGGTGCGTTAAAGACAAAACCGGTGCTGCCCCCGCAACTGTAAGCGGCGAGCTGAAATCCATCATGCCACTGGAACGAAGGTTTCGGGAAGGCGGATCGAGGCGCTGACCCGTGAGCCAGGAGACCTGCCATGACAAAACAACGTCCACGGGCGGGGTGTCCCGGAGTGTCGCAGGTCTGGTTGCCAGAAGCAGCCTTTTCGCGCACGTCTGTGAACCCGCGCCCCCATCTATATCGGGGTATATATAGCCATGTCACAAACCACCGTCGCTACCGCCACCCTTGGTGTGCCGCGCATCGGCCGTCATCGCGAACTGAAATTTGCACTCGAAGCTTTCTGGGCGGGTAAATCGTCTGAAGCAGAACTGCTCACTATTGCCAGCGCTTTGCGCGCGGCCAATTGGGCCGAACAGCGCGATCACGGCATCACGAAAATTCCATCCAACGACTTCTCTCTTTACGATCATGTGCTTGATACGGCTGTAATGGTCGGCGCCATCCCTGCCCGTTACGGCTGGTCGGGCAGCGACGTATCGCTCCAGACCTATTTCGCCATGGCGCGTGGCAGCGAAGGCAAAACAAGCAGCGATTGCGGTTGTGGAAACCAAGAGCATGCACATGTTCATGGTGTGACTGCGCTTGAAATGACCAAGTGGTTCGACACCAATTATCACTACATGGTGCCAGAACTCAGCGATGATCAGGAGTTCAGGCTTTCGGCCCGCAAGCCGGTCGAACATTTCCTCGAAGCCAAGGCACTGGGTATCCACACACGTCCAGTTATTCTTGGCCCGGTTACATTCCTGAAGCTGGCTAAATCCACCGCTGAAGGCTTCAATCCTGTAGCCTTGCTGCCAAAGCTGCTGCCGGTTTATGAAGAGTTGCTGCGTGAACTTGCAAATGCCGGTGCCGACTGGGTGCAGATTGACGAACCAGCGCTGGCTCTCGATCTCATCCCCAATGAACAGGCTGCATTTGAACTTGCTTACCAGCGTCTTGCCACTGCTTCCAACGCGAAAATCCTGCTTGCTACCTATTTCGGTGAACTGGGCCACAATCTCGACACTGCATTGGCTTTGCCGGTCGCGGGTCTTCACGTCGATCTGGTACGCGGCGCAGATCAGCTTAACGACATTGTAGCGAAAGCACGCCCCGATCAGCATCTTTCTCTCGGTGTAATTGATGGCCGCAATATCTGGCGCGCCGATCTCAATACCATCATCGACCGCATTCAGCCCATCGTTGAAAAGCGCGGGCTGGAACGCATTGAAATTGCGCCATCCTGCTCGCTCCTGCATGTACCGATTGATCTTGAACTGGAAACCGGACTCGATGCAGAACTTAAAAACTGGCTCGCTTTTGCAGCACAAAAGATCGATGAGATTGCTATCCTCGGACGTGCGCTTTCGTCAGGCAAAAGCACGGTTCTTTCAGAACTGAAAGCCGCAAGTGAGGCCATTGCAGCCCGCCGCACATCGCCAAAGGTCCACAGTCCGGCTGTTGAACAGCGCGTTGCCGCTGTCACGGAAGCTCAAAAGAAGCGCAACAGCGTGTTCACCGAGCGACGCAAAATTCAAAGCGACAAGCTCGGCTTGCCCGCTTTCCCCACCACGACAATCGGCTCTTTTCCGCAGACCCCTGAAGTGCGCAAAGCACGCGCAGCGGTCAACAAAGGCGAGATCAGCAATGCGCAGTATGAGAGCTTCATCCAGCGCGAAACTGAAGCCGCCATTCGCTGGCAGGAGGAAATCGGCCTCGATGTACTGGTGCATGGCGAGTTCGAGCGTAACGACATGGTTCAGTATTTTGGCGAGCAGCTCTCGGGCTTCGCTTTCACAAAATACGCCTGGGTGCAGAGTTATGGCTCGCGCTATGTCCGCCCTCCGATCATTTTCGGTGACGTTTCCCGTCCTGAGCCGATGACGGTTGCCTGGTGGAAATACGCGCAGTCACTGACGGATAAGCCTATGAAGGGCATGTTGACGGGGCCTGTGACGATCCTCAACTGGTCGTTTGTTCGTGATGATATTCCGCGCGCCGCAACCTGCCGACAGATCGCGCTCGCCATCCGTGACGAAGTGAGCGATCTGGAAGGTGCCGGTGCAACCATGATCCAGATCGACGAGGCCGCCTTGCGCGAAGGCTTGCCGCTGCGTCGCGCTGACTGGTCGACCTACCTCGATTGGGCTGTCGAAAGCTTCCGTCTGTGTTCAAGCGGTGTGGCCGACCAAACACAGATCCACACCCATATGTGCTATTCGGAGTTCAATGACATCATCGACGCCATTGCTCATATGGATGCCGACGTGATTTCGATTGAAACCTCACGCTCACGCATGGAGCTGCTCGATGCGTTCAAGTCGTTCAAATATCCGAATGATATCGGACCGGGCGTTTATGACATCCACTCACCACGCGTGCCGGAAGTCAGCGAAATGACAGACCTGCTGGCGCTTGCCCGCAAACAGCTTTCCGATGGACAGCTCTGGGTCAATCCCGATTGCGGTTTGAAAACCCGCAAATGGGACGAGGTGCGCCCCGCCCTCGTCAACATGGTGGCGGCAGCGAAAGCGCTACGCGCCGAACTCACTTAAACATAAAAGCCCATGCCGGATTACCGGCATGGGCCAGAGCGGTTCCAATTGGGAACCGCTCTATCTTTTCCATAACGCATTATCCGACGTAAAAGGCTCACGCACTTTTGCTGGAAATTCTAGCCTCCATTGACCAACGCCAGAATGAGCTGCTCGACATTGCCGCCGGACCCCATTTCAACACGGTCGAAATCACGGCCTTGCTGGCGCTGAACCTCGACCAACGCAGTAATGCGATTGATCAGTTCCCGGCGCATTTTCTGGCACTTTGGATCATTCGGGATCGAAAGCCCCACCGTTGTGCGGACGATTTCGCGCGTCATGTCCTTGGCGGTGTCGCCATGAACAAGCTCGTGCTTGTAGATGCCATCATAGAAGCGTTCCCAGTTCTCTCTCACCGGAGAGGACAGCTTCTGTGAAGGCTTCGGCAGCGTATAGGTGATTTTCAGCTTGGGTTTGGCCGAAACAATTGTGCAGCCATTGTTGGAATTGTCGAACTTGCGGTCCCAGGTCAACACAAAGGTCGTGTGCGCGATCACGCGGGATTTGCCGGCTTTAGGGCCGCGCTCGCCGATGGATTCATAAAGCTCAGGGCCGGTGCGGCCAGTAATTGCATAGGGTTTTATAACTTCGACGGCTTTCCAGTCATCTTCCGCATGTGCCTGACCAGACAATAAAATTCCAAACACAACCCACAAGACCGATATACGCACGACGACTCCAACCCAAAAAATAGCTCGACCCAAAAACAGCAATGAGCCAACGCTACAATATCATTGCTGCAGACAGAAGCGCTTTCACCACCGCTTACAGTTTGAAACGGAAATCGGAATGAAATTTCCTGATAACCGTTTTTTAAGTAAGATTGACTGCATCTTCATAGTTTCGTAGATACGAAGACATGAATAAGCCTAATCCAATCGACCCCGGCGTAAAAACCCATCTTGCGGCCGACGAGGCAAGTGAATTCCTCAAGGCAATCGCCAACAATCACCGGCTCATGATCCTCTGCCGGTTGCATGGTGGTGAGAAGTCAGTGGGGCAGCTTGCCGAACTGATCGGCTTGCGTGCCTCCACTGTCTCGCAGCATCTGGCTTTGCTGCGACGTGATGGCATCATTGCCGGGCGTCGCGACGGGCAAACGATCTGGTATCGCGTTGAAAGCGATATAGCGCGGCAGGTGATGGCGGTGATTTGCACACATTTCCAGGTGCCAGCTGAATAGGCCCGGCACGATTATCAAGGCAACTTTGAAGAAGTGCAGACATGACCGACCAGACAATCGCCAGACGCAATATATTCGTGCTGACTGCGGCACAGGCTCTGGGTGCAGCAAGCCCACCGATCATCATTTCGCTGGGTGGATTGGTCGGGCAGCAGCTTTCTTCTGATCCGGCGCTGGTCACACTTCCTGTCAGCCTGTTCAATCTTGGTCTGGCGCTGGGAACTCTGCCCGCGGCGTTTATCATGCGATCCTTCGGACGTCGCAATGGCTATCTGCTCGGCGCTGGCTTTGGCATGACGGCCGGTCTGGTCGCCGCTTTCGGCATCTTCTCGGCGTCCTTTATCATTTTCTGCTTCGGCACTTTCATCGCGGGCTTTTATGCCGCTTACGTGCAGAGCTATCGCTTTGCTGCAACTGATGCCGCAACAGGACCGCTCAGGGCCCGCGCCATTTCCTGGGTTATGGTCGGCGGTCTGATCGCAGCCATCATCGGCCCGCAACTTGTCATCTGGACGCGGGATGCACTGCCCAACACGCCCTATGCTGGCAGCTTTCTGAGTCAGGCCGCTCTCGCGCTGATGGCAATACCTGTCTTGATGCTTTTGCGCTCACCCAAAGCCGCAAAATCTGCCAATACCGGAAGCAACGGACGCCCGCTCAAGGAGATCTTGCTAAGCCCGCGTTACATGCTGGCGGTGGCTTCTGGTGTCGTCTCCTATGGCCTGATGACCTTCGTGATGACTGCAGCGCCGATTGCCATGGTTGGCCACGGTCATTCCGTCAATCACGCAGCGCTGGGTATTCAGTGGCATGTGCTGGCCATGTTCGGGCCAAGCTTCTTCACCGGCATGCTCATCACCCGTTTCGGGAAAGAGCGTATTACTGCAGTCGGCCTTCTGATTATCGCGTTGTCTGCAATCGTCGCTCTGTCCGGCCTTGATCTGACCCATTTCTGGATTTCGCTGATCCTTCTTGGCGTCGGCTGGAATTTTGGCTTCATTGGCGCAACAGCCATGGTCGCCGAATGTCATACGCCGGAAGAACGCGGCAAGGCGCAGGGTGCCAATGATTTTCTCGTCTTCGGCACGGTTGCATGTGCTTCCTTCTTTGCCGGTTCGCTGCTGCATTCATCCGGCTGGGAGACAATCAACTGGCTGATCTTCCCGACCGTTGCGCTCATCCTCGTCCCGCTGGTCTGGCAGTCGGCCCGAAAGCAGAAAGCTCAAAGCGCAGCTTAACAAGAAAGCCCGCCCCGATTGCTCGGAGCGGGCTTTCTCTTGTTCGTCAGATGATCTGGTACCAAAGTTCATTGAGTGAAGCTCATTGGACTTTGATTAAGCCCCAGTGACGCTTGAACATTCTCAAGGCGTGATGCGTGAGCATTCTAGAGCATGTCTCCCAAAAGTGAGAACCGCCTTCGTGGGGAAATCAGTCCACCGGACTGATTTCTGATCCCGCTACGATGGGATAAAGACATGCTCAAAAACAAATAATTAGAGCGTTTCCTCTGGTTCAGAACATAATTAAAACGCTCTAGAGCGCCGTGCGCCCTCTTGGGCGCACAAAGGTCGCTCTAACACTTTATATTTACAGCATAATTTTACCTTAAACTGATTCAAGTTTAAGGAATTATGCTCTAGCCTTGGTATTATTGTTCGATCGTACGGTTCCAGCGGTTGTTCAGCTGCTGACGACCTTCGTTGACGGCATCCCAATCAAGCGTGTTGGCTGTCTTCATGTAACCGTTGAACGCATCGAGCTTGGCCTGCGCTTCTGGCGAACCGGCCTTGGCCTTCTGGTTCGACGGGATCACGTTGCCATGATCAAGTGCCTTGCTCTGAGCATCGGCTGAAAGCAGATAATGCGCGAGCTTCTGGCTCAGTTCTGGTTCGTTGTTGCCAGCCAGAACACATTCGGTGACAGCGAGAACGACTGAGCCTTCCTTCGGCTGAGCGTATTCAACCGGAATGCCCTTGTCCTTGAGGTTGTTCACACCGGTTGGTGTCAGCGGGAAGATTGCAGCTTCACCGGTCTGAACCATTTCCGAAATCTTTGCCGATGACGGGATGAATTCCAGAATGTTCTTGCCGATCAGGTCCGGGAACTTCTCGAAGCCCGGCTCAAGGTTCTTGTCGTCGCCGCCCTGAATACGGTTAAACATAAGGAATGCATGAAGGCCGAAGGTCGAAGCAGACGCAGACTGGAAAACAACAGCCTTGTTGTATTTCTCGTCGGCGAAATCCATCCATGAGGTTGGAGCGGCCCAGCCTTTTTCGTCGAACAGCTTCTTGTTATAAGCGATGCCGGTCATGCCCATATCGACGCCGATTGCCATGTCGTCCTTGAGACGTGCCGCAGGCTGAATGTCGGCGAGAACCGGATCATCAGAGATTTTCTGGCAAAGGCCTGCATTGATTGCGCGCACCATCACACCATCATCAAGCAGCATAACGTGCATCTGCGGATTGTCTTTCTGCGCGGTCGCCTTGGCGAGAATATCGGCAGATGTACCCGGCACGACAACGACCTTCACATTGTTGGCCTTCTCGAATTCCGGCAGCACGTTCTCGGTGTAAGCGCGCTCCATATTGCCACCATTCATGCCAATATAAAGCGTCTTAGTCTGAGCGGACGCGCCCGAAACGAAAGCTGCCGACAGGCCAAGCGCCAGTGCGGACATTGCAGTCATGTGTTGCTTTTTCATGCTAGTTCCCTTTGTAATTTGAGGTTAGATGGTTAAATCGATTGATCGAGAAAGCCTCGATCGGTGTTTCTGTCTCGCCTTTGACGGCCAGATCGCACAGCACAGCGCCGACGGCAGGTCCGGTCTGAAAACCGGCACCGTTAAAGCCGAAGCCATGAAAGAGGTTTTTGATGAGGCCACTTGGCCCTATAACCGGATTATCATCCGGCATCTCTGCTTCCGTCCCCGACCAGAAGCGGATGACCTGCGCATGTTGAAGATGTGGAAACAGTTCGATGGCACGCAGCATCACAGATGATGCAGCATTGACCGAAGGACGCGAGAAATCCGGGTTTTCAAGCGGCGTTGCACGCCCGCCACCCATCACATAATTGCCACGCGTGACCTGACGACCATAGAAACCGCCGCCCTCTTCGCCGAGACTCATCGGCAAGCGCAAAGGCATCGGCTCCGTCACCACCATCGAGGGATAAATCCGCTTCAAAGGAACCGGCTCACCAAAGGATGCTGCAAATCGATCCGACCAGGCACCCGCGCAATTGAAGACCATGCCTGCTCGAATTTCGATGCCGTCACCCGCCAGCGCCACGAAACCATCACCTGTTGTCTGCACTTCATGGACAGGCGTATTTTCCAGTACCGTTGCACCCAGAGCCTTTGCACCGCGCGCAAAGGCAGGCGAAACAAGACGCGGATTGGCGTGACCGTCTTCCGCACAAAGCGACGCGCCAGCCACATCACCCGTCAGCCATGGAAAGCGCTCTTTCACGGCGTTGCCACCGATCAGTTCCAGCTCAAGTCCCAGCGGCCTGACCCGTTCCGCATAGGCTTCAAGAGACGCAAAGCTCTCTGGCGTGCGTGCAAGTTTCAAATGACCACTGCGAATATACTCGCCGTCGATGCCAATGAGTTCAGGCAGACGCGCCCAGAGATCAAACGAGCGCTGCGACAAAGCGATTTGCTCAGGTTCGCGGCCCTGCCTGCGCACGCCGCCATAATTGACGCCGCTTGCCTGCGCGCCGCAGAAGCCTTTGTCGAGAAGGATAACCGACAACCCGGCTTGGCGCATGAAAAGCGCCGCTGAACCGCCAACAATTCCACCGCCTATAATCAAAGCATCAGCCTGAAGGCGCTTTGTCATGACCGCACCTCGTGCGCAGATTTTGCGCCGAAGCCAAGCGGGATCGGTTTGACCGGTGCCTGCGCACGAATACGGCCTGCTTCTGATGGAGATTTATCCTGCATTGCTGCCAGAAGTTCGGCCGCAGCAGCCGAGCACATACGGCCCTGACAACGCCCCATACCCACACGGCTCAACGCTTTCAGTCGATTGATCTCGCTTGTATTGCCGTCACTGATGACCGCTCGGGCTTCGCTGAGCTTAATCTCTTCGCAACGGCAGAGCGTTACATCCTGCCCAACCGTTTCAAACCAGTCGCGCGGAAATGGAAAAACCTTCTCCACGATCAGACGTTGACGATAGATCGCATCAAGTTCGCCGAGCAGACGGCGTTCGAGCGTCGTGTCCGCCGTGCCACCAAGATCACGGATCATGGCAATCGCCGCAAGCTGACCACGAATTTCAGCCGCATCTGCGCCTGCAATGCCTGCACCATCGCCCGCAACATAAACCCCGGCCTGACTGGTCCGGCCAAGCGGGTCCGCGACAGGAAGCCAGGCACGGTCACGATCTTCAAAGCCAAATTCACAACCGGCAAGATCAGCAAGCTGGGTCTCGGGACGCAATGCAAAACCGTAGGCCAGTGCATCGCATTCGATTTCCCGGCTGCGGCCAGCTTTTTGATACCGAATACCCTCGACGTGGCCCTCGCCCAACACTTGTTCAGGGCGCACATTGTAATGGACCGGCACGCCACCAAGCATCAGGCGGAAGCCATAATAAGCACCGAGCGCCACAATGCGCGGCGCGTGCAGGGCCAGATGCGCGAGGTGAAATTTCGAACGGAAGGGAGCGGTATCCAGAACTGCCGCAACCTTCGCACCGGCATGGTGGTATTGCCACGCAACGAGATAAAGCAACGGCCCGGACCCCATGAAAACAACGCGCTCACCGATTGTGCAGCCTTGTGCTTTCAGTGCCGTTTGCGAGGCACCGAGCGTATAGACACCCGGCTTGGTCCAGCCCGAAAACGGCAAGACACGATCTGTAGCCCCCGTCGCAAGCAACAAATGGCTGAAGGGAAGTTGCGTGTGAACGCCGCCCGTCAGGAGATCAAGGCTGTTGCTATTGTCGCGTGAAATGTTCCAGACCAGCGTTTCGGGATGATAATCCACTGCTTCGCGCAAATGATCGAACGTCTTGTGCAACGCCTCAGCCTTATGGGCTTCCGAACCATAACGCGCTTTATAGCTGCGACCGTCATCGAAAGGTGGACGACGGTAAATCTGTCCACCAGCACGCATGCCCTCATCAAGCACAATCGGACGATGCCCGGCTTTCACCAGCATTTCTGCGGCACGAATGCCCGCCGGGCCAGCCCCAACAATGACAGGCGCGAGAGCTACAGTCATAGCGCTGCCCCTGTCACAAATTCCATGCCGTCTTCAAGCAGCGTTGTGCAAGCGCGCAGGCGTTTGCCTTCCACCGTCATGACATGACAATCCTGACACGCACCAATGAGGCAGAAGCCTGCACGCGGCTCGCCAGTAAATTCTGTATGACGCACTTTACCCTGCACCGAGAGAATAGCTGTCAGCACCGTGTCTCCACGGCGTCCCTCAAAGGGGACGCCATCGAGCAGGAAGCCAACCGGCTGTTCATTGAGACGATACCGCCTGCGGAACTGAGCCGTTAAAGGCGAAACTGTAACCGCCATGATATGTGCGCCCCTATCAGCCCTTGCCCACGAGGACGCGGTCGAGACCAAACAGGCGGTCGATAATCACCATGGTCACAGTCGCAACCAGGATCATCAGCGCCGACACCGCAGCCATCATCGGATCGATGGATTCGCTTGCATACATATACATGCGCACCGGCAATGTGACGGTTGATGGCGAGGTGACGAAGATCGACATGGTCAGTTCATCGAACGAATTGATGAAGGCAAGCAACCAGCCGCCCGACAATCCCGGCAGCAAAAGTGGCAGCGTAACGCGGCGGAACACTGTCCATTCACCGGCACCCAAAGTGCGGGCTGCATTTTCCGCATTGCGATCCATACCGCTCAGCGATGCCAGGATCAGACGCAACGCATAAGGTGTGACGACGATCACGTGGGTTGCCACCAGCCATGCGAACGAGCCGGTCAGGCCCATCAGCGAGAACAGGCGCAAAAACGCGACGCCCAGCACCAGATGCGGGATGATCAGCGGCGAGAGAAACAACGCATTGAGCGCATCACGGCCCCGAAACTTGTACTGAGCGATTGCAAGGCCGGAAGGAACAGCAAGCAGTGTTGAAATCGTCGCCGAGAAGAAGGCGAGCTTCAGCGAGTTCGAGAAAGAAGTCATGAAATCATTATGCGCAAACACCGCCTTGAACCAGCGCAACGAGAATCCGTTCCAAGGCATAGACAGCGTGTTTTCCGGCGTGAACGCCACGAGGCAGACCACAACCATCGGCGCCAGCATGAATATGACGACCAGCGTGTGAAAGAAGAGTGCGAAAGGACCGTTCTTTGTCATTGCGGTTACCCCAGCTTCTTTCTCGCTTGCCCTTCGAGCATGCGATTATAGGCAATCATGATGATGAGATTGGCGAGGAGAACGATGATCGCGATGGCAGCACCAAGCGGCCAGTTGAGCTCGATCAGGAACTCGTCATAGACAACCGTTGCCGCCATCTTGAGACGGCGACCACCCAACAGACCAGGGATTGCGAACGAGCTTGCCGAGAGCGCGAAGACGATCAGGCTACCCGACAAAATGCCCAGAACGGCCTGTGGGAACACCACGCGACGCAGTGCTGTAAAACGCGAGGCACCCAGTGTCAGCGCCACAGCTTCAACCGTCGGATCAAGCTTTTGCAGCACGGTCCAGACCGGGATCACCATGAATGGAAGCATGATATGCACAAGACCAATCACGATTGCCGTTTCGGTATAAAGGATCTGCGCTGCGGGCAGGCCCAGCAGTTCGAGCGTGCTGTTGACGAGACCGTTACGGCCTAAAAGCATGCTCCAGCCGAATGTACGCACCACAACCGAAACCAGAAGCGGCCCAATGATGACCAGCAGGAAGATCGAGCGCCAAGGCGCGCGCATGTTCGAGAGAATATAGGCTTCCGGCACACCGATAATGACTGCAATCACCGTGGTAATCAGCGCAAGCCGCAATGTGCGCCAGAAGATGTTCAGGTAATAGGGGTCCTGAAGCACCTGCGTGTAATTGGCGACGGTGAAGACGTCCTGAATGCCCTTGTCATAGCTGTACGAGTTGAACGACAACATGACGGTCAGCGCCAGGGGCAAAAGCACCAGCGCGAAGAACAAAAGGGTGGAAGGTCCGGTCAGGAATAACGGCAAATAATTCCGCCGCTCTTTTGTTTCCCCGGTCGTTGTCTGCGAAACGGCACTCATGATCAGTTCGCTCCTGCATTCAGGATGCGGCAATCTTCATGGTTCCAGGCAAGGCCAACCGTTGTGCCTTCCGCAGGCGGTGGATTGCCCAGATTTGGCAAAGCCACGGAAAGCTGACCAGCCTTGGTCGATACACCGAGCAGCCACTGGCTACCCATGAAGTAGCGTGTTGTCACCTCGCCGCTGATCTGGCCTTCGCCTGCATCAACGAGATGGACTTTTTCCGGGCGAATGAATACCGAAACTTCACCCGAAACGCTCTGGTCTGCTGACGGAAAGCGAATATCGGTTTCGGCAACCGAAACAGTCGCACCATCGGCCTGCGCCTTCAGGAAGTTCGACTTGCCAACAAAGTTGGAAATAAAATGGTTATGCGGGTGCTCATAGAGCTTGTAAGGTGCATCAACCTGCGTAATCACACCCTTTTCCATCACCACGATGCGGTCGCTGATCGACAGCGCTTCGGCCTGATCGTGGGTCACCATGATAGTGGTAATGCCAACGGTGCGCTGGATGCGACGCAGTTCAAACTGCATTTCTTCACGCAGCTGCGCATCAAGATTGGACAGAGGTTCATCGAGCAAAAGCACCGGCGGGTTGATGACCAGCGCGCGCGCAATAGCGACGCGCTGACGCTGACCGCCCGACATTTCGCGCGGATAGCGCTCGGCCAATGCGCTGAGGCGAACCAGTTCCAGCACATCGCGTACACGCTTTTCGCGTTCCGCCTTTGGCACTTTGCGCATTTCCAGACCGAAGCTGACATTCTGCGCAACCGTCATATGCGGAAACAGCGCATAACTCTGGAACACCACACCCAATTCACGCTTGGCAGGAGCCAGCCGGGTGATATCGCGTCCATCGAGCGTAATCGCACCCGATGATGGTGGCACAAGACCGGCGATCATCTGCAATGTCGTGGTTTTGCCGCAACCCGACGGGCCGAGAAGTGAAATGAACTCTCCCTTTTCAATCTCCAGATTGAAGTTATCAACGGCTGCGAACTTGCCGTAGTAACGGGAAATATTGGAAAGGGTCAAAAAGCTCATTGCGTCTCCCTCTCGGCAAGACTTCCGCCAGTCAAAGTGGGGGAACGGAAGCGCCGCGATATTGGTTCACGTCGCCTCTTCATAGGACTGGCTGAGGGGAGCGGCTTGATCGCGCATTTGAGCGCTTATCGGACCTGATTGTTTGAACGCATGACCGTTCGACCGCTTGTGCAGCCGCAGCGTTCCCCAAGTCTGAAGCAAATACCGCCGATCCGCTCGGCATCCATTCAATGCCTTGCCTGACCTTCCCATTGGCGACGATTTCAAATGGCAGAAAATTTTGAACGATTACAAATTATAATTTTCAATTTCGGAATAAATTATATATTTCTTTCAAAATACAGAATTTGGAAGCAACTTTATGGATGATATATCAGAGAATACGAAATCTGGTGCCTCGCTTAACTCAAGTCTGGTGAAGGCAATTCATATTTTGAAAGGTCTGGCGGCAAGCACGGAAGACGGCGTTCGGCTCATCGATCTGGCGCGGGATCTCGAATTGAGCCAGCCATCGGCTCATCGATTGTTGAAGACGCTGATTGCCGAGGACCTTGTCGAGCAGCTTCCCGACAAGAAAGCCTATCGCCTGTCGCTGGACTTTTTCGCCATGGCAGCACAGGCCCGTCAGCGTGATGGCATTCTGAGCCTTGCGCGCCCATCGCTCTTAAGGCTTTCAACGACGTTCAACGATACGGTCTTCTTGCTGGTGCGCAGCAATTTCGATGCCGTCTGTCTTGATCGCGTGGAAGGTCCTTTTCCGATCCGCTCCTATACCGGCGATATCGGCGGCAAAGTGCCGCTCGGCATCGGTCAGGGCAGTCTCGCCATTCTGTCCTTTCTGCCGGAAGAAGAGCGCGAAGCCATCATTCGCTTCAACATGCCCCGCATTCTGGACAAGGCCACCATTGACGAAGTTGATCTTCGCATCATGATCGCGGAAGTGCGCGAAACCGGTGCATCCACCTTCAACTTCAACATGATCGATGGCATGGCAGGCCTCGGCGTTCCTGTGCTCAATCGCAATGGCGAAGCAGTAGCGGCACTCAGTATCGGCACTTTGGCTTCACGATTAACAGAAAAACGTCAGCACACGATCACCGAGCTTTTGCGCAAGGAAGCAGCCATTATTACCGAGAAACTCAATCCTTTTGATCCCACTCTGCGCCATCCAAGCCAGGCATTTGTGAAATAATCGAAAGCTTTAACAGCTTTCGACGCAATAGCCTTACCTTGTCCACAGCGGGTCCTTAAATTGGAGATTGACTTGCACCATGCGCCGTCGTTTGATCGGGCAAGTGTGGGGGATCTGTAGAACGAGGCGATAAGCCCAAAGCAGAAATTCCATCTCTATAGTGTTATAAAAATGGAGTTCTGTTGTGTTCAAGTCCACCAGACGGGGAATGTTTCATCTTGCTTTTGCGCTCGCTGCTTCCACAGCGATGGGCACTGTTGCCACCACGGCAGCGCAAGCGCAGGACAAGATCCTGCTCATCATCAATGGCGCGCTCGGCGATAAATCCTTCTTCGATTCCGCTGCCAATGGTATGAAGATGATCAAGGACAAATATGGCGACGACGTCGAGACCAAGATTTTGGAAATCGGCGACGATCCGACCAAATGGGAGCCGGTTTTCCTCGATGCGTCCGAACAGGACTGGGACCTGATCATCGGCGGCACCTATCAGATGTCGGAAACCGTAGGCTCGGTCGCGCAGCAATATCCGGACAAGAAATATGTCCTTTATGATGCAAGCGTGCCTTATGAAGAAGGCGGCTACGACAACGTCTATTCGATCCAGTACAAGCAGAACGAAGGTTCTTACCTCGGCGGTATGCTTGCGGCAGAGCTTCTCAAGCAAGGCAAACTTGGTGATGTTGGCAAGAATCTCGGCTTCCTCGGCGGCATGGACATTCCGGTTATCAACGACTTCCTCGTCGGCTATGTTGCCGGTGCTCAGGCAATTTCGCCAGACGTGAAAATCGCCATTTCCTATGCAGGCTCCTTCATGGATGCGGCAAAGGGCAAGGAACTCGGCCTCGCACAATATCGCTCCGATGTGGCGCTCGGCTTCGTCGTTGCCTCGCAGACCGGCCTTGGCCAGCTTTCAGCAGCGAAAGAAACCGGCAAATATGTTCTGGGTGTGGATTCCGATCAGGAAGGCATCTTCAAGGACAGCGATCCAGCGATTGCCAAGCAGGTTGTCAGCTCCGTTCTGAAGAACGTCGATGTCAGTCTTTTGCAGGCCTATGACCGCTTCAAGGAGGGCAATCTGCCATTCGGCAAAGCGGAAGCGCTTGGCCTGAAGGAAGGCGCTGTGGGCATCGTACAGGACGGCAATATGGCGTCCATGGCCTCGCAGGACATGAAGGATGCCATCAAGAAGGCTTCCGACGAGATTTCCGAAGGCAAGATCACGGTTCCAACCGCATTTGGCATGAGCACCGAGGATCTCAACGCGATCCGCAACAAGGTTCGTCCCTGATCGTGGAAAAACAAGCTGAAAACAATGAAGGCGGCGATGCAATCGTCGCCTTCCGCCCAATCGTTGCCTTCCGCGATGTGAGCAAGGTCTATCCGAACGGCACGCAGGCTTTACGTGATGTGTCGTTCTCGATCCGCGCCGGGTCTATCCACGCCATTTGCGGCGAGAACGGCGCTGGCAAATCCACACTCATGAAAATCCTGTTCGGCATCGAGAATGCCACCGCAGGCGAAATCATTATCGATGGCCAGCATATTACTTCCTGGTCGCCGGAAGATGCCAGCGCCAAGGGCATTGGCATGGTGCACCAGCATTTCTCGCTTGTGCCGACGCTGACCGTCACTGAAAATATCATCCTCGGCCATGAGCCGGTGAAGAACGGCTTTATCGACCGTGTAAGCGCACGTAAAATGGTCGAAGAGCTGATGCAGCATTATGATTTGCATGCCGACCCGGACGCGATCACAGGTACGCTGTCCGTTGCTGCACAACAGAAGATCGAGATTCTCAAGGCGCTGTCGCGGCGCACGCGCCTGTTGATCCTTGACGAACCGACCGCTGTTCTCTCGCCACCGGAAATCGAAGAGCTGATGCGCAGGCTGAAAGCGCTGCGCGACGAAGGCATCACCATTCTCTTCATTTCGCACAAGCTCAACGAAGTGCGCGAACTTGCTGAAAGCGTCACTGTGTTGCGCGCGGGCATGGTCACTGGCACCGAAAAGCTCGCCGACGTGCCTGATGATGCCATCATGGAAATGGTCATGGGTCACGCTGTCGATATTCCTGAGCGCGCCCATAAGCAGGGGCCGACGGAAACAGTTCTCGAAATGCAGGGCGTTACCACACTGGCGCTCGACCCTGCCGACCGTATCCGCGATGTAAGCCTGACGATCGGCGCGGGTGAAATCGTTGGCGTTGCAGGCGTTGATGGCAGCGGACAGCGCGGACTTGTTTCGGTCCTTTCAGGTCTTATGGAAGCGAGCAGCGGGGCTATTCGTCTGAATGGCGCAGACATGCTTGCTGCCAAAACCGCAAGCTGGCGCAAAAAGGGTCTCGCCTATCTGCCAGCCGATCGCTTTTCGCAGGGCGGCGCGCCCGGTCTTTCGCTGGCGGAAAACGCGATTGCCGGAACCGGTCGTAACAACAAGACCGCAGGTCCCCCAATCTATTGGGGTCCTTTCCTCCGCTGGAATGCGATCAAGGCACGCGTCAGCGGCATGATCAAACAATATTCGGTGCGTGCAGGCGCAATCACCGAACGGCTTGACTCGTTGTCGGGCGGCAATGCTCAGAAGCTCATCGCTGCACGCGAACTCGCCACCAATCCGAAATTTCTGATCGCCGACCAGCCTACACGTGGCATCGACGTTTCAGCAGCAGCTTTCCTGCATCGTCGTATTGATGAGGTTGCGCAGGGTGGCTGTGCTGTGCTTCTGGTCAGTGCTGATCTTGATGAATTGCTGCGGCTCAGCGACCGTATCGTCGTGCTTTTCAATGGTCGCATTGTTGCCGTTCTCAAGAATGGACCAGACATCACTCCAGCGGTTCTCGGCCCGTATATGCTTGGCACGAGGAATGTTGCCTGATGCGTAGATTTATATCCTATCTTATTCCCTTCTTTCTGACCGTGCTGGTAATCGGCGTCATCATGGCGGCCCTGCTGGTGCCTCTGGCATTGATGCAGGATAATCCGGCAGGCGTTCTCAGAACCTTCTTCCTCGGCCCCTTTGGCAGCATTCGCCATATGGGCAATGTGGTTGAAGCCGCAACGCCGATCATGCTTACAGGTCTTGCTATCACCATTCTGTTCCGCTCTGGCCTGTTTAATCTCGGCGCAGAAAGCGGCTTTTATCTCGGTGGTCTGGGTGCGGTTGCGGGTGCGGTTCTGCTGCCTTCGCTTGGCTGGTTCTCGCTGCCTGTCGCCATTTTATGCGGTGCGGTTGCGGGTAGCTTTGCCTGCACCATTCCAGCGGCATTGCGCCTGCGCTTTGGCGCATCCGAAATGGTGACATCACTGGTTCTGAACTATGCCTTCCTGTTTTTGGGGCTGTTCGTGCTCAATTACGTGATCCGTGATCCTGCAGCCGGCGGTATGATGTCCATGCGCATTCCGCCTGACGCCAAGCTCGAACGACTTCTGGCAGGCACGCGCCTTAACAGTGGCTCGATCATTGCGATCCTCGCCTGCATCGCAGGCGGCATCTGGCTCTATTGGACGCGCTCGGGCCTCAATATCCGTATTGCAGGGTCCAGCCCCGGCCTCGCCAACCATCTTGGCCTGCCACTCAAGGGCATTGTCATGCGTGCGCAGATCATTGGCGGCCTGGTGGCAGGCATGGCTGGCGCGCTCGAAGTTCTGGGCTTGCACAATCGTTTCGCATGGCTCGATCTGCCCGGTTATGGCTGGACTGGCCTTGTCGTTGCAATTCTCGCGCGCGAAAACCCGTTTCTGGTCGTTCCGGCAGCATTGTTCTTGGGCTTTGTTCAGGTGGGTGGCGATCTTCTGGCACGGAACATGAATATTCCGACCGAAGTCGTGGGACTTGTGACCGCCGCCATCATGGTGGGTGCAACGGCCAGCGTCATTCACAATCATCCAACTGTGCAGCGTCTGATCCGAAACTTGCGCAACCGGGAAGGAGAACAGTCATGAGCGCCGTTCTTGCACAAATTCTCGATCCTTCCTTCATCGCAACAATCCTGCGTGTCGCCACGCCTCTTTTGTTGGCGGCATTGGGCGTGATGATCTCTGACCGCGCTGGCGTGCTCAATATCGGCATGGAAGGCATGATGTTGATTGCAGCATTGATTGCCGTTCTCGCAAGTGCCGCAACGGGAAGTCCTGCCATCGGCCTGCTCGCAGCTCTTATTGTGGGGGCCTTCCTTGGCTGGCTGATGTCATTGTCCGTCAATCGGCTCGGTACTGATCTCATCATGACCGGTATCGCGCTCAATATTGCAGCAGCTGCAGGCACGACGCTGGGGCTTTTTCTTGCCACCGGCGACAAAGGCATGTCAGGCGCGTTGAAAAGCGGCGCACTGCCAAGCTTTGCCATACCTTATATCGGCAATATCCACATACTGAGCTTTGCAGCATTGCTCGCTGTGCCTGCTGTTAGCCTCATGATGATGCGTACACGCTTCGGCCTTCATGTGCGTGCAACGGGCGTTGATCCCAAATCCGCACGCGCGGCAGGCATTCACGTCAAGCGTGTGCAAATGCAGGCGCTGGTGCTTTCGGGCATATTCAGTGGTGCTGCGGGTGCTTATCTTTCGCTCGGCTATGTCACATGGTTTGGCCAGAACATGACGGCCGGTCGCGGCTTCATTGCCATTGCAGCGGAGGTTATGGGACAGGGAACTGCGTGGGGGACACTGGCCGCAAGCCTTGTGCTGGCTGCCGCAGAATCTCTTGCAATTACGCTGCAAAGCCTTGGACTACCGTTCGAGCTGATGCAGATGATCCCTTATCTCGTGCCCGTCGTGGTGCTGACAGTGCATGCCGCCAGAAGACAGCGGCGTGCAAGACAATTGAAGAAATCCTGACATGCATAAGAATGAGAAAAACATGAAAGCCTGGGAGCTTACACGCGATCTGTTGCGCGACACCAAACCTGTCATACGCACAGCAGAAGAACAGACATGGGATGCAAGCGCTGTCATGAAGGCGCAGGACGACCTCATGGCAATGTTCTGGAAAAGCAATGTGCCGGGATCGGCAGCGCCTGAATGTCTGATGGCTGGCGCGCTGCAATCGCTGGAGAACAAGGGCTATGTGCTGGCACCATATGCGGAGCTTCTGCGCGATGGGCTTGCAGCGCTGGAGCGCGGCGACTTTGAAACGCTTTATCGCATCGATATGCGTTTGCGCGTGCTGATGCGGGCGGCAAAGCCGGACCCGAGCCACCCATCGCAAAAGACTACGCGTTTTGCATCATGGGAAGCCTTTGACGCAACGGTCAAATGGCCGGAAGACGTGGCTTATGATCTTAGCTCCGATGATTTCCGCGCGCGCACCTCGGGCGCGTGGATGGCACAGCTGGTGGGGGCCGCCGCTGGCACGGCCCTTGAAGGCTATACAGCCGAAAACATCGCCGAAGTCTTTGGCCCAATCCGCGATTATGTACGCGAACCCAACACCTATAATGACGATATCACCTTCGAGATCGCCTTTCTCGAAGCCTTTGGCGACAAGGGGTCTGCCGTTACCAGTGCCGACATTGCTGAACGCTGGACGTCGCTCATCCCGCTTGGCTGGTCTGCGGAGGCAATCGCACTTTCCAACATGCGTCGGGGGCTTACAGCGCCTGAAACCGGCACATCTGACAATCCGTTCGACGAATGGATCGGCGCACAGATGCGCGGCACAATCTGCGGCATGGTTGTGCCAGGTCGCGCGCGCGAAGCTGCCCGTCTCGCATGGATGGATGCAGAAATCTCCCACGCCGGAAACGGAATTCTGGGCGAAGTTTTCAATGCAGTCATGGCCGCACGCGCCTTTGCAGTGAGCGACACGCGCGAATTGCTCGTCTCCACGGCAGCGCTTTTCTCGACCGATACCGAATATGGTGCGGTTTTGGCGTTCGCGCTGGATGCCTGCCATACGGCTGTTAACTGGCAGGATGCATGGGCAAAATGCGATGCAGAATATGCCGAATTTAACTGGATTCATGTCACGCCAAACGCCGCAGCACAAGTGGTGGCACTGTGGTTTGGCGAGGGTGATTTCGACCGCACGCTCGAAATTGTCTGCGGCATCGGACACGATGTCGACTGCAATGCAGCGCAGATTCTAAGCATGATCGCCATCCAGCATGGCCCCGCCATCATCGCAGAACGCTGGTCGAAGCCGCTTTTGGCCGACGACATTGTCACCTATATGCGTCGTCCGGCGAAAATCTCCTTCAAAGCGCTCGTCGACCAGACCGTTGATGCAGCGCGCAACGCTCTCTAAATCTTTTTATCAGGAAGCTCTTATGGCTCGTAAAATCATTATCGATACCGATCCCGGTCAGGACGATGCAGTCGGAATTCTTCTGGCACTCGCAAGCCCGGAACTTGATATTCTCGGCATCACAGCCGTTGCTGGCAACGGCCCGCTGGCCCGCACCGAAATCAATGCCCGCACCATCTGCGAAGTGGCAAAAAAGCCGGACACAAAAGTCTTCGCCGGTTCAATCCGTCCGCTGGTGCGCCCGCTGGTAACGGCTGAAAACGTCCATGGCAAAACCGGCCTTGATGGCTATGATCTGCCTGCCCCAACCATGCCGCTTCAGGAGCAGCATGGCGTTGATTTCATTATTGAAACGCTGATGAAGGAAGAAGCTGGCACCGTTACGCTCTGCCCGCTTGGCCCTCTCACAAATATCGCATCTGCACTGATCCGCGAGCCGAAGATCGCTGAACGCGTCAAGGAAATCGTGCTGATGGGCGGCGGCTATTTCGAAGGCGGCAACATCACGCCATCCGCAGAATTCAACATCTATGTCGATCCACATGCTGCTGCGGTTGTGTTCAAATCGGGCATTCAGATCACCATGATGCCGCTCGATGTGACGCATAAGGTACTGACCACCGAGAAACGCATCGCAGCCATTCGCGGCATCGGCACCCATGTCGGCGAGGTGGTCGCGGCATGGCTCGAATTCTTCGAGCGTTACGATGAGGCGAAATACGGCACCGACGGTGGCCCACTGCATGACCCGAATGTCATTGCCTATCTGCTGAAGCCAGAACTTTACTCAGGCCGTCATTGCAACGTGGAAATCGAGATAAACTCGGAACTGACGATTGGTGAAACAGTCGTCGACTGGTGGGAAGTGACCGATCGTCCGAAGAACGCGCTCTTCATCAAGTACGTCGATGCGGATGGCTTCTTTGCACTGCTGACCGAGCGTCTGGCAACACTCTAAACACATAATCGCCACAAAGTAGCCGCAATTACCATAAAATTGCGGCTACTTAGCCTTTATTTAAAGGGCTTTTTGTGCGGCTTTACTGCTGTTTTTGCAGAAGTTCCGCGACTTCTTTTGCTGTCGGTGCAGCCGAACCGGCACCAGCGCGGGTCACGGCAATCGCACCTGCGGCAGACGCAAAACGCACGCAATCATGCAGTGACTGACCTTGCGAATAGGCAACGGCAAAGCCGCCATTGAAACTGTCACCAGCCGCAACCGTATCGACCACCTTCACCTTGAACGGCTCGAAATGCTTGACCTCATCAGCGGTCACAAGCAATGAGCCGCGCCCGCCCAGCTTGACGATGACGATCTTCGGGCCGCGTTCGAGAAGCTTGCGCGCAGCAACTTCCGCAGAGGCAATATCGGTGGGCTCAATGCCGGTGATTTCAGCGGCTTCGGTTTCATTAGGCGAAATGATTTCGCTCAACGAAATCAGATCGGCCATGCGGCTTGCATCACCCACTGGAGCAGGGTCGAGCAACACGGTGCCCCCTGCCGCCTTCACAGCCTTTGCAACAGCCAGATTGGCTTCATGCGGGACTTCACGCTGCAACAGCGTGATTTTCGCCTTAGCGATATCAGACGCATAGGCATCGATATCGGATGCCGACCAATGTGCATTGGCACCTGCGCAAACAACAATCGTGTTCTGCCCTGCTTCTTCGACTTGAATGATCGCAATGCCGGTATCGACACCATCAATCATTCGAACCCCGTCGGTATTCAGACCGAACTGCTGCATCTCTTTGACAGCCAGTTCGCCAAAAGCATCTTTGCCGACTGCACCGACAAAGCGAATGTCGCCGCCAAGCTTTGCCACAGCTACCGCCTGATTGGCCCCCTTACCGCCAAGGCCAATGCCATAGCCCGACGCATTGAGTGTCTGGCCGGGACGCGGCAGTGCTGCCATTCTGGCGCTTACATCCACGTTCACACTGCCGAAAATAAAAATTTTCAATGGAGTTCTCCACGATTGCTATTGCCGCCGAACATAGCGTCGCTTGTGGCAAACTTCCATGCCATGGCGCAAGGGTTCCGCTGCAAAAATGAGTTTGGCACAGAACACGGCTTAACTTTGGACGTAGTTATGCTGCGAGCGCTGTAAACTGCTGCTTGAGAGAAAGTGGTGTCGCTGAGGCGAGGCCCATTGTTGCTGGCTGTGTTGCAAACTTTTCGTCAATGAACACGATATAAGTTTCTAGGTTTCAAAACGCTGGGTTGTTCGATGTTCAAAGGCCGCCATTTCGATAAGTCCGTCATCCTTCTGTGTGTTCGATGGTATTTGGCTTACAATCTGAGCCTGCGCAATCTGAATGAAATGATGGCTGAGCGCGGTATCGCGATGGACCATTCGACGATGCAGGTTGTGTGCAATTTTTTTACATCTGATGAGTTATCACATGAAACTATGTAGAACTTGAGTGAGGCGGAAGCGGATGGCGGTCGATTTCAAAGGCGCACATTTCCCCAAAAGCGTCATTGTGCACGCGGTGTTCTTTTACGTACGATATCCGGTTTCCTATCGTGACCTTCAGGAAATTCAGGCCGAACGCGGAGTAGCCGTTGATCATGCAACCTTGAACCGTTGGGTCACTCGTTATGCACCGCAGATCGCGGAGCAAGCTCAATTGCGCAAACGCCGCACGGCCAGTTCCTGGCGAGTTGACGAGACCTATCTCAAAGTTCGGGGAAAAGACCTGGCATCCAGCGGTCTGCAAATTTTGCAGGAAAAGCAAGGTAGAGCGGCGCGCGTGTGCTTTCAGATGTCACCGCGCCGATATCGATCAGGGCTGACGTAACCCGACGTGCTGCGCGGTCGCTTAATCCCAATAGCGGCGCGATCTCGCTACGTTGCAATTCGCCTTGGTACAGAATGGTCTTGAGGACGATATCGGACTTGGGCGGCAATGCATCGGCCCTAATTTGCTCTTCTGTCCAAATCATGATCCGGTCGCGCAGCCTTTCCGGCTTCATCAATTCTTCCATAAAACTGACCTGATCGATACAGGCTTCCAGAAAGAAGGCTGTAAATTCCGCTAGCGTCTCTTCGCTCAACGTGCCGCGCCCATCCATGTCGTTGCGCCGTTTCATATCGCACGCGGCAAGATGCTGCTTGTAGCGGGATTCTCGGCGAGCGAGCCCCCGTGCTACGGACCAAAGGCCGCGCGTATCCAGCGATTTAAGCAGCATGGCATAGGACATCAAACGCGCAACGCGTCCGTTCCCGTCAATAAACGGGTGAACCCATAGCAATCGATGATGAGCAGAGGCAGCGGCCAGGATTGCATCAACCCTGCCGAGCTTGGAGTAGGCGGCATCCATGCGCGCCAGAAAACGCGGCACCGCGCCGGCGCTGATAGCAATGTGCCGTCCGACCTGCACATCGCGCTCGCGTAGCGCGCCGGGAATGACCTCGACATCCTCTCCGGTGGTCGGGTCATTCACAAACAACAACTCTTTGGGCAAAAGCGCGCAAAAGCGCCGGTGTATCTCCCGAATAACATCTGGATTAGTCGGGGACGCGATAATGCCGCCATCATCAATCCACTTTTGAACAGTGATATGGGCCTTGGCTTCGAGTTGTAGATTGCGCTTTTCGGGGTCGGCGCTGTAGTCATTATTCAGCGCGCGCTCGATATCGACCGGATGGGTATTATGCCCCTCGATCAGATTGCTGTAATAGCAGTTCATCGACCGCACGAGATCGGCCAGCGCCGTTGCTATGGAGACGGGCAGGCTCCGGCGGAATCCTTCGGAGCGCGTAGCAAGCTCTAACGCAAGATCGGCCAGCTTCCCGCGATGTTTCGAGCTTTCTGAAACCAGCAGCGGCTCGAATAGTCCTGTTGTTTCGCCATCGTCTCGGATAGGCATAGTAAGGCTGGCTTTCTGGCCGCTTTAATGGCCGCATTCTTATCGTTCAATTCGCTAATGATATCATAGGCGTAATTAAATTGACAGCGGAAGATATACCGCAGAAATGGCCGGTTTGATGGCCGGTGGGTCAGCCGCCTCGGACTTAGGGGCGTAGCGTACGCCGCGTCAACTCGCGAGTTAAGAGTTGCTGGCCGCTTGGCGCGGCGCGGCCGCTGGCGTCATCTTTGGGTATGCACGCGGTATTCTTTTACGTACGATATCCGGTTTCCTATCGTGACCTTCAGGAAATTCTGACCGAACGCGGAGTAGCCGTTGATCATGCAACCTTGAACCGTTGGGTCACTCGTTATGCACCGCAGATCGAGGAGCAAGCTCAATTACGCAAACGCCGCATGGCCAGTTCCTGGCGTGTCGATGAAACTTATCTCAAGGTTCGGGGTAAATGGACCTATCTGTATCGAGCTGTCGACCGCGATGGCCAAACGCTTGATTTCATGCTGTCTGAACGTCGGGATCTGGCTGCGACGCGGCGCTTTTTCAAGAAAGCCATTGCAACTAACGGCGTTCCCGAGAAGGTTGTCATTGACAAAAGCGACACCAATCTGGCTGGCCTTCAAGCTGTTAACACCATCCTGAAATTCACCGGAACAGGTGATATTATCGAAATCAGGCAGATAAAATACCTCAATAATATCCTTGAGCAAGACCACCGCTCTATCAAACGGATCACCAAGCCAATGATGGGCTTCAAGGCATTCCATTCCGCCTCGGCCACCATCGCAGGAATCGAAGTAGCCCACATGATCCGCAAGAACCAATTCGCCAACGACAACCGTTCGCCATTTCAGGTCTTTGCGGACCTCGCAGCATAAGTGTGCCCAAGGATAAGCACGCTTTTAACTGACTGAAAAGTTTGCAACAGATCTGACCGTAACTGATTGGATGAGACAGGTTTACTCTGTCTAAATGACTTGATATATATAAAACAAGATATGGAATATATATCAAAAAGGATATGCGTATGGCTCTTTATATCAAGGATTCTAACGTAGAGAATCTACTCGATCAAATCATGAAACAGGGAGGCGTTAAAACAAAAGTTGATGCCGTTCGCATCGCCCTGCAGCATGAGGTTGAACGCATAAGCCGCAACACTCCATTGCGCGACAAGTTCTCTGCTATCAGAGATAAGCGTAGCGACCTCCTTGGTCGTCCTATAGCCGGTGTGGATCAAAAGAAGCTTATGGACGATCTTTGGGAGAACGGTGAATGAGCTTCGTTGATGCATCGGCTATCGTGGCTATTATTAATGAGGAACCCGGCTTTGAAGAGATCGAGAAGCGACTGAACGATACCAAGGCACGCTTTTACATAACCTCGCTTGTACGGTTTGAAGCTGTGATGGCCATCTCACGGATACACATCACAGCGGCTAATGATAAAATTGATCGCACCAAAGTTATTACTGCGGCGCGAGAAGTCGTGGACGATTTCATACAGGCACTCGAAGCTAAAGAAATCGCGATCGATGCCGCGATTGGAAACCGCGCACTGGATGCTGCGGCCGAGTATGGCAAGGTTGCCGGTCATCCGGCAGCTTTGAATTTTGGGGACTGTTTTTCTTATGCTGCGGCCAAAGTCCACCGCTTACCGCTTATCTATAAAGGAAATGACTTTGCTGAAACTGATCTCGCTTAGAACGCGGGATCGGCAGAACAATCGTAATTGCCGTTTGCCCAATTATATCCGCAATTCGGAAACGCATGCCTAAAAGATTTCAAAATATATAGGGAGACGCAGGTATGATATCAGACAAGCTGCAGAACATGATTTCGCATGTTCATCTGGCACTTGAACGAGACATCCAGCCACTCAATGGGCAAACGCCTCCCTTTATTCTTTTCTTTTCTTTCACCGACACGAAATCCCGCGCACAAACACTGACCGCCACCGCCGGAAGCTTCAAAGACTGCTGGAATGCAGGCCTGGAGAAATTGCGACAGACCATCGCCAAGTCGAAAATCGATATAAAATGGCTGCGGGTCGATTGGGTGGAAAGCGTTGAAGAGATCGATGACCAGAAACTGATCAAGCGTCTTGGTCAAGTCAAACGGAATTATTTCCGCTATGGCATCGCACTCGATGCGCAATTTCAGACGGCTTTTCTCGAAACTGAACTGAATGGCAACGCCATGCTTTACGGCGGTCCATCGATCCCGACCGCAATTCTCAATGAAGCGAACTTCAACCGCTATGCAAAGCGCTCGCGGGGATTTGAGAAAATCCCGGTGTCTGAAGTGGAGCAGTTTTATGTTTTCTCCACAAAAGCGCTGTTCACGACTGATGACGACGATACCGTCCATCTGATCCCCGGTTCGGGGCCGAACGCCGGACGCAGAACAGTCGAAATGATGGATATCGCCGATGTCGACGGGCTGATTGAACGCGGCAGTCGGTTTCTCACAAGCCAGTTGGGTGAGGACGGACGCTTTATCTATGGCTGGCATCCGTGCTTCGACAATCAGATCAAGACCTACAACACGCTCCGCCACACGAGCACGCTTTATGCAATGCTTGAATCCTGGGAAGTCACCCGAGACGTCGCGCTGAAAGATGCGATTGAGCGCGGGCTTATGCATCTCACCACCAAGCTCATCAAGACAGTCGCTAAGGATGATAAGGAGCTGGCTTTTCTCACGGAAGAGAATGGCGAAATCAAACTTGGCGGCAATGCCGTTTGCCTGCTGGCTCTGGTCAAATACAGCGAGTTGACGGGAACCGACCGCTATCTGCCATTGCTGGAAAAACTCGCGCTCGGCATTTTGCATATGCAGGATCGGGAAACGGGAAAATTCAACCACGTCCTCAATTATCCATCGCTGAGCGTCAAAGAACCTTTCCGCATCATCTATTACGATGGCGAAGCAGCATTCGGGCTGATGCGACTTTATTCGCTAACCCACGACGCCCGATGGCTGGACGCGGTGGAAAAAGCTTTTCAGCATTTCATCGAAGCCGATCACTGGAAGGCGCATGATCATTGGCTTTCCTACGCCGTCAATGAGTTGACCCGTTATCGACCGCAACAGAAATATTACGAATTCGGCATCCGTAATTTTGCGGATTATCTGGATTTCGTCAGCAACCGCATCACAACTTTCCCGACTCTTCTCGAACTGATGATGGCGGCGCAGCAAATGATCAAGCGGATTGAGGCCGATCCAAAGCTCGCACCACTTCTGGCCGAGGTCGATCTCAAGAAGTTTTATTTCGCGCTGGAAAGACGGGCGCATCACTTACTCAATGGCCATTTCTGGCCAGAACTTGCGATGTTTTATGCAAACCCCGAGCGGATCAATGGCAGTTTTTTCATTCGTCACCACGCTTTTCGCGTGCGCATCGACGATGTGGAACACTATCTGTCGGGCTTTGTCGCCTATCGCAAATATCGCCTTGGAATGCAGTCTGCGGAAAGCTTAAAGCATGTCTCCCAAAAGTGGGAACCGGTTTTGGGATAAAGCCATGCGTTAACGCTTCCCGCCAGACCGAATTGCAAGCCGTTATATCGTGAGCGCTCTACTCACTGGTCCCTGATCGGGTCGGATCAGCAACAGGAAAGCTCTTGTCTGTCAGGCAGGTCTTGAGCCAGTCATAGTCGTCACTATCGTTGACTTCGCCGTCAAGTTTCAGCTCTGGTTTTGAACTGTAGAGTGCCGACTGCGCTTCTGGCTTCACATTCCAACTCCGCCCTTCCCCGCTCGTCGTGGGGCAGGTGTTATCATCACCATTGAATGAACAGCTGGCAATCAGCTTTGGCTTTCCATCGACGATATCGGCAATAAAGCGTTTGGTGTAACCGGTATTGGTCGCCCAATATTCCTCTACGCTGCACACACGATCATCATTCTGATAATGCCGCGTTGGAAAGCAGTTATAAGTCTGGTCAGGCGGCAGCATATCGCATGACGTCTCATAGCCCGCATAGTCGCCGCCACTGAATTGCTTGAGAAACGTCTGCTGTTTGCGTGCCACTTCAATGAGGCTCGTTCTGCCCTTTTCCTCAAGCTGCGCTGTGCGTTCGGCAATCATATCGTTGGCGACCTGAGTGGCACTTTTATCATCCGGTGCGCTGTCTTCAATAATGCCTTCAAGCGCCTTGTCGCGGGCTGCAATCCAGCGCTTCTGGCTGGCCACCAGCATAGTACGGATTTCCTCGTCGGGTGCAGCCTTCAGCGTTGCAGCATAGGTTTTATTCAGCCTGCTATCGGCTTTCTGGAGCGATTTGCTTGAGCAGATCAGCTTTTCGCTTGGCGTTTGTGCCTTGCTGCAATCAATTGCCCATGCCGGTGCGGACAAAGCACACAGAGCAGCCAGAACGGCCAGAACGGAAAGACGCAGAGCGGTTAGTTTCAAATTCATGTCAAATACCTGAAAGTTATTGATCAACTGACTTCATATCGCAGGTTGTTTCTGCATTCGAACATAGCCCCCGAAACCAGGCGCGCCCGGTCAACTGTTCATCGTTGGCAAGTTCGACAAGTTCTTCACCCGCGATGCGCTTGCGCAGCACCGTGTAATCCAACAGCACCCAATCCTCGTTACAGGCGAGGATGTTGTTGATCCTGCCCATTTCTGCCAGCCAGTCGCTGCCAATATCAAGCAGTCGCTCGCTCTGAGGATCAGGCTTGAGAAAGCCCCGCGCCGACTGAATGCCAACTCTGGCCTCGTCTGATTTTATCCAGCCTTCGCCCTTGTAGACCTCGCGCGGAACATAATCGTCGCTCTCTTCATTATAGGCATCGCTGGCGTTGGCTATTTTCAGCCAACCGTCTTTCGCTTCAAGCACATCAAAGCTGATGCTGTAGGCATATTCAGCTTCTCCGGCAGCGGAAACCGTCGGTATCTGCCCCACAAGTTGGGCGTCTGCAGACGGCGCTGCGCGCACCTCAATCAAGGCCTTGTCATTGTTGGTCCATGCATTGAACGCGCATGACGTTGCACCTGCAGGAACCTCGGCCTGAGTGCCTGCACCGTTGGCCAATGTCGTGGAAAAAAGTGCGATTGAAAGCGCAGGCACCAATACGAAAGGGATCAAAAGAGAACGAACACGCATTAAAATCTCCAACTATCAATTCTCCCGCTTGAGCGGCCTGTATCGACTATCCTCATTCAATGAAAACCTTCACACTTGTAGCCCGTCCGCCTGCATCAACAACGGTCAATGTCGAATAGCCGGTGCCATCCGGCAACCATGTCGCCGTGCGGCGGCGATTTGGTTCAGAAATAGGTTTGCCATTGGCAAGCCAGCGGAACGGCGCGCGTCCGCCCTGTAATTTTAGCACCAGCGGCGATGCATTATCAGTGAGCGCTTTCAGCTCCACATGCGCGCCATCAGGTGGAAACACGATGCGCGGCGCAGGTTCAATCGCGGCTTTGAGAACAGGCAGGGGGTCGCTCGCAGACGAAAAGCGTATCTGGGTCACCGGAAGATCGGCGCGCGCCGTGCGAAACGCACCAGCCGGTGCACGCGGCAGCGGCACTGACGCTACGCCCGAACGCACAAAGGCTTCAAACAGGATGGGAGCCGCTGAAACATAGCCAGCAAGGCCCGGCACAGAACCGCCATCGGCGCGACCGACCCAGACACCCAGCACATAGCGACCGTCGTAGCCGACCGACCATGCGTCGCGATAACCATAGGACGTGCCTGTCTTGTAAGCGAGGCCGAGGCGTTTCGCGCCTTGCGGTGGCACGACACCGGCCAGAATATCGCCAATCTGCCACGATGCTTGCTCGCTCAGAACAGGAGCCGATGGCTGCACAGGCTCTGAGCCTTCGGTGCCGTCACGAAGTGCTGCACCACGACCGCCATTGGCAAGCCCGGTATAAAGCTGCACCAGATCGCGCAGGCTGATGCCCGCGCCGCCAAGGCCGATAGCCAGTCCCGGCGCTTCGCCTTTTGGCAGTTGCAGATTGACCGCCGCCTGACGAATGCGCGTCGTCAGGCGCGCTGGCCCAACGGCATCAAGCAGGCTGATGGTCGGGACATTCAACGACATTTGCAGCGCCTGACGGATGCTGACATCGCCCTGATAGCTCATGTCGAAATTGCGCGGACGATAGCCGGCAAAATCCTGCGGACGGTCCTCGATAATCGTTTCCTGTGCAATCAGCCCCTGCTCGAAGGCCAGCCCATAGATGAAGGGCTTCAGCGTGGAACCGGGCGAACGCACGGCGCGGGTCATATCGATCCAGCCCTGCCGCTTCCCATCGAAATAATCAGCCGAGCCGACTTCACCTAAGACATTGCCGTTGCGACTGTCAGCCAGCACCATAGCAACGGATACTTTTGGACCGAGCTTCGCAGCAGCTTCTCGCGCCACAACTTCAAGCCCCGCCTGCACCGACTTTTTAAGCGTCAGGTGATGCCGGGCCTCAGTCGGTGCCTGTTTCAATGCGAGATCGGCAAAGTGGGCCGCGAGCGCTGGCAGCGGATGGCGCACATCGGATATGCGCTCACGCGATGCGCGCTCGGCTTCCTCGGCCGTGAACACAGCGGACGTTACCATGCGATTTAACACACGATCCCGCGCCGCGACCGCATTGCTCAATTCACGATCCGGGCGGCGGCGTTCTGGCAATTGCGGCAAAGCGACAAGCAATGCGGCTTCCGATGTGGTAAGGCGCAGCGGCCCCTTGCCAAAATAGGCTAATGATGCCGAACGTACGCCTTCCAGATTGCCGCCATAGGGCGCGAGTGTCAGATAGCGTTCGAGAATTTCAGGCTTGCTTAGCCGTCGTTCGATCTGGATCGCACGCGCCAGCTGTCGGAATTTGGAACCGAAGCTGCGGCTTTCACGCGGCTCGATCAGTCGGGCAAGCTGCATGGAAAGGGTGGAGCCGCCAGATACAATGCGCCCACTGCCTGCGAGCTGTGTTGCCGCCCGCGCCAATGCCCAGAAATCAATGCCGCCGTGATCGTAAAAACGCTTGTCTTCATAGGCGATCAGCATTTTCACGAATTTCGGATCGACATCCTCGATCCGCGTATTGAGACGCCAATAGCCATCCGGCGTTGCATAGGCGCGCAGCAAAGCGCCATCGCGATCCATGACTTCGGTGGAAATGGTCAGCCGTTCAGGCAACGGCGGAGGAAAAGCGCGGTCGAGCCAGTCAAGCCCAACTACGGTTCCGAGTGCAGCGATGCCACAGAATGCGGCACCGCCAATGGCTATTTTCCAACGCCTTTTCATTTTTTTTGCCATGATCTTGTCCGAAAACCGGTTCCCACTTTTCGGGATCATGGCTTACGGTGCCGCCACCTCCATCATGCCCGTTGCCGTGCGCGCCGCAAATTGCGGACGATACATGTCCTCAACGGTTGCTGCCGGATGGGTAAAGAGCCCCGGCGTCACCGCACGCACGACATAGGCCAGCGTGATCGGCTTCTTCTCGCCTGCGGAGCGGTCGAAAGCAGCCACAAAACGGTCGTTGCGGAATTCGAGATGCGCTGCCTGTGTGCTTTCAAGCCATGGGAAATTACCAAGATCAGCACTCGAAACAAGGCCCGGATTGTCGATCTCGAAACCAGCTGGCAGCAGATCGGTCACAAGCAGACGCGACTGCCATTGCTGCAAATCGTCGATTTTCAGAACAACCACATAGCGTTCATTCTGATTGACGCCTGTGACATTGGCCGGTTCGCCATCAAGCGTATAGTAAGTGCGCTCGATGTTGAAACCCTCACCACCAGCTGGCAGCGATTGTGCAGGCGGTGCGACCGCCGTCACAACAGCATCGACCGAGCCTTTGCCGGTGTTGGTAACGACCAAAGGCTGTGCTTCAAGCGCTGAACCGTTCAGGCGCTCGGAGAACGCGCCCTGATGCGCTGTGCCATTGATGTCAAGGCTAATTGCGCCATTGTCATCCTGAAGCCCGCGTGCTGCAAGCAGCATCCATGCCTGATCCTGCGTGCTAAGGTAACGTGCCTTTTCACGCTGGAATTCGACCAGCGTAATCAGCGATGGCAGCACTTTCGGCGCAGGTTTGGTTTCCGAAGCAAGAGCCAGCATGGCCGCGCCATCACGCAAAGGCGAACCATAATCGGAGCGATTATAATCGTAGCTGGACTGGCTGGTTGCGAGCTGGAGCGACGAATTGAACACGCGTTCCGAACGCGGCTGATCACCGTAAAGAGCAAGGGCCGCACCAAGCTGGGCAACGGCCATCGGGCTTGCAAAGTTTTCAAGCTGGGTATCGGCAAAGTAACGCAGATCGCCAACTGAAGCCTTCTTGTTGCGTGCCAGAACATAGAGCGCATAGGCAATGTCGTTGCCGCGTTCCTTGACGTCGGTGGTGTAGCCGAGCGCATTTTGCAGATTAGAAAGTGCGGACAGCATCGCCTGCTGCGGCACGTCATAGCTCTTTTCGCGGGCACGCGTCAGGAAGTCGGTCACATAAGCGTCCATCCAGAGATCACCTGATCCCGGCGACCAGAGGCCAAACGAACCACTCGAAGACTGGTTGTTGAGCACGCGGAAGATGGAATCCTGTACGCGCTTTTTAAGTTCTTCCTGACTTTCCAGACCCGCTGCAGCTTCTGTGCCTGCCGCCATTTCGCTCAAATAAAGCAGCGGCAATGCGCGGCTCGTGGTCTGCTCGGTGCAACCATAAGGATAGCGGTCGAGCGCCATCAACAAAGCTGGCACATCAAAGGCTGCACTGCGCGTGACGCCAACGCTGACAAAAGCACCATCGAGCAGGCTTTCAGACAGAAGACCGCCATCAACCTTGAGGCTTCCGCCATTGGCCGCGAGATTGACGACATGACGGCTCGTGACCGGCAGATCGACCGGACGTACCGGCAATGCAAGTGCCTGTTCGACTGAGAGGCCTGCATCGTTGGAAAGCCGGATCGTCACACCACCGGCACCCGTGGCCACCGCATTGAGCGGCACGGCAATTGACTGCCGCTTGCCACCGGCAAGTGCGATTGTTTCGGGATAGGAGCCAACCTCGACACCGAGATTATCGGTAGTTTCAAGGCTCACACGATAATTGCCGTCTGGCGCATCGGTATTAGCAATATCGAAGCGGATATTGGCCTGATCGCCAGGGGCCATGAAGCGTGGCAGACCAGCGGTGATAACCACAGGATCGCGGATGATGACATCTGTAACCGCGTGGCCGACGGCCTTCTTGGTCCATGCCACCGCCATGACACGCGCGGTGCCGTTGAACTGCGGTATGTCGAAGTCTATGCTCGCCTTGCCATCGCTGTCGAGTTCAACCGGACCGGAGAACAGTGCGACCAGCTTCTCGGTGGGCGGGCTGCCTTCGGCTGCCATATTGCCACCGTCGCCACCTGTGCGCAGCTTGCCGGTAACACCGAGCGAACCATCGATCAGGCGGCCATACATATCGCGCATTTCAAGGCCGAGCTGACGTTGACCGAAGAACCAGTTTTCAGGGTTCGGCGGCTGGTAACGCGTCAGATTGAGGATGCCAACATCGACCGCTGCTACCATCACATAGGCCTGCTCGCCACCCGCATTTTCAACTGAAACGGGGATGGAAAGTGTGGACCGCGGAACGATCTTTTCAGGCGGGGTCAGCTTGACAGCAAGCTGCTTGTCGGCAGGATCGACCTTCAGCCATTTAAGGCCAATCGCACGCGCAGGCATACGGCTTTCAATCGCCTCACCCGGACGGAACAGCGTTGCCGTAACATAGGCGCCCGCACCCCAATCCTCACCCACCGGAATTTCGATGGTCGTGCCACCTTCCGGCACGCTCGCGGTGATTGTCTTGAGCAGCTTTTCCGCACCAATGGTGATGAGCAGTTCACCGGCAAAACGCGGAGACACTTTCAGTTCAGCCGTATCGCCGACTGCGTAATGTTCCTTGTCGAGCGCAATTTCGAGCCCGTCAGGTGTTTCGGTCGAGGTCGAGCTGACATACCAGCCGGCATCGAATTCATAGCTGGTGGTCGGCCCCGAAGCATCTGCAGTTTCGATTTCCAGACGATAACGACCCCAATCGACCGGCAGGCTGATTTCAGCCTCGCTATCGGTTTTGAGATCGATCTTGCCGTTGGAGATGGCCTTGGTGAATGTCACCGGCTCGTAATTCCAGCTGTTGCCGCTGCGATACCACTGATAATTACGCTCGATCTTGACCAGCGACCATTGTGCGCCATCAAGCGCCTTGCGATCACCCTTGCTGTCGGATGCGATCAAGCTGAACTTCGCCGTTCCGCCCTGCGGGACTTCATCGCCGGAAAAATCGGGACGAATGCCGATGAGATCAGTTTCCGGCTGGATAGCGACATCGATCTTGCGCTCAACGGCACGACCGCCGGTTTCACGCATACGAACGGTCACGGCTGCGTTGACGAGACGTGTCGTCGACGGCATTTCATCGACTGCAACCGGGAAAGTCGCTTTGCCGTTGTCATCAACTTTTGACAGGCCATCAAGCGGAAGGCGTGTGGCTTCGCCCTGTTCCTCGTCGGCGAGGCCGAAATAATAGCCCTTGAAGCGGTCCCACTGACGCTTGGTTGAAAGTGTTACTTCGCCTTCAAGCGCAAGACCGGCAGCAGGCGCACCATAGAGGAAACGACCGTCTACGGTGATATTGGCCGTTTCACCCACGGCGATTTCCGGTTTGTCAGACGTCAGATCGAACTCGATCCGGTCCGGTACAAAGTCTTCAACCAGAAACATCTGCGATGCGATGGCTGGCTGTTTTGGATCGGTATAGATCGAAACATTCCAGGTGCCGCGCATGGCGTTTGTCGGCAATGTCAGGTCGATGGCATGACCACCGGCGAGCTTGCTGTCGGAAACAAGACGGCGATCTTCCACACCATCAGGACGCGTGAAGATGAAAGTAAGCGGCAGATCGTCAATTGCCTCAGCACGATCATCGCGCGCCAGCGCACCCACATGCACAACTTCGCCAGCGCGATAGATGCCACGCTCGGTCCATGCATAAAGATCAAGCGCCTTGGGCACTGCACGGCCCGTCACACCACGATCAGAAAGATCAAAACCAGCGCGCGCCATATCGAGGAATGTGAAATCATCATCATTCTGACTGGCCATCAGCACCGCTGGCACCATGCCGTCTGTGCCGCGGGTCAGACCGGGCGTGAACGTTGCACGGCCATCGCTGTCGGTGGTCGCTTCGCCCAGTACTTCATTGTTGCGGGCAAGCAGCGTCAGCTTAACGCCTTTAAGCGGTTCTGCGCTTTCCAGCGAACGGGCAAACACATTGATGCCGTCCTGTCCGGTATAGGTCGAAAGGCCGATGTCGGAGACGACAAACCACTGCGTTGCCTTGGTGCCGTATTCGTCATCGGACTTCTGGACCAGTGGTTCGGCGGTCAGCACATAAACGCCCGGTTTGCGTTCCGGCAGCGCTTCATCGACCGGGAAGCTGGTTGTCGCTTCCTTGTTCAGCTCGTTGCCTGCAACCTCGATCTCGCCTTGCCAGACAGGCGCGCCCATCTGTTCGGAAACCGTGCTGAGGTCGTAGCTGTCGAGCTGGCGCAGAAACTGATAACCGGAAAGAAGCTGTGCGAGCGAACGGTCGCCGACACGGTACAGCTTGACCTTGGCCGCGTCGAGATTGACGCTGACCAGCGGAATGCCGCGACGTGCCTTGGCAGGCAGCACGAAGCTGTCGCCGGTAAAGCGCACGGATGGCGCACGATCCTGCACATAGATCGAAAGATTAACCGGGGCTGGCAGCACTTCGCCAACAGCCGATGGCAGGCCCTGACGGAACGTCACTGTATAATTGCGGCCATGTTCCAGACCCTCAACGCAAATCTGGCGATCCTTGGCCTCAACCGCCTGCGGGGAACCATTGTCGAGCTTGACGAAGCTAGAATAATCGACACCGCTTTTCACCAGCTCTTCCGAGAATTGCGCGCAGATGCGTGGTGCTGCATTGTCATTATCAACAGTGTTGTTGACGATGCGGAAGCCTTTGCGGGCTTTCAAATCTTCATAGGCTGCACGAACGGATGCGGAATTGACGAGATCAAGGCTGGCTTCATAGGCCTGCAATGCCGGACGCGATGCATCGCGTTTTTCCAGTGCCTGCGCCATGACGGCAAGCGCTTGCGCGCGCTCATCCTTGGTGCGTGAAGTCTGGTAGGCAAACCACGAGGCAGACGTCGCATCGCGCTGGAACTTGGAACGTTCCTGGCCATTGGACGGCTCGGTCGCAAGCGCCGACAGCGCATATCCGGCCCAGATTTCGCTTTCGTCAGGGGACATGCTGGCAGCCAGGCGGAACTTTTCCATTGCCGTGCGCGGATCGCCATTCATGCCAGCAGCGCCTGCCTCATTGCGCAGATCGCGCAGGCTGTCAGAGCTTTCAAGTCCGCTGATTTCGCGCTTCAGACGACGGGCTTCGTCAACCAGATTGGCGGCAAAGAACGATATGGCAGGTGCGGCACCAAGATCTTCGCCCTTGGCAGCCTTTGCTTCGGTCACAACCTTGCCAGCGATAGAGCCGACGGACTGATTGAGCTTGTTGAAATCGGCTTTCAGAAAGCACCATTTGACCTTCGGATTATAGGTGAAGGCCAGACAGGAATTATCGCCAAGACAGATGCTTTTGCACTGATCGAGCGAGACATTCTTTTCGGTTCTCAAATCGAAGCCGAAATAATCGCTATCGGGCGTGGTCTCGATGCGTCGTGTTTCGGCAGCACTAGCCCCAAAGGATAATCCGAATGATGTCGCAAGGCAGAACGCAGTCGTAAAGGCCAGTATCAGCCGATTAAACCGAACAGACATGAATGTCACTCTTCTGTAGTTGTCCCTCATTCCGCACGGATGTCATCGAACCAGACCCGCACGCTCTCCAGAACAGACCTTATCAATTTATCCAGAGCTGGATAGTTGGATTCGTGTCTGAACTTCTGAATAGACTCTGATACAGGACTAACCTGACCAGACAAGGCTTCTTTTAGCTGTAGCTTAATCGGCAGGCCAGAAATTCATGCCAATTTTCAAAATTATTAGAACGATATTCTAATTCTGTTTCCAGCAATGGAATTCCGTTCGTCGTAAAGAGGGTTCTCCTTCCTGTAAATTCGCGCCAGCTTAATCGAAGGAAGTCCCCCATGATCCTCAGCGTCAAAAACCTCACCAAGACCCTTATTGCGGGCTCTCTCATGGCCCTTGCCGCGTCGGGTGCGGCCCATGCAGACGCAACACTGGATCGCATCAAAGCCAAGGGCAAACTGACCGTTGGCATCATCCTTTCAGGCGCACCGTTCGGCTATATTGATTCCAAGACGCAGGAACAGAAGGGCCTTAACATCGACATCGCCAAGGAACTGGCGAAAGGCCTCGGCGTGGAACTTGCAACGCAGACCGTTACGCCGCCAAACCGCGTGCAGTTCCTCCAGCAGGGCAAGGTCGATATTCTGATCGCCAACATGCAATATACGGAAGAACGCGCCAAGTCGCTCGGCTATGTGAAGACGCCTTATGACCGTATGGGTGGGGCTGCGATTGGCCGCAAGGATAGCGGCATCAAGGACTGGAAGGACCTCAAAGGTAAGATCGCCTGCGTTTCGCAGGGCTCCAACTACACCCAACCGCTGATTGAAGAATATGGCGCAAACGTCAAGGCGCTGCCAAGCCAGCCGGAATCAATGCTGGCGCTCAAGGGCGGCAATTGCGACGTTTCCGTGCATGTCAGCGCTACACTTGGCCTGATGCTTCAGGACCGTGCCGAGGAGTGGAAGGAGTATGGCATCCTGATCCCGACCGACCTCATCCCTTCGGATTCAGTCATCTGGCTGAAAAAGGACGAGAACGACACCGAAGCCGCTCTCGACAAGATCGTCCGCGATCTGCACGCATCGGGCAAGATGATCGAGATTGCCAAGGCAAACCGTCTGCCGAACCTGAGCTATCTCGAAGAAGAGCATAACAAGCTCAAGAGCCAGTAAGCCTCAAAACTCGACTTTGTCAGAATATTTGCGGGCGGTTCATCCGTCCGCAATTTCCGAGCGCTGATCTTATGCAAACAGATCAACGCTCTAAAACGCAATCGGATCATTTCAATGAAAGAAGCTCTGATTTCGCGCTTCATCGAGCTCACCAGCGCAATCGGCCTCAATTATGAATTTCTCAATAGTGGCTATGAGCTTGATATGTGGTTCAATGGCATGGTCACGACGCTTGAGTTGGTCGCGATCACCATTCCACTAAGCCTGTTTTTCGGTGTCTTGTTCGCAGGCGCTCTGACATCCGGCAAGCGCTGGCTGTCAGTGCCGGTACGCGGCTATGTCGAACTCACCCGCAATACGCCTACACTCGTTCAGCTGATGTGCGGCTTTCTCGTGCTCAATATGCTGATATCCAACGCCATTGGAGGCGCGCAGAACAATCCGCTCACACCATTCTTCTGGCTGGTTGCGATCACGGGTCTGCATATTGCAGCCCTGCATGCGGAAGCGCTGCGCGGCGGTATTGAAGCTGTTCCCGGCACAACGATCGAAGCGGCACGCGCCATCGGCTTCAATTCGTTTCAGGTGCTGATCTATGTCGAGCTGCCGCTGGCAATCCGCACGGCACTTCCGGCTGTTGTCAATAATCTCGTCAATCTGGTGAAGCTCACGACAGTTGGCTCGGCCATTGCGGTCAGTGAAATCACTTACGCTTCGATCCTGATCTGGACACAGCGCGATAATGTGGTCGAGCTGATGCTGGTCATTCTTCTGTTCTTCAGCATCATCAATCTCATCGTCGCGCGCGTTGGCTACTGGTTTGAAAAGCGCCTTGCAATTCCGGGATATGGCCAATGAACATCGCTATCGAACAAAAGCCCAGCATCTGGCTGTCGCCTGCGACCCTCACATTCACGACCATCATTCTGGCCACTGCACTCTGGTTCTATCTTGATCCGTCGCTTGGTCAGGTCTGGCTCGACTGGCTGCCCTATCTTGGCAAAGGCTTTGCCATGAACGTGCTGATCAGCGTTTTTGCGATCACGCTTGGCACCTTTGCGGGCGTGTTGCTCGGCATCATGGAACTGGCACCTTACAAGATCATCCGCGCACCCGCTGTGACCTATGTGCAGATTTTCCGCAACGCGCCGCATCTCGTGCTTATCTTTGCTGCGACCTATATTTTCCCGTTCGAGCTGGTGATCTTCGGCAATTACATCGCTTTCCCCGATTGGATCAAAGCGGTTGTCGGCCTTGCCATTCCGGCAAGCGCGCATATCGCGGAAATCACTCGCGGCTCCATCCAGTCGATCCCGACCGCACAGTGGGAAGCGGCGCAGGGCCTTGGCTTTTCGCGCCTGCAATCGCTGCGCTGGATCATCCTGCCGCAATGCGTCAAGCGTTCGCTGCCGCCCTGGATGAACCTTTATACGTCTATCACCATGGGTACGGCTTTGGCCTCGCTTGTGGGCGTGCATGAGCTGTTGCATTCGGCAACCGATGCAAGCACCGCAGTCCAGCGCAATGACTTCACCGTCATCATCTATCTGACCGTGCTGATGGCGTTCTTCCTCTTCTGCTATCCCGTGTCGCGCTTCACGCAGCGGCTCGAAAAGCGGCTCTCCTCCCGCTGACAAGGATCTGAAATTCACATGAGCGACACCACCAAAACTACACTGGTCGAACTGGAGAACGTTCATCTGTCTTTTGGACAGAATGAAGTGCTCAAGGGCATCGACCTCAAGATCAACAAGGGCGATGCAGTCTCGATCATCGGACCATCAGGTTCTGGAAAATCAACGATCCTGCGCTGCATCAACGGTTTGCTGATCCCGCAATCTGGCAAGATCACCGTGGGCTCAACCCGCGTGGACGAGCTTAAAACCGAAGCTGAACGCATTACGCTGCGCAAGCGCATCGGCATTGTGTTCCAGCAGTTCAACTTGTTTCCGCACCTGACGGTTCTGGAAAACATCACCATTGCACCGGTCAAAATCCTGCGTACGCCTAAAGCCGAAGCCGAGCGCCACGCAAAAGAACTGCTGAAAAAAGTGCGGCTTGAACACAAGACGGATGCCTATCCGGGTGAGCTTTCGGGCGGTCAGCAACAGCGCGTCGCCATTGCCCGCGCGCTCGCCATGCGGCCGGAACTGGTTCTGTTCGATGAAGTCACCTCCGCACTTGATCCAGAAACCGTCGGTGAAGTGCTGTCGGTCATTCGCGACCTCGTAAATGAAGGCATGACCAGCATTCTCGTAACCCACGAAATGCGCTTTGCCGAAGAAATCAGCGATACGATTGTCTTCACGGAAAACGGTCGCATCATCGAACAAGGCTCGCCAGAGCAGCTTTTCTATAAGTCAACGAACCCACGCATAAGCGCCTTCGTCAACGGGCTTGGCGGCAATGCAAGCCGCGTCAATGAAGGTGGCGAAGGGATCTGACATGACAGATCATGTAACCAAGACCCTAAGTCAGGCTATTGTCGGCTCTGAGCCATCGCCAGAAGCAATCGCTGTTGCCCGCACGGCAATTGTTGATTTTCTTGCCTGTGCGCTTGGCGGAGCGAATGATCGCAGCACGCTTCTTGTCAGAAAGGTTCTGGGTGCCAGCGGCAATGTCGCGTTGATTGGAAGTAGCGGCACAACCGATCCTTTCACGGCAGCGCTGATCAACGGCCATGCGGCCCATGTGCTTGATTATGACGATGTGCATGGTAGCGTGCGCGGACACCCGACAATTACCATCGTCCCAGCCCTTCTGGCCGTTGCAGCTGAAAACAACGTTCGTGCAGACGCGTTTGTTGCTGCCTATATTGTCGGGCTTGAAACCATGGCCCGGCTCGGCCTTGCCATGGGCACCAAACACTATGAAACCGGCTTTCATGCAACTGCAACGCTCGGCACGATAGGAGCTGCAGCAGCCATCGCGCATCTTCTCAAATTCGATGCTGCGACCACCGCCGTTGCGCTCGGTCTGGCCGCCACACAATCGGCAGGGCTTCGACTGCAATTTGGCTATGATGCAAAACCGCTTCATGCAGGATTTGCCGCGCGTGCAGGTCTCACTGCCGCCCGATTGGCGGAAGCTGGTTTCCTTGGTGCGCCTGATTTCATTGACAGCGCAAACGGCTTTTTCAAAGCTTTTGCCTTTGGTGCAGACGACATATCGCGCGTCACGCAAGGCTGGGGCGCACCATGGCAGATCATCGTGCCGGGACTGACACTCAAAGCCTTCCCGTGTTGCACCGCCGCCCATCCGGTTGGCGTTGGCGCTTTGGCGTTGCGCAATGACAAGGCGCTGCAACCTGATCATGTCGCAGCCGTTTCCATCACCTTTCCGCCCGGCGGCGACGCAGCACTTGTGACGACCAGGCCTGTGACGGGGATCGATGCGCGGTTCAGCCCGGAATATATCTTTGCGGCTGTATTGCGCGACGGAAAGCTGGCGATTGCTCATTTCGATGATCGTCCGGTGGATGCGGATCTGGCACAACTTGCGGCTAAAGTGACGCGGCGTCATGACGAGAATGCGCCGCGGCTCTCGCCCGATCCTAAAACCCGCTTCGTCATCATTGATGTAACGCTCAAGGACGGCTCAAGGCTTTCGCAGCGTGTCGATGGTCTGCCGAGCATCAGCGATCCAACCGACAAATTCAAGGACGCAACGAAGGATGATCCGCGCTTTGCAGGTATCCCGGACCTCGTCCAATCCATGACCAGCGCAGACGACTTGCAAAAGCTCATCTCGTGGCTCAACCAATCCCCGGAGTAAAAGACATGACCAAGAAACAAATGCATCTCGGCCTCTTCCTGCAAGGCGCAGGCCACCATGTTTCGGGCTGGCGGCACCCGGATGCAGAAGCGGGCAGCGAGAATTTCGATCTGCTACGCCGCGTGGCGAAAGAAGCGGAAGACGCAAAATTCGACATGATATTTCTGGCGGATGGCCTGACCAGCGGCGTTGACGCTCACCCATCGATGGTTGCGCGTTTTGAACCGCTGACCCTGCTATCTGCACTTGCCATGGTCACAGACAAGATCGGCCTGGCTGCCACCGCTTCGACCACTTACGGCGAGCCCTATCATACCGCACGCGCATTCGCGTCTATCGACCATCTGAGCCACGGACGGGCTGCGTGGAACATCGTCACCACATCGTATGCCCGCACCGCCAACAACTTCTCGAAAAGCCATCCTGAACATGACGAGCGTTATGCCGTTGCCGAGGAATTCGTCGATGTCGTGCGCGGTCTTTGGGATAGCTGGGACGACGATGCTTTTCCGAAAGACAAGGAAAACGGCGTCTATGCCGATCCCAACAAAGTGCATGTGCTCAATCATGCGGGCAAATATTACTCGGTTCAGGGTCCGCTCAACATTCCGCGTTCTCCGCAGGGCCATCCCGTTCTCATTCAGGCAGGTTCATCCGGCCCGGGTCAGGATCTCGCAGCGCGTATTGCAGATATTGTGTTTACGGCACAGCAAAGCCTTGCCGAAGCACAGGCCTTCTATGCAAGCCTGAAGGAACGCGTGGCGAAAGCCGGTCGCGACCCCTACAGCGTTGCAGTAATGCCCGGTTTCATGCCGGTAATCGGCGATAGTTTCGAAGATGCTGCTGAGAAGCTCAAGGAGCTGAACCGCTGGACAGATATCAAGAGCGCCATGCCGCTTCTCGAAGAGCGCATCGGTCATAGCCTTGCTGATTATGATCTCGACGGTCCGCTGCCTGATCTGCCAATTTCCGATCAGCTTCGCAGTCGTGCAGAACTTCTGCGCGATCTGGCACGCCGTGAGAATCTCACCATCCGTGATCTGGCGCTTCGCGTCGCCGCTGGCCGTGGCCACCATATCGTTCTTGGCACACCTGAGCAGATCGCCGACCGAATGCAGGAATGGTTTGAGGGCAAAGCTGCTGATGGCTTCAATGTGATGCCACCTTATTTCCCGGGCGGTCTTGAAGACTTCAACAGACAGGTTGTGCCGATCCTGCAGGAACGTGGTCTGTTCCGCACTGAATATACGGGCTCGACATTACGTGATCATCTCAATATTGCTCGGCCTGAAATAAAGCATACATAAAGAAAGCAGCCGCATCGCCCTCCTCCCTCAAGCATACGGTGCGGCTGCAATATTTATATCCCCCAAACAAAAGGCCGGAAGCGCTCCCAAGGTTTCCGGTTGGCATGATTGATGGCACACCCGAACAGACTGAACTCAGCAGCGCTTGATTTACGCCCCGATACGGCCACGGCGGATGAATTGAAAGCTGCGATGCGACAGCTTGCTGCCGGCATCAGCGTGTTGACCGCAGGAACCGGTGATAGCAAGACCGGCGCAACCGTCACGTCTGCGACCGCTCTTTCCGTCGAACCGCCGACAATCATCGTCAATATCAATCTGACCGCATCGGTGTGGCCGACAATTAATACAGAACGTCATTTCTGCCTCAACATTCTTTCGGGCGAGCAGCAGGCAATCGCCGACCGTTTTGCGGGCCGGAATGGCGAAAAGGGTACGGCGCGCTATGAAGGTGCGGAATGGTATGCGCTTGAAAGCGGCGCGCTGGCACTGAAAGGCGCGCTTGCCTCTATCGATTGCGAGGTCGAAGAGATCATTGAGCGTCATACCCACGCCATCGTCATCGGTCGTGCGCTCAAGATCGTCACTGGCGAGGGAGAGCCGCTCGTCTATCATCACGGACGCTATCACGCCCTCAAACGCTAGCATGTCTCCCAAACCCGGTTCCCACTTTTGGGAGACATGGTCCAAGTTCCGCTTAAACCCACAACTTGCTTGAAACATTTGTTGCCCTGCTGACATAAATTGCCTAGCTGTTAGACAAGTTGCATAGAAGTGGGAGAGTTCGGCGTCGTGATTGAATGGTTGGCCAATAGCAGCCCGGTAAATCGGAAAAGTGCGGCTGAAATCGTGTTCGAGGATATCCGCTCTGCGATTACGACTGGACGGCTGATCGTTGGAACACGTCTGCCCTCCGAAGCCCAATTGGCCGAAAAATACAGTGTCAGCCGCCCCATCGTGCGCGAGGCGCTGCGTTCTCTGCAAACACTTGGCCTCACCCAGACACGCACCGGCAGCGGCACTTATGTACTCAAAGCTGCCCCCGGACCGGAGCTGAGCTATGGCGGTTATTCCGCGCGCGATCTTATCGAAGCTCGCCCTTTCATCGAAGTGCCGGCAGCTGGCTGGGCAGCCCTCCGCCATACTGAAGAGCAACTGGCCAAGCTGATCGATCTTTGCGACCGCATGGACAAGCAGACCGATCCGCATAAATGGGTGCTGCTCGATACCGAGTTTCACAGCATGATTGCTTTGGCGTCAGGCAACGCGATGTTTGCGAAGATCGTCGCAGATGCCCGCGTCGCACTTTCACGCCAGTCGGAACTCGTCAATCTGATGGCCGGTCGGCGTGAGGCTTCCAATATCGAGCATCGCCAGATTGCCGAGGCTATCAAGGCTGGTTCCGAGGAACAGGCACGTCTTGCGATGCAGAACCATCTCGGACAGGTGAAGCTGGCTGTCACCACGATCATCGCCAAAGAAAAAGGCTCGCCGGAGTAAAGATCAGGCGAACCTTTCACACGGTTATCAGGCTTCAACCACCAGATTGGCGAGATGCTCAGGCTTGAGTGCCTGCTGCAATTGCTCAGCGGTCATATGTCCCTGCGCAAGCACGACCTCTGGCACCGTCTGACCGGTGGCAAGCGCTTCCTGCGCAACTTTGGTCGCAGCATAATAGCCGATCAGCGGATTAAGCGCTGTGGCAAGACCGATGGATTCTTCCACACGGCGCGCCATGATTTCCGGGTTGGCGGTAATGCCATCCACGCAGCGTTCTGCAAGAATGCGGCAGGCGGCACCAAGATGACTGATGCTTTCAGATAAAGAGCGCACGATGATCGGCTCGAAAGCATTCAACTGCAACTGACCGCCTTCGGCTGCCATTGTGATCGTTACATCGCTGCCAATAACCGCAAAAGCCACCTGATTGACCACTTCCGGGATTACCGGATTGATCTTGCCCGGCATGATGCTGGAGCCTGCCTGAACGGCGGGCAAGTTGATTTCGCCAATGCCAGCACGCGGACCAGAGGACAATAGCCGCAGATCATTACAGGTCTTGGAAAGCTTGACTGCAACGCGCTTCAAAACACCCGAAAGATGCACGAAGGCGCCGGGGTCCTGAGTTGCTTCAATCAGATCGCTGGCCGTGACCAGCGGGCGGCCGGTCAGACGCGAAAGATGCTCACAGGCAAGCGCTGCATAGCCTTTCGGCGCGTTAAGCCCGGTACCGATTGCCGTGGCACCAAGATTGATCTCGTGCAGAAGCTTTGCCGATTCCAGAAGCCGTAAGCGATCCTCGCCGAGCATCACCGCAAAGGTACGAAACTCCTGGCCGAGCGTCATCGGAACAGCGTCCTGAAGCTGCGTGCGCCCAACTTTCAGCATCTTATCGAATTCGCGCGCCTTGCGCTCAAACGATGCCTGAAGCAGTTCCATACATTCGGCCAGTTCATCAATGGCTTCAATCACCCCGACATTGATGGCAGTCGGATAGGCATCATTGGTCGACTGGCTGAGATTGACGTGATCGTTGGGATGCAGATGCGCGTAATCGCCCTTCTCATATCCCAGCAATTCCAGCGCACGATTGGCAATCACCTCGTTGGCATTCATGTTGGTGGATGTGCCCGCACCGCCCTGAATGACATCAACGACAAACTGATCGTGCAGCGCGCCGTCACGAATTTCGCGGCAGGCACTGACAATTGCATCGAGGTGCTGGCGGCTTAGAAGGCCCAGCTCGTGATTGGCGAGCGCTGCTGCTTCTTTCACAAAAGTCAGGCCGCGGACCAGATAAGGATAACGCCCGATGCTTACGCCTGTGATCTGAAAATTATCCACTGCTCGCGCCGTATGGACGCCCCAGTAAGCATCTGCGGGCACCTCTTTTGCACCAAGCAGATCATGTTCAACGCGCGTTCCGACCACTTTGTCCTCCTGAACTCGAAACGTTAAATCTGTCTGACAGCATGACAGATTTAACTCGGTTACTCCTCCTTACGGCAGCCGTCAACACAGTTGTGAACTTGACTCGTGTTTTCTGATATGCGTTAAAGCCGCAATTAAATCTGTCATGCAGCTTTACAGAAAATGCAACGGGAACGAACTGAAGCATGTTCAGAAACCTGCTCCCCCTGGGGTGGTGAGGTTTCTTTTCTCAACAATGCTTTCAATTAAAACAAAAGATGCATTGCCGGGCCGTGCACGAGCTCCATGTATCTGACTGTTTCAAAAATGCCGTTCTTCGTTGCGGGTACTGCGTAAAGCTATAGCCTTTATTCAAAACTGAGCTCTCAGGGAGGAGCGATGACAACGGAATTTATCAAGGCCACACCGGCCGAACGCGAAGTCTTCACCGAAGAAGACCGCGGCTATCACAAAGCGCTGAAGCCGCGTCAGATCCAGATGATTGCCATCGGGGGAGCAATCGGTACGGGTCTGTTTCTGGGTGCAGGCGGACGTCTGGCACAGGCTGGTCCGTCACTTGTGTTCGTTTATGCCGTGTGTGGCTTTTTCGCATTTCTGGTGCTGCGCGCACTTGGCGAGCTGATCATGCATCGCCCAAGCTCCGGCTCATTCGTCTCTTATGCCCGTGAGTTCTACGGCGAGAAGATGGCCTTTGCCGCAGGTTGGATGTACTGGCTCAACTGGGCCATGACATCGATTGCCGACGTGACCGCCGTCGCGCTTTATATGAATTTCTTCAAGCATTATGTTCCATGGCTCGAAGGTATCGACCAATGGATGTTTGCAATGACCGCGCTCATCCTCGTGCTTTCGATGAACCTGCTCTCGGTCAAGGTTTTCGGTGAGCTGGAATTCTGGTTCAGCCTCGTCAAAGTGCTGTCTCTGGTAATTTTCCTTGCTGTCGGCATTTATTTCGTCGTGTCCGGCACACCGATTGACGGTCATCAGCCCGGCTTCCATCTCATTCGTGAGAGCGGCGGTTTCTTCCCCAACGGCATCTTGCCCGCGCTCGTGATCATACAGGGCGTCGTCTTCGCCTATGCCTCGATCGAGCTGATCGGCACCACGGCTGGCGAAACCGAAGACCCGCGCAAGATCATGCCGGGCGCAATCCGCACCGTCGTTTTCCGCTTGATCGTCTTTTATGTCGGCTCGGTTCTGCTGCTCACCATGTTGCTGCCGCATACACTTTATTCGGGTGGTGAAAGCCCGTTTGTGACCTTCTTCAGCAAGATCGGTGTTCAGGGTGCAGATATCATCATGAACCTCGTCGTGCTGACTGCGGTTCTGTCATCGCTGAATGCCGGTCTTTATTCGACCGGGCGCATTCTGCACTCAATGGCTGTCTCGGGTTCCGCACCCGCAGCACTTGCCAAGATGAACAAGAACGGCGTGCCTTATGGCGGCATTGCCGTTACCGCTGTCGTCACCGCAATCGGTGTTGCACTCAATGCCGTTGTGCCTGCCGCAGCTTTTGAAATTGCGCTCAATCTTGCTTCGCTCGGCATCATCACCGCCTGGGGTGTGATCATCCTTTGCCAGCTCAAACTCTGGCATCTGTCACGCAAGGGTGAAATTGCCCGTCCAGATTTCCGCATGTTCGGCGCACCTTACACCGGCATTCTGACGCTTCTGTTCCTCTTCGGCGTTCTGGTTCTGATGGCTGCGGATTACCCCGTTGGCTCCTATACGATTGGTTCGCTGATTATCATTATACCCGCACTGGTTATTGGCTGGTATTGTCTGCGAGACCGAATCTATCGTCTGGCGGAACAACGCGCGGCTGATACAAAGAAAAGCAGCTGAGTGAGGGGAAAGAGTGAATAACAGGCAATTCAAACCATTGGTGGCGGTCATCGCCACCGGTGGAACTATTGCAAGCAAACGCGGGGAAGATGGCGCAAGCACGCCGACGCTGAATGGCGACGATCTGCTTGCAACACTGGGCCATGTCGATGCACGATTGCGTCCGATCGATCTGATGGCGAAGGATTCATCCAGCCTGACGCTGATCGACATGCAGACCATCAGCGATGCTGTTGAAGCGCAGATCGCGGACCCGGAAATCGATGGCGTTGTCGTGTTGCATGGCACTGACGCCATGGAAGAAACGGTGCTGCTCGTGCATCTGCAGCGCCATCTTTCCAAGCCGGTGATCTTCACCGGCGCACAGTTCACTGCAGATCACCCCGATGCGGATGGTCCATCCAATTTGACGACCGCAATCCATCTGGCTGCAGACCCGGCCAATGCGGAAAAAGGCGTGCTTATCGCCTTTGGCGGCCGGATTGTGCCTGCATGGGGCGCATTCAAGTTCAGCAGTGATCACGCCGATGCGTTCCGGTCGGTGCGCGATCTGGAAAGACCAGATGCAATCCGCCTTCCTGCATCTGTCAGCGGAACGCGTGTGGATATCGTGGCCATTCATCCGGGTTGTGATGACGTGCATCTTCAGGCGAGCATTCAGGCGGGAAGCCATGGAATTGTGCTGGCAGCGCTCGGTTCCGGCAACGCGAATGTGACCATCGTTGAAGCCGTGAAGCAATGCACGAAACGCAATATCCCGGTCGTGGTTTCAAGCCGCGTTCCAACGGGCGTGCTGGTGCCAGGTTATGGTGGCGGTGGTGGCGGTCATGATCTGGTTGCAGCCGGTGCTGTGCATTCACAGACCCTGCGCCCCGGTCAAGCACGTATTCTTCTGGCAAGCCTTATTGCCAGCAAAAGCCCGAAAGATGCGATCACAAAGGCTTTTGACGATCTGAACCCATAAAGCTCATCCGCAACCACGAGAGAATCTAAAGCGTGTCGTTCCCTACGGCGCGCTTTTTTGTTTTCACGCACATCTTGTTCCGAAAGCAGGTCGCCATTTTTCGGGATGCGCTCTGGCCCTCACCCGACGCCAAAACATATATGACTTTTTTATATTTCAGCCTTTTCCCCTCTCTCGAAACCCTATGCACAGCGGCAGCATAATGCCCGCGTGAAACAGGGAGCCCCACAGGCAATCAGGCCGGGGGCAATAGAAATGACAATGGATATCGCCGTGCTTGGTATCGGCATCGCATTCTTCGCAATGCTGTTTGGCTATTTGCGTCTTTGCGAGAGGCTTTGAGGAACCCGCCATGCTGATTGAATATATCGCAGGCGCCTTGGTTGCGGCTTTCGTTGCCGCCTACCTTCTTTACGCGCTCATTCGTCCGGAACGGTTCTGAATAAGCAGCCGATTTGAGCCTTCTCAAGGCTTGGGAAAAACCATGACAATCAATGGATGGATACAGATCCTCATCTTTTGCGGGATCATCATCGCGCTCGTAAAGCCGCTTGGCAGCTATATGACGCGCGTTTTCACTGGCGAGCGCACGTTTCTATCGCCTGTCCTCGTTCCCATCGAACGGGGGCTTTTTCGCTTGGCGGGTACCAGCGAGCGCGAGGAACAGCACTGGACGAGTTATGCGGCCGCCATGCTGCTGTTCAATCTCGCGGGCTTCCTGCTTCTTTACTTTCTGCAGCGCGCGCAAGGTTCTCTGCCCTTCAACCCGATGGGCATGAGCAATGTGCCTGCGGACCTTGCCTTCAACACGGCAACAAGTTTTGTGACCAACACCAACTGGCAGAACTATGGCGGCGAAAGCACCATGTCCTACCTCACCCAGATGGCAGGCCTTACGGTCCAGAACTTCGTTTCGGCTGCAACGGGTGTGGCCATTGCGATTGCGCTCATTCGCGCTTTCTCGCGCAAATCCATGAAGACCCTCGGCAACTTCTGGGTCGATCTCACACGCTGCATTCTCTACATTCTGCTGCCGTTATGCATCGTCATGACACTGGCTTTTGTGGCGCTTGGTGTGCCGCAAACGCTCGGCTCCTATGTCGAAGCCACCACACTGGAAGGTGCGCGTCAGGTCATAGCGCTTGGGCCAGTTGCCTCGCAGCTTGCAATCAAAATGCTCGGCACCAATGGCGGTGGCTTCTTCAATGCCAACTCCGCACATCCGTTTGAAAATCCCGATGCCATCTCGAATATGATCCAGATGGTCGCGATCTTTGCCATCGGTGCAGGCCTTACCAACGTGTTTGGTCGCATGGTCGGCAATGAAAAGCAGGGCTGGGCGATCTTCGCTGCAATGGGCGTGCTCTTCGTGGCCGGTGTTGCCATTTGCTATTGGGCAGAAGCTGCGGGCAACCCGCTGATCCATGCGCTTGGCATTGATGGCGGCAATATGGAAGGCAAGGAAACCCGCTTCGGCATAACCATGTCGGCATTGTTTGCTGTGGTCACAACGGCTGCGTCCTGCGGTGCGGTTATCGCCACGCATGACAGCATGATGGCGCTTGGCGGCATGATCCCGATGATCAACATGATGCTGGGCGAAATCATCATCGGTGGCGTGGGCGCAGGTTTCTACGGCATCATTCTGTTTGTGATCGTCGCAATCTTCGTTGCGGGTCTGATGGTCGGACGCACACCGGAATATCTGGGCAAAAAGATCGAGGCCAAAGAAGTGAAGATGGCCATGCTTGCCGTCCTCTGCCTGCCACTGTCGATCCTTGGCTTTACCGCTATTGCCTCGGTCATTCCGACCGGCCTCGCATCGATTGCCAATCCCGGACCGCACGGCTTCTCGGAAATCCTCTATGCCTATACGTCAGGAACGGCCAATAACGGCTCGGCCTTTGGCGGCCTCTCGGGCAACACACCCTGGTATAACATCACCATCGGCCTTGCGATGCTGATGGGCCGCTTTCTGGTCATCGTTCCGGCACTGGCAATTGCTGGTTCACTGGTTGCCAAGAAATCAGCGCCCGAATCTGCCGGGACATTCCCGACCCATGGACCGCTTTTTGTCGGCCTTCTGATTGGTGTCATTCTCGTTGTGGGTGGTTTGATCTTCTTCCCTGCGCTGGCGCTCGGACCTGTGGCTGAACATCTTGCGATGATTAACGGGCAGACATTTCAATGATTAGCCCATCAAACCTCATTCTCCTCATCCTCGCAGCAGTGCTGATGATCGTCTTTGCTGCAGAATTTCTGGGTCCGCTTTTCTGGAGTTCCCTATGAGCAAGTCCCAATCCGCCAAAGTAGTTAAAACCGGCATGCTTGATGCCCGCATCCTCATTCCCGCCATCGGCGATTCTTTTCGCAAGCTCAACCCCAAGAGCCTTGCGCGCAATCCCGTCATGTTCGTCGTGGCGGTCGTCTCGCTGCTCACCACCGTTCTTCTGCTGAAGGACGTTGCGACCGGCGGAGCCAATATCAGCTTTTCGTTCCAGATCGTGCTGTGGCTCTGGTTCACGGTGCTGTTTGCCAATTTTGCCGAAGCTGTTGCCGAAGGTCGCGGCAAGGCTCAGGCAGAATCCCTGCGCCGCACCCGCACGGAAACTCAGGCCAAACGGCTTGGTGATATAGGCCAGAAAGACTTTACGACTGTGCCTGGCACAAGCCTCAAGGTCGGCGATGTGGTGATCGTTGAAGCAGGCGATATCATTCCATCGGATGGCGAAGTCGTCGAAGGTGTAGCGTCCGTCAACGAAGCAGCCATTACAGGTGAATCCGCCCCGGTCATTCGTGAATCGGGTGGCGACCGCTCTGCAGTTACAGGCGGTACGCAGGTTTTGTCCGACTGGATCAAGGTTCGCATAACGGCAGCACAGGGCTCGACATTCATCGATAAAATGATCAGCCTTGTCGAAGGCGCTGAACGCCAGAAGACGCCAAACGAAATCGCCCTCAACATCCTGCTTGCAGGCATGACGCTGATCTTCGTTCTGGCCGTCGTGACAATTCCAAGCTTTGCCTCCTATGCGGGCGGCTATATCCCCGTCATCGTGCTGGTGGCTCTTTTCGTAACGCTGATCCCCACCACAATCGGCGCGCTTCTGTCAGCAATCGGCATTGCCGGTATGGACCGTCTGGTGCGCTTCAATGTGCTTGCGATGTCTGGTCGTGCGGTGGAAGCTGCCGGTGACGTTGACACTTTGCTGCTCGACAAAACCGGCACAATCACGCTCGGCAATCGTCAGGCAACCGCTTTCATGCCGGTTAGCGGTGTGAATGAACTGGCCCTTGCCGATGCCGCACAATTGGCCTCGCTCGCCGATGAAACACCGGAAGGCCGTTCCATTGTCGTGCTGGCCAAGGAAAAATACGACATGCGCGGCCGCGATATGCAGAGCCTCAATGCCAGTTTCGTGCCTTTCACGGCACAAAGCCGGATGAGTGGTGTCGATATTGATGGATCGTCAATCCGCAAGGGCGCGGTTGATGCCGTGCTCAAACATACAACATCGGATGAGAAGACTGTCCATGAACTGCAAGCCATTGCCGACACCATAGCCAAAACCGGCGGAACGCCTTTGGCAGTCAGCAAGGATGGACGCCTGCTTGGCGTCATTCACCTCAAGGATATCGTCAAGGGTGGTATCCGCGAGCGTTTCACTGAATTGCGCCGTATGGGTATCCGCACGGTAATGATCACTGGCGATAATCCGATGACCGCAGCTGCAATTGCTGCGGAAGCTGGTGTCGATGATTTTCTGGCGCAGGCAACGCCTGAAAACAAGCTCGAACTCATCCGTGAGGAACAGGCCAAAGGCAAGCTCGTGGCCATGTGCGGCGACGGCACCAATGACGCGCCAGCCTTGGCGCAGGCCGATGTCGGTGTTGCCATGAATACCGGCACGGTTGCCGCGCGAGAGGCCGGTAATATGGTCGATCTCGACAGCGATCCGACCAAGCTCATCGAGATTGTCGAGATCGGCAAGCAATTGCTGATGACGCGCGGCGCGCTCACGACCTTCTCGATTGCCAATGATATTGCGAAGTATTTTGCGATCATCCCGGCGATGTTCCTCGCCTTCTATCCGCAGCTTGGCGCGCTCAACATCATGGGGCTTGCAACGCCACAAAGCGCGATCCTCTCGGCGATCATCTTCAATGCACTCATCATTGTCGCGCTGATCCCACTGTCGCTGAAGGGCGTCACATACAAGCCCGTTGGAGCAGGTGCGCTGCTGTCTCGCAATCTGCTGATCTATGGAATTGGCGGTGTCGTTGTTCCGTTCATCGGCATCAAGGCCATTGATGTTGCCATAGTTGCCCTCGGTCTGGTTTAAGGAACTAGAAAATGCTGAAACAACTTCGTCCAGCACTCGTCATGATCGTTGCTCTTACCGTCATCACCGGGTTGATCTATCCGCTTGGCATGACCGGTCTTGCACAAGCCATCTTTCCACAACAGGCCAATGGCAGCCTGATCGAGAAAGACGGCAAGGTAATCGGCTCCGAACTGATCGGGCAGAAATTTGCAGGCGACCGCTATTTCCATGGCCGTCCTTCTGCGGCAGGCAAGGAAGGTTATGATGCAGCCAGTTCCGGCGGCTCCAACCTTGGGCCAACCAATCCGGCACTGATCGAACGCATCAAAGCCGATGCGGATGCGCTCAAACAGGGCAACCCCAACGCTGAGGTGCCGATGGACCTCGTCACAACATCGGCAAGCGGGCTTGATCCGCATATCTCGCCGGAAGCAGCCCTTTTTCAGGTGCCACGTGTTGCCAACGCGCGCGGCCTTGATGAAGCAAGCCTTCGCGGTATCGTCGAACAGCAGATCGAACAGCGCGAACTTGGTTTTCTGGGCGAGCCGGTGGTCAATGTGCTGAAGCTCAATCTTGTTCTGGACAGAACGAGTAGTAACTAGAGTAGATCAAAGCATTTCCAGCAAAAGTGCATCGCGGTTTTGTGTTGGATAATGCGTGAAAACAAAGAAATAGAGCGGTCCCAACGATTCTGCTAAAACTGGAACCGCTCTACCGGCGGGTTTTCCCGCCGCCTTCTTATGTTGAGGAAACAACGCTTGGTATCGGACGATCTTCGCCTTGGCGATATAAGGCCTTCCCCCGATGCGCTGCTTGAACAGGCAGAGCGCGAAACGCGTGGCCGTCTGAAGATATTTCTGGGAGCAGCTCCCGGCGTCGGCAAGACCTATGAAATGCTGATGTCCGGGCGCGCGCGCAAGGCTGACGGCGTTGATGTCGTGATCGGCGTTGTCGAGACGCATGGGCGCAAGGAAACCGAAGCTCTCGTCGATGGGCTTGAAATCATCGACCGCATCGAAATTTCCTATCATGGCCATCGGCTCGATGAGATGGACATTGACGCGATCCTTAAAAGACAGCCACAACTGGTTCTGGTGGATGAGCTGGCCCATACCAATGCGCCGGGCAGCCGTCACCCCAAGCGCTATCAGGATGTCGAGGAAATTCTGGCGCGCGGGATCGATGTTTATACCACGCTCAATATCCAGCATGTCGAAAGCCTCAATGATGTGGTGGCTCAGATCACCCGCATTCGCGTTCGCGAAACCGTGCCCGACAGCATCATCGACCGGGCCGATGATATTGAACTGATCGATCTCACGCCGGATGATCTCATCAAGCGGCTCGATCAGGGCAAAATCTATCTGCCCAAAACCGCAAAACGCGCCATCCGCAACTATTTCTCTCCCGGCAATCTAACTGCCTTGCGTGAGCTGGCACTTCGCCGCACAGCGCAGCGGGTTGACGAGCAATTGCTGACCCACATGCGCGCCAATGCCATACAGGGGCCATGGGCTGCCGGTGACAGGGTGCTTGTTGCGGTCGACCAGCGCACAAACAGTGCTTCACTGGTCCGCTATGCCCGGCGGCTTGCCGACCGAATGCGTGCGCCCTGGGCTGCCATTCACATCGAGACGCCGCGTTCCGCCAGTCTTTCCGATGAAGCCAAGGATCGGCTTGCGGCAACCATGCGACTTGCCGAGCAGCTTGGCGGCGAGACCATCATCATTCCCGGCCAAAGCATTGCCGAAGAGCTGGTGCGCTATGCTTCAACGCATAATTTTACGCATATTGTTGCCGGAAAATCGGCCAAGCCACGCTGGCGTGAGGCAATCGAAGGCTCGGTCGGCCATGCACTGATCCGCCAATCCGGCGCAATTGACGTTCATATCACTGCTGCCGCTGACCGCGACAATGCCGGTTCCGCCCGCAGCATTAAAACCGTCAGCCATTCAACCGGATACGACGTTAAGCCCTATCTCGCAGCATCTCTTGTTACAGCCTGCGCGCTTGGTGTCGGGCTTCTGCTTGATCAGTTTCTCGATGTGCGAAGCATCGCACTGGTTTTCGTTGTCGGTGTTCTCGGTGTTGCGGTCACGCTTGGTCTATGGCCAGCGTTGTTTGTCTCGGTTTTAAGCGCATTTGCCTATAATTTCTTCTTCCTCTCCCCGCTCTACACGCTATCCATCGCCGATCCCGAAAGCGTGGTGGCGCTGTCATTCTTCCTGCTTGTAAGCTTCGTTGCCAGCAATCTGGCAAGCCGCGTCCAGAGACAGGCCACGGCCGCACGCCAGCGTGCACACATGACGGAAGACCTTTATCTGTTCAGCAAAAAGCTCGCGGGAACCGGCTCACTCGACGATGTGCTTTGGGCGACCGCCTTTCAGATAGCCTCCATGCTCAAGGTACGGGTCGTCATCCTGCTGCCGGAAGGCGAAAGCATCGCCGTTCGCGCGGGCTATCCGCCCGATGACAGTCTTGTCGATGCTGATATTGCAGCAGCGCATTGGGCCTGGGAGCATGAACTGCCAGCCGGGCGCGGGGCTGATACCCTGCCGGGCGCCAAACGGCTTTATCTTCCGCTCAAAACTGCGCGGACATCTGTTGGCGTGATCGGCCTCGACAATGATCGGCAGGGGCCAATTCTTACGCCAGAACAGCAACGACTTTTTGAAGCGCTCAGTGATCAGGCAGCCATTGCCATTGAGCGTGTGCAACTTGTTGGCGATGTTGAACGCGCCAAGCTTGCAGCAGAAGCCGACAAGCTCCGTTCGGCGCTTCTCACCTCCATATCACACGATCTTAAAACCCCGCTTGCGGGCATCATGGGTGCGGCAACCACATTGCGCGACTATTCTGGTTCACTGCCGGATAACGATCGCACTGAATTGCTCTCGACCATTGTAGAACAATCCGAGCGGCTCAATCGCTTCATTGCCAATCTACTCGACATGACACGGATTGAATCGGGCGCCATGGAACCCAATCTGTCGCTGTATTATCTCGGTGATATTGTTGGTACAGCGCTTCATCGTGCCACCAAGATTTTGGCGCATCATAAAGTTCAGGTGGCGGTGCCAACCGACCTTCCCATGGTGAGGCTTGATGCGGTTTTGTTCGAGCAGGTGCTCTTCAATCTGCTGGATAATGCTGCAAAATATGCGCCGCAGGGTTCAGAAATCGCTCTTAAAGCACATGTCGAACGTGGCCGTGTGACGCTTGAAATCAGCGATCAGGGTCCCGGCATTCCCGAGATCGATCTTGAACGGATTTTCGATACATTCTATCGCGTTCGCAAAGGCGATCACGTGCAGGCAGGAACGGGCTTAGGCCTTTCCATTGCGCGTGGTTTCACCGAAGCAATGGGCGGAACCATTCGGGCTGGAAACAGGGCTGACGGTTCGGGTGCTCGCTTTACAATCGCGATACCCTTGCCAGCTCAAGAAATGGACAGCACCATATGAACGACCCCAAGCCCAAAATTCTGGTGGTCGATGACGAGCCCCCCATTCGCAAATTGCTGCGGGTCGGACTTACGACGGAAGGTTACGCCGTGGTCGAAGCGACCAACGCGCGCGAAGCATCGGCACTTCTGGACAGCGAAAAGCCTGATCTTGTGCTGCTTGATCTTGGCCTACCGGATACGGACGGCCATGAGCTTCTGCGTTTGTGGCGCGAACAGGGGCTGACGCTGCCGATCCTCATTCTTTCAAGCCGTACCGATGAGGCAGGCATCGTGCGGGCTCTCGAAACGGGGGCCGACGATTACGTGACAAAACCTTTCGGCATGAAGGAACTGGCCGCAAGAACGCGCGTTGCTCTGCGCCACAAGTTGCATCAGCAGGGCGAAAAGCCGGTGTTTCAAAGCGATGGTCTGTCGGTCGATCTGGTCAGGCGCATCGTCAAACTGGATGAGACAGAGATAAAGCTCTCACCAAAGGAATATGAAATCCTGCGCCTGCTCGTGCAGCACGCGGGCAAGGTGCTGACGCATCAATATATTCTAAGTCATGTCTGGGGACCGGCGGCCGATGTGCAGTATCTGCGCATCTATGTCCGCCAGTTGCGCCAGAAAATCGAGAAATCTCCCGATCAGCCGCATTATATTCTGACGGAAACAGGCGTCGGTTATCGCCTGCGCGAAGCCGACGCAATCACTGCATGATTAGGCTCAGGACTCATTAATTTGATGAAAATGGCACCTGAAATGACCAGACATGCAAGGAAAGGCGTGAAGAACGGGGGTGTTTTCCCGCGTTAGAGCGGCTTGACGAAGCGGATCGCCAGTTCATTTCGGTGTCCGGAGGATGTGGCCCATCCGCTCGGCTACTTTGTCAAAAAGGCTCGAAAATGAACCACATTTCCTTCGCCTTTTTTCCTCGTATCCAAACGAATGGTCTCACACCATTTCCATTAAATTAATGGGTCCTGAGCCTAGGCTTGCGCTTTCGATGCCTTGGATTTTTTCAGCGTCTTGCCGTGATTGGCAATCCAGTCCATTGCAGCCAGAAGCACGCCGGAAATCACGAAAACCAAATGAATGATGACCATCCATTTGATGTGATCGGCGGAGTATTTGGCGACATCCATGAAGACCTTGAGAAGATGGATACCGGAAATCGCAACGATTGAAGCAACCAGCTTCAGCTTAAGCGCCGAGAAATCGACTTCACCCTGCCAATCAGGGCGGTCCTTGTGATCGGCGAGATCCATGCGGCTGACGAAATTTTCATAGCCTGCGAAGATCACGATCATCAGAAGATTGGCGGCAAGGCTGAGATCGATCAGTGCCAGCACACCAAGAACCGCATCATTGACCGTCATTGACGGGATGATCAAAGCTAAATGCCATAGCTCGACCATGAAAACCCACACCAGAATGACCAGCGCCAAAGCGAGGCCTATATACATGGGTGCCATCAGCCAGCGACTGGCGAAAAGGCTGCGTTCGATCAGTCGTTCCATGGCGTGCTCCTAAAGCGTGTCGCATTTCATCATATCCGCATGACACGCTTGAAAGCATTTCCAGCAAAAGTGCGAAGCAGTTTTGCGTAGGATAATGCGTAAAAACAAATAGTTACAGCGGTTCCAACGATTCAGTCTTAACTGGAACGGCTTTAAGTCTTTGTTTTCAAGCATGTCTTTATCCCAAAATCGGTTCCCACTTTTGGGTGACATGCTTTAGGTTTTGCAGGAGACGCAACTATCACGCGGATGTGACCGCAGCAAGTCGGTTAACGAAGCCGCGGCCCGCATTAAATCACAGGGTGCGACTGAACTTCTCACCACTTCACATTCAAACCAATATTGCCTTCCCATATGCGGTTGCGTTCGCCACCGAGATTAGTGGTGTAATCGGCAGTCGCATAAAGGCTTGCCTTCTCGGTGATGTCGAGGGTCAGGCCGCCGCCAACTTCCAGAGACGTGCCTTTCAGGTCCGTCACAATCGGATCGGTGGCAAAGCGCACAGTCTGATCGGACGAGAAGTTCTGCCAGAGATTGGCCTTCAGATAGGGTCGCAGCTTGCCGATGGATGTATCCTCAGCACCCTGCAGACGCATTCCGATGCGCCCGGTCCAGGCATTGTCTGAATCAAACGATACCGATGAATAACGGTCTGCCTGATCATCAAGTGAAAGGCTCTGCCAGATGAGCTGTGCCTGCGGTTCCAGCGTCCAGCTTCCGCTAAGCGCAATCGGGTAGCCGCCTTCAAGCGAAGCCGTCACGCCATGGCCATCAATATCAATGCTCTGTCCCGCATTCGAGCTTGCATCGCCGCCATACCATGTGCCCATCAGCACGGCATCGAGATACCAGCCTTGCGGACCGATATGGGTCCAGTAGCCGCCAAAGCTGGTGCCGGTCATTTCCAGATCGCCAACAGCAAGATCATTCCAGCCGAGCGCCTGACCTGTAATATCACCTGTCACACGGGTATAACCGAAGAACAGGCCGAAGCGGTCGGAATGGCCGCTTTCTGTTTCACGGCCCCAAAGGTCCTGACCAGCCTGAATACCAAAGAGCTTGCCATCAAGACCCGGTGCAACAGTGCCCTTCCACTTCGTATCGATATCCTGCCCAAACAAACGCGCCCAGGTCGCAGGCAGATAGCCGCCGCTTCTGAGAAGATCCTGTTCGCCACGGCGCTCATGGAATGTTCCGAGCGTCGTGAGTGCCAGATGATAGGCGACCGGTGGCAAAGCGGAATAGACAGGCACCTCGACGCGATAGAGCGGAACGACATCGCCTTCCACACGCGTGGCCCCCGGCGATGGCGGGACGGCCCCTTCAAACCCGATCTGCGGCGTTGCTGCCTGCCCGTTGGAGGTGGCCGGTGGATTTGCAGCCTCAGCAGGAGGTGGTGCCGGAGGTGCCTCTGGTTGAGGCGAGTTTTCCGTTACCGGAGCAGACGTATCCTGGGGATCGGGATCATTCGGATCGATCGGCAATGGTGCTGGCGGCTGTTCCAGTGCTGGTGGAGGCGCGGAAGTTTCCGGCGCTTCAGGCGTCAGGTTTTCTTCCGGAACAACAGGGGCAGGTTGGCTGCCGCTGACCAGCGTCGAGCGCAGATACCAGTTTTCATTGGTATTGGCGGAAACGCCACCCTTAAACAGGAAATATTCGTAAGCACCGGCTGCTACGCGTCCGTTAAGCGAAAACGCACCGCCAGTTGTCGTTGCTCCGTTGAGCGCCTCGACAACCATGATGCCATCAGAGACGGTAGATGCGCCAGCGCCGCCAACATTGTTGACCACGATACCGGTCGAGCCGGATGCGTTACCCGTATCAATGACCAGTTTGTCTGATGGCGATGCATCGGCACCCAGCACAGTATCAACGAACAGAAGGCCGTTCTGACCGGTATAGTTGCCCTTGATGGTGAAGGTATCGCTTGTGCTTGAGCCACCATTGGTCAGATCGATGCGTCCGGTATTGAAAACCGAAGCAAGCTGACTGGGCGAAAACGCATTGATGCCGCTTTGTGCAGAACCGCCATAGATCGTGCTGGCAGCATCGACATTGAGCGTTCCAGTGCCTGTTCCGGCATCGCCCAAGGTGAGGGTCGTGTCGAAAGTCAAGCGGGTGTCGTTGGTGAGATTGATCGTCTCCCAACTGTCAAACCGACCAACCTTGCCGGTCTTGACGTTATCGAATGTCAGTGCATCGACGCCGTCGCCGCCGGTCAGGCGCTTGGTTGCGCCAATATTGGCATCTGTCAGATTGGCAAGCACAACCGTATCGCTGTCCGCGCCCATATCGATATTGCCATAGACAATGCCGCCGCCATTCCAAGTGAACTGGTCATTGCCGAAGCTCATAAGAACGTCACCGGCCACCGTCCCGCCAGTGATCGTGACACTGTCCGTCCCACCGCTGACGCTGATATTGCCGCCGATCATGCCATCGGAAATAATGATCGTATCATTGCCAAACCCCGCCACCAGATTGCGATCGATGGTGCCGCCGGACATATTGAAATAATTGTTGTCGAGTTTCATGTTGACGCGACCGATGCGGCCACCCGTCATCACGGCATAATCACCGTCATCAAAAGCATCGACAATTCTGCCGCCAGACATGAAGAACGTATCCAGCGCATCACCCTGATTGAGCGAGCCAATCTCGCCCCCGGTCATGCGGAAATCGTCAATACCGAGGCCCTGCTGGATATTACCGGTGACGGTTCCACCGGAAATCACAAACGCATCCGCGCCGTCGCCCTGAATAACGTTGCCGGCTATCGTGCCGGAATGAACCTCTATCCGGTCTGTTCCTGCACCGAATGTGACATTGCCGTTGACTGTTCCGCTTCCACCGGAAGGCAACAGCAAGGTGTTATTGCCGTTCGTATCAGTCAAACCGCCCACTGATGTTCCGCTATCGCAGATATATGTGTCGTTTCCAGATGTGGGGGTAAACGAACAGGCCGCCAAAGCTGGATCTGTCTTCAGTATAAAACTACTGATTGTAATAATTGCGGTACTGGAAAGAAAAGTAACAAAGGTTGGTCCAATAATGCGGTTATTCATTATACCCCTCCAATTTATAGCTGTGGTCGGCAAAATAATATTGAGGTATTTTTTGTATTAGGCAAGGCGGATATTTAAACATAATTAAGGAAATATGCTTCCGATAATTTGTTGCTATTTCAATATTTTAAGAGAAATCAGCGCAATTGGAAACATTAAACCCAATATGTTTAGTGGTATATATAATAGTTAAAGCAAGTCAGAGCCGCGTCTATTCAGACGTTACGAAACTTGCATATCCATCGCCGAGCGTTTTGTTGATAAAACTGGAATATTGGCCATAAGATAGATCTGCCGGGGTTATTCGACCAAAAACCGGCGTTTCGAACACCTTCATTGGAATAAGCGCCAAAGGCACCGATACAGGCGTCAGTTGTGCTCCCTGCCCCGCACGCAAGGTTGTCAGAATGCCGTACATTTCGCCCGCAATACTTGGGCGCGAAAGAACCGCCATCCGGTATTGCCCGGATGTATTGGTCACAAGATAAACATGGCCCGAAAGATGCGGCACTGAAACACGCCCCTGCTGCGAAAACGACGTATCGGTGCGTTCGCGCTCCTCAAACTTGAGATGCGTATTCTCAGCGTCCCAGCTGATATGCGTGCAATAGGCGAAGATGTCGCTTCGATTGCCGAATGACGGACGCAAGGTGAGAAACGTTCCTTCCAGCCAGGAAACGGCGGCGCGCGAATAAGCGCCAAGTTCTTCCGCCGCATGTCCATGAGGAGCGGCTGGCTTTGGCTTTTCTGTTTCCGCCTGATCGCGCAGTTCAAATCCCATTGCCTGCTCAAGCCGGATGATAGTGGCAAGCGTAAAAGGCCGGTGCCCGGAAAGCGCCTTTTCAAGCGTCGATAGGCTGATACGTGCCTCATCCGCCAGATGCTGGCGTGAAATTCTGCGCCGCGCGATTTCCTCGCGCACACGTTCAGCAACGCGGAGATTCAATTGATCGGGCAAAACCGCATCGTGCTGAGACATGAAAACTTCCTGGATCCGTACTTTCCTTCACAATTCCACACAAAGCCAGAACCGGCAAGGTGGCTTGCGGCAAACTACGGACAAAACTTGGCAAAGCTTACGCTGGCGAGGAAACAGCACTCCGGCGCAAATTGTGTCCAGTTATCCGATCGATACAGGAGCGCACAATGTCGCCTGCCATCAAACACTCCCACAACAACGCAAGGGCAGTCAGCCTCTCGCAGTTCTGCAAACTCATCTGGTTTGTGAATATGACGATACTGCCAATTCTGGCCGTTGTTCTTTCGCTTCTCAACGTGGCTGCGGCCCGCGCGGAAAAGCCGGCCTATGTAACGCCGAATGCCATGCAAAGCGGCAGCCTTCTGCTTCAGAGCAGTGAAGCAGGCCAATATGTCGAAGCGCCACGACTTGCCACCGATTTCGATATCGATGTCAGTGGCCCCACCGCTCGCGCCCGTCTCAGTCAGGTTTTTGAAAACCCGACCAGCGGCTGGGTCGAAGGGCTTTATGTCTTCCCTCTGCCCGAAGAGAGTGCGGTCTATTCCCTGAAGATGATTGTCGGTGACAAGGTTATCGTCGCCGATATCAAGGAAAAGCAGGCGGCGCGTGAAATCTACGAGAAGGCAAAAAGCGAGGGCAAGAAGGCAGCTCTCATCGAGCAGCAGCGCCCCAACATCTTCACCAATGCGGTTGCAAATCTCGGCCCAAATGAAAAAGTCGTCATTCAGATCGAATATCAGCAGGCAGTCCGCCTGAGCGACAATCGCTTTTCGCTCCGCGTGCCGCTCGTTGTCGCGCCGCGCTATAATCCCGATAACAGCGACCCGATCATTGAGACCGCAGACATTCAAAGTGGCTGGGGACAGCAGAAAACGGAACCAACCCATGGTCCCGACAATGGAGCGATTGAAACGCCTCTCGTGATGCCGGGCGAAGACCGCACCAATCCAGTGACGATCACTGTCAATCTCAAGCCTGGTTTCCCGTCCGCCGATATCAAGAGCCTTTATCACCCTATCAAAATCGACAGTCAGAATGAGCAAACCTCCAAGATTGTTCTGGATGGCAAGGCCACAGCCGATCGCGATTTCGTTCTCGAATGGCAAGCAGCTGAAACCGCTATGCCCAATGTCGGCCTGTTTCGCGAACGTGTTGGAAATGACGATTATTTGCTGGCCTATGTCACGCCGCCGGTTGTCAAAAGCGCTGCAAATCAATCGCGAGAAATCGTGTTTGTTATCGACAATTCAGGTTCGATGGGCGGAACCTCGATCAAGCAGGCCAAAGCCAGTCTCGATTATGCCCTCTCCCGCTTAAAGCCCACCGACCGTTTCAACGTCATTCGTTTCGATGACACTCTGACCAAGGTATTTGATGACTCCGTTCCTGCTACGCCACTCAATATTACCGATGCCCGCGAATATGTGGCCACGCTTGACGCGGTCGGCGGAACAGAAATGCTGCCCGCATTGCACGCGGCTCTTGATGACAGCCACCAAAAGGACGGTTTGCGTCAGATCGTGTTTCTGACCGATGGCGAGATTAGCAACGAACAGCAAATGCTTGATGTCATCGCATCGCGCCGGGATCGCTCCCGCCTCTTCATGGTCGGTATTGGCTCAGCGCCCAACACCTATCTGATGAACAAGGCCTCTGAACTTGGTCGCGGCACCTTTACACATATCGGCTCGGTTGAAGAAGTCGACGAGCGTATGCGTGAACTGTTTGCTAAGCTCGAAAACCCAGTTGTAACCAATGTGAAGGCCGGCTTCTCGCAAGAGGGTGTCTATCTGACGCCAGGCCTTCTTCCTGACCTTTATCAGGGCGAACCGTTGGTGATTGTGGCACGCACAAAACAGGCAATTGGCACCATTACAGTTGAGGGTACAGTCGGACGACGCCCATGGACAGTGACCTTACCGCTTGATGCGGCAAGCCCCGCCGAAGGCATTTCCAAGATCTGGGCCCGTCGCAAGATCGATGATGCTGAGGTGGACATGAAGCTTGGCAAGATTACAGGACTGGCAGCCGACACGCGTATCCTCAACCTTGCGCTTGAGCATCATCTGGTAACGCGTCTTACAAGCCTTGTTGCAGTGGATCAGACGCCAACCCGCCCGGCGAATACCCGCCTCACCCGTGCAGACATTCCTTTGCAACTTCCTGCCGGATGGGATTTTGATGCGCTGTTTGGTATCCGTGCTGACCGTAATGTGCTTGATCATGCCGATGCAGGTCAGGAGCAGATACTGGCTCGAAGCAATGATCGTCCTGCATCGCCCGATGTTTCAGCCCCTGCAACGCCTCTGCCGCAAACCGCAACTCCGGCAACGCTTAATATGCTTCAGGGATCGGTCGCTCTGTTGATTGGGTTTCTCATCTTCTGGTTTTCACGCCGCAAGGAGAATGCATGATGAGTGTCATCGTAGCACAGAACTCAAAGGCAAAGGAGCGCGCTTGGTTGCGCTCCCCCCTCGCCCTTCTTTCGATCGCTGTTATGGTCTGCGGCCTCTTTCTTCTCGGTCAAGGCCTCTGGATTCATGCCAAAGCTTATGCGGCTCAAATTCTTCTTGAGCGCGCTTTCTCCGAGAGCATTGCGACAGGTGAAAAGGTTAAGCCCTGGGCATGGGCGGACACATGGCCGGTAGCGCGTATCGAGGCACCACGACTGGCTGCGTCAGCAATCGCTCTTAATGGTGCAAGTGGACAAGCCCTGGCTTTTGGTCCGGGCCATCTGCAAAACACACCGCAAGCTGGTGAACAGGGAACCGCAGTCTATGCCGCCCATCGCGACACGCATTTTGCTTTTCTCAAAGATATTGAGCAAGGCGACCTTATCCGCGTTACCCGCAATGACGGCAAAACATATACATATCGCGCCACTCAGATGACTGTCACGCGCTGGGATGAAGCCCAGATCGATGTTCACGCGGCAGGCTCTCATCTGGTTCTTGCGACCTGCTATCCCTTTGATGCTGTTACGCAAGGTCCGCTTCGTTATCTCGTTTACGCAGATCTGGCAGAAGAGCCTTCTTTATAAGAATAAGCACGCCCCCCAGAGCACATGGAAACAAGTTCCTGCATTATCAGCGATAACGCAATGTGCCCGGAGGGTTCATGGTTAGCATTAGCCACCTGGCTGGCAGTTCATCTCGGTAAAGGCAGCGAGCTCGTTTTTATTCTCGCTAAAGCCGAAAGCTTTGATGGTGAGCTTGCCGATCATCATATCGTTACACAGCATTATGGAAGTGGGCTTTTTGCCCGAAATATTCATATCGCAAATCGCACCGAAGCTTTCGTGGCCAGATTCGCCCTGACTTCCAATGAGCAGATTGCAGTTCAGCTTTGCTGCAATACCAAGCTGATTGAGATCGTTCTCAAAATCAGCGGCACGTTCTGATATCTCTTGCTTATTGGTGATATCACGGACCTTCAAAGTTTCGGCAGCCACTGGCGCTGTCAAAAAAATCAAGCTTGCGCTTATCAAGCTACCCAATTGGAAATACATACTTTCTTCTCCTAAGCCATAACCAGATCTGCACTCTTAAAACAGATTATCAATACAATCACATTGCCTATGTCTAGACCTTATTTGGTACATAACAATTCCATGGCCGGTGTTCGTATCGGCGTGTTCGTATCAGCCCCTATTCGCTTGGCCATCACCAGTTTGTGAAAGTTAACTCTTCGTTAAGTTTCAACACAGCGACGGAGCCAACATTCCCCTCATCCTGTTTCCAACTGCTATCAGGACATAGGAGCAAGTATCAATTCATTGCAGTTGCCTTTGTTGAATATGCAGAGCGCTGACCATGAGCGCCTTTACCGAAAACGCGTCTTCAGCAGCTTTTTCCGTGAGAATGCGAAGATAACCACTCACAGAGCGAATATCGTTATAGCGCTGGAGCAGATAGGCAATTGTGATAGCGGTATTCTGCTTTCCAAGCATTTTCAGAGCCATTTCATAGAGTTTGGTATCGATGCCGATAAAGCTTCGCACCTTCTCTGCTGTGGCCATCAGATGTTCCCATTGGCTTATCGGAACTGATGCGTAAGTGCTTATCTCTGGACAGGCTCGCAGAACCATATCGAGAGAAATACCGGCATTAATCGCGCAATCGGTTATCGTCGTGATCGCAACTGTGTCTGATTTTGTGACGTTCCTATCAAAATGGGAATCTGGTTTTGATTCACTAAGCTGCCGCTCATTTTGGGATTCATTGTCGCTCAGATTTTGAACTTTTTGATTATTATTCAAAGCTTTATCAACAGAACCACGAATTTCATGCAGTTTTGCGACGAGTGTTGTCAGCTCGAGCATCTCTGCACGGCGTGGAATGCTGTCGACAACTGCACGAAACTCGACCTTGAGTTCATCCCATGGACCAACAAGCGATGCTTCGATTGCATAATCGAGCAGCTTTGATATGTCGCGACGCAGCAAAGTCAGCTGTTCACGGATTTCACGCAGAGCGATTTTCTCGGATTTGACCTGCTCGGCAGCAGCCTCAAACTCATCTGCACGCGCCAAAAGTGGTGCAAGCGAGAAACCAAAGGCAACCTTTAACTCACCGGATTTGCTGCGACGAGCATAGCGTTTGCCATTCGGGCTATCCTGACGAGTGATGATACCGGCCTCGACCAGCGCTGCCAGATGACGACGCAATGTTGCATCGGCCATGCCATGCGCGCGCAAGGCCAGCTGCTTGTTGGACGGAAACACCACCAGAGCGCCGGTTTCGACCAGCGTGTTCTCAGGATAAAATGACAGCAAAGCAGACAGAACCGCCAAAGAACGATCACTGATGCCGATGATATTTTTGCCTTCGCACAGCCAGCGATGAAGCTGCCACTTATCAGCAGCAGATCCCTGAGGGATTTCTCGAGCTTTTTGATGCCCTGCCAACAAGGCGTGCGTCATCCGCTGACTGCCAAAAGGCGTCAGTCCGAATTGAGACTCCATTTTCTTTCACCTTCCACAAGGCAAAAGAAATCCACCCGCCAAAATGACGCTAATTACACTTGACAGTGATTCGTAGATTTGCGATTCTCTAGCTGCTAAACCAATGAGAAGGGCTTCCACGCGGCGACGTTTGGGGGCCTTTTTCTTTTGCTGCTGCTTCCTCTTCGTCAAATTATGCAGATGACCACCACCTGCACTCTTCCACTTTTATACGATACGCTGATTAGGTGGGGGATAAGTGCCCTCACCCGATACGCTTACTCACTTCTCGTCGTCACTGAATGACGCATAAAGCGCATCCAGATTACGCGAAATCCATTCAGCAAAACGCGGACCATTGGCTGCACTGAGCGCCAGGGTTGCTGTTTTGCCATTCTGTTTGATGGTAGCACTGACGCTTTTGTCAGCTGCAGTCCAGCTCGAACCGGGGCGTAAAGCTGCCTTCGTAACTGGCTTCTTCTGGTTCGAACCTTTGAGATAACCATAGAGCTGCTCAAAGCGTGTGCCAGACTGTGCTGCCTTGAAGGCATCGGTTGCCATCAACTCACGCGCCGCATCAGCCTTACCAGGCATTTCAATCAGCTTGCGCAGTTCAAGCCAGCGGTCACGACCAATACCTTTCGCTGGTCCGATAGCAACGAGCATATCTTCGGAGATTGCGCGCGGAATGGTCAGCATCTTCGACAGGGTCTGGTAATCGATGGAAAGAGCGGCCTGAATAGCTTCACGGCTATACTGCAGTTCCTCAAGGCGTGCTGCAAACAGCACACGCTCAATGAAGCTGAGATTGGCACGAGCAGAGTTTTCCTGACCCTGGCTCAGAATATGTTCAAGATCAGCGAGAGGCTTGATGACGGCCTTGACCTTGATCCCAAGCTCACGCGCAACCTTTGCCCGACGATGACCGAATACGATCATGAAACGACCGCTGGTCTCGGGGTGAGGGCGCACAAGAATAGGGCTATCCTGTCCACGTTCACGAACAGCTTCCAAAAGCTCAGCATATTCCTGATCATCAGCCTCAGGCAGACGATCAGCAATGAAAGATGCATCGAGAACTTGAGGATCGAGTTCGACGATGGTTTCACCATCAAGCTTCTGGGAAGCCTGCTTGGCTAGCTCATCGATTGACGCAGAGAGAGACTTTGCAGCACCAAAACGACGCGAAACATTTTCGACCGGAGAAACGGGCTTTTCTTCCGCTTCTTCGGTCTGCATTACGCTCTGAAAAATGTTCTTCCGTGCCATTCTCTTATCCTCAAACCAGTCATAAGCCTGATTTTATTTCATATTTTCCGAATTAGACTGCCGTCTAACGACCCCAGGCTTCATGAATAAGCCCGCGAATTTCCGAATTAACGCCCTCAAGAGCCTCCATAGCGCGATCATAAGTTCCGCGGTTCATGGAAGAACGCTCAACTTCATAGAGTGTCTGCTTTGTAAGACCTGCATCCGATACCGCAGTCGATTTGAGCATCTGATGCTTGAGCATGTGGGATGCCAGCATGCTCTGCATAAAACCAACCATCTGTGCCTGTGGCACGTCAGTCGGCTCATAGCGGGTGATCAGATAGCGGAACCAATCGAGTTGCACTGCACCGCCAGCCTGACGCACCGTCTTGAGGATATCGCCAAGCATAAGCAGGAACTGCGACATCGACATTAGATCGAGCATCTGCGGATGGACCGTGATGAGAACCGACGTTGCCGCTGAAAGGGCGGTCAGCGTGAGATAACCAAGCTGCGGCGGGCAGTCGATGACGACCACATCATATTCCGCATCCACTTCAGCAAGTGCAGACGCAATACGATTCCAGAAGGTTTTGCCTTCGCCGCCGTTCTGCATTGCAAGCGGCGTGTCGTATTCATACTCCTGCAGCTCAAGCATTGCAGGGATGATATCGAGACCCGGGAAATTGGTCTTGCGAATGACTTCGCGGATGGATTTGCGTTGCTCGTCATAGCGAACGGCTTCATAGAGCGATGGGAACTCATCAAGCTCCGGCTGAATGCCGTGAAGCGCTGAAAGGGACGCCTGCGGATCAAGATCGATTGCAAGCACGCGGTGGCCAGTCAGCGCCAGATGCTGCGCCAGGTGCGCGGCTGTGGTCGTCTTGCCGGAGCCACCCTTGAAGTTCACAACACCGATAACCTGCAATTTATCATTGCCACGACGATGCGGAACATAGCGCTTTACTTCGGCACGACCGTTCTGATCAAGCCAATGACGGAGTTCCTGAACCTGCTGGATTGTATAAGCACGGCGTCCGCCGGAAAGGATGATGGGATCAACCCCCTTTCCTTCGAGGTGCAGTTTCTTCAGATTGCTCGGAGATACACCAAGGAAGTAAGCCGCTTCAGCCATGGAAAACTGGCGCAAGTTTTTGCGCGCATCAGGCGGGAAGTTTTCATGACGCAGCAGATTGAGCTTGCGCGAGATCTCTCGCCCTTGCGTCAATATCATGTCGTCAAACGACACTTGCTCTGCATTATTTGCGATATTCATAGACTTGGGATCCCTAGTGACGGCACTGGAACTAATGCCGTCTAAATACCGTCATTATGTCCGATTCTTTTTTTGCCGCAAGGGGCGTATATTAACTAACAGTTAGCATCGCTGGTGGGCCGGTCTGGAATCTATGTCCATTGGAATCGAAATAACCCTATCTAACTGAATTTAAAGAGAATTAAAGATAATAGACGGCAGTCTATTCAGACCTTCATTCCAGAATCACGGGATTCTCTCCCGCATTCAAGCGAGATCAGCAATGCGGGGAACAATACTTGTGGGAAAATCGGTCTTCTACCTGATAGATAGTAAAGTAGCCTAATATGCATAAGATGCGCTGGTCGCGGCAGAATTGGAAGCGTTCTTCTGTTGACGCAGTCAGAGAGCCCAGAGTGTGTCGCACTTAACCGCACCCATATCGCTTACTCTGGATTTTATAGTTGTCGCATGTTCGCGAATGCCAAATGAATGCGTTTGAGCGCGACATGCTATGGCGGCCACCTGTAACGGGCAGTTATCTTGTAGGCATCGTTCCTCAATGAGCGACTTGTTGTAAAGGCGTAAGCTGAAGCCTCTTGCCCAGGCATCCCTCAATAAGCGCTCTGCAATTTCCCGTACTCAGCATTCGTATCGAACAGAGGGCTAAACTGAATATGCTGGCGGTGGCGCAAAATAGGATTGATGAGAAGCCGGTTGGAGTCCAACGCTATTGGATTGAAGTAGATCGATCCTCAAATGTTATATTCGAATGCGCAGCTTAGTTTCAAAACGGTCTCACATTGTAAAGGGCGCACAGATTGGCCGCGTCACGAGGCGATATCCCCGGCAAATGGCATTATTATTGCGGCTGGATGTTTTGAGCAATTTCCTGAAAAGCGTTCAAAGGGCGGGGCAGTTATTAAGCGACGGTGGAGATACAGCATTAGAACGAGCGAGGGCGGTGCGTGAAGTTAAGCATGTTAGACGTAGACATTCTTAACCAAATAGTCCTATAGTACCTATCAATGAAGATGGGCCATTTCAAAGACTCCTTCACGCTTATTCTGAGAAAAATAAGCCTCCCAGCCACGTGTCGGAGTGGCTAAACAAAAATCTCATTTAGATTGATTAAAGCGCGATTGATTGTTCTTTTTCAAGAAGATAGCTCTATGACGCCTTGATCCGTTGCGCAGTCTGGTCACGGGTCTGGTTGAGAAAGCAGAACGTGCAGAAGTTCGCCTTGAGAAGCTGGAAGCTGAGAATTCAGCACTCCGTAAGGAGAATGACGAGCTCCGTCTGGAAAATACCCAGCTTAAAGTTGAGAACCAACTACTTCGCGATGAGATTGCGTGGCTGAAAAACCTGCCACCACGGCCACCGTTCAAACCGTCAGGCATGGACAAGGCCACAGATGCGAAGGTTCACGACAGCGGCGGTGGCAAGAAGAAGCCTCGTGGACCAAAATTGGATGTTGAACGCGTTGACCGTGACGTTGTTCTTCGTGCCAATGCTCCGACTGGATCACGCTTTAAGGGCTACAAAAGCTGTTACGTGCGGGATGTGGTTTTGCGTGCTGAGGTTATTCACTACCGGCGCGACTGCTGGGTGACACCGGACGGCAAAACAATCCTTGTGCCCCTGCCTGCCGGAATCGTCGGAGGCTACGGACCCAATCTGCGGCGGTTCTGTTTAATGCTGCACGCACAGGGCCAGGTGACGATGGAACGACTATCGACGCTGTTGAACGATATAGGCCAGGAAATCTCGAAACTACAGGTTGTTCGTCTGCTGACCAGGAACCTGGATGGTTTTATCGCTGAGGATGCTGCGGTTCTGCATATCGGTCTGGTGTCAGCCGCCTATGTGACGGTCGACGACACCGGTGCCCGTCATGCTCGCGATAACTTCTATACTACTCATATCGGCAACGCGCATTTTAGCGTCTTTCGCACCAAAAAACAAAATCTCGCCTGAACTTCCTGTCGCTTTTGCGTGGCAATTTTCAGAACTATGTTCTCAGTTGGGATGCTGGTATCTTATGAAACCATCCGCCGCTGGGGGATCAAATTCGGTCCGGACTACGCCCGTCGGCTGCACCACAAGCGGGCGTAACACAACGATGTCTGGCACCTTGATGAAATGGTAGTCGCCATTTCGGGCAAGAAACATTCTCTGTCGCGCGCCGTTGACCAGGGCGGCTACGTCCTCGATGAGATCATCCAGGCCCGCCGTAACACCAAAGGGGCCAAGCGATTGCTGATGCGGCTGTTGAAACAGCAGGGCTTGCCACCCAAGCGTATGATCACCGACAAGCTACGCTCCTATGGTGCAGCAAAGCGGCAGATCATGCCAAGCATCGAACATCGTTCGCACAAGGGGCTTAATAACCGGGCCGAGAATTCTCATGTGCCTCTACGAAAACGGGAAGGGTCCATGCAAGGTTTTCGATCTCCCGGAGGATTGCAATGCTTCGTTTCAATCTTCTCAACCTTGCGCAATCTGTTTGTTCCGCCCCATCACAACCGCACCGTTTTCGCTATCCACCTGCACAGGCTTCGTCAAGTGGCAAAGTGGAAAGCCGTGACCGGAGCGACTGACTAAAGTCGGAGCTGCGGGTGTTGTTGCTCACATTTTACATTAACGTGACATCGCCAACGGACTTCATTTACAAAAAACTTTCAACAGAGCTTCTCAATCGTATGCTGGCATGTGGACAGTTGGATTCTGCCCGCATAAAACCCACATCAAATTGCGTTTTGTTGATGGTCGCTGCACTAACTGCTTTTTTAGACAGAATGGAAAAAAACGTTAAGTACTTTCGGGTATCCGTTTTAACGACGGTTCAATTCCAGCGTACTCTCTAATGGTAATAAAATGAAAATCCTGTTCACTACACTCGTCGTCACTCTTGCGATGAATTCCATGGCAGCCGCTGAACGAAAGCCAACGATCCTGGATCTTACTGAACAAGGCTATGAATTCAAAACGGCTACTGGAAACTATGTTTTTTTACAGAATGAAGAAAAAATCTATGTTTGCTCACTCCTGCAGGTAAGTGAATATAATGTCGTTTCTGGAGAGATTGATGCCATCAAATTCGATTGCGCTGCTGTCAAATGAGACGAACATGAATTTGTTTGCAGCCGGTACCGCTCTGCTTCAACTCCCGACCAGCAATGTCGGATGAATACAATGAAAACGGTGGTATTTGTTCTCGGAGTGCTTCAGATCCTGATTGGGCTGCTGTTCATCGTTGAAGCGCCGTCAACACAACGACAGATACTCGGTACTATATCGTTCGGGCTTGGGTCGGTTTGTTTCGGCATTGCAGTGATCATTGGTCGGTTGGACCAAATCCATACAAATCGTGGCAACCCCAAACTTTAATGACAGGCGGGCGTTCTGGATCAGCCCTGCTGAGACGTAATGCCATGTATGAAGCAAGCTGGATTTGCTGGGGACCATTTAATCTGAGTTATCCGGCGGTGGTAGGCGCGTCCAGCATGACGCAATACCGCGCCCCAGCTTCGGCGAACGCGATATTCCGAAAGGCTCGAAAAACCGCCGGCGATTTCCAGTGGACCCCTTTTTCAAAGGTGGAGAATTCGACAGTGTCGGAGTTACCTGTGGGCTTCACCGGTGAATGACTGTGAGCTTGTAGAGACCATTGTTTGTTTCGGCGAAAACGTTGTCATAGCTGCCACTAATACTATGGACGACAGGTTCGATGCAGATGTTGCATCGATTGGTTGGATCGCTGGGAACACCCTATTGGTGTAATGCACGAAGCCTCCAATTTCTTGAAAGCCAATGACTGAAAGGTTTGAACCGCACCGGGTTTGCCGGAGACCCCAACTCGTGAGAAATAGGGTCTATGACAAGCAAGACGACGAACAAATTTTCTCCTGAAGTCGGTGCTCGCGCCGTTCGGATGGTGACGGAACATGAAGCCGAGCATTCATCACGCTGGGCGGCAGTATCATCGATAGCGGCCAAGATCGGCTGCTCGGCGCATACCCTCCATGAATGGGTGAAGAAGGCCGAGGCCGATAGCGGCAAGCGCGCAGGTTTGCCGAGTGACGTGGCGGAGAAGTTGAAGGCTCTGGAGCGGGAGAACCGCGAGCTTCGTCAGGCGAATGAGATTTTGCGCAAAGCCTCGGCGTATTTTGCCCAGGCGGAGCTCGACCGCCCGTG
>NZ_JAOYTK010000015.1:0-88148 GCF_025846885.2 Brucella sp. HL-2 | reverse complement strand
CCGCCTCAAGGACTGGAGGAGGGTCGCGACACGATATGACAAGCTCATGCTGAACTTTACAGCCACATGCTATATCGCTGCCATCGTCACATGGTGGCTCAATTGAGTCTGGACCCTAGGGCGCACTGCTCTCGGAGGTTCAACTAAAACGGCTGAAACGGGAGAGGGCGATACCGGATGCCGTTGCTACATTCAGGCTGTCGAACTCTTTGGACATAGGAATTCGCGCGCCAGTCAGTCGTGTCAACAAATGGTCAGGTAGACCATCTCCTTCAGTGCCCAGAAGCAGGGCTTGGCGCTTATGGTGTGGTGCCTGATAAATGTTCATCTCAGACGAAGGGCTCAACGCCAATATATCAAAATTGGCTGACTGTAGAGCGCTGATAATTTCTTCAATGGATGATCCATGAAAATAGGGCATCTTCAGCGTGGCACCCACAGAAACGCGGATTGCTTTTCGATAAAGTGGGTCGCAGCAGGTTTCGTCAAGGAGGACGCAATCAGCTTCGAATGCGGCCGCATTACGAAAGATAGAGCCGATATTGTCATGGTTGGAAATGCCGCACAAAACCACCACGAGCGCCGTTTCTGGTAAGCGGTCAATCATTTCGGAAAGCGTGGGTTGGGCTTTACGTCGTCCAACGGCAAGAATTCCGCGATGGACGTGGAACCCTGCGACCTCATCCATGACGGATTGAGACACAGAATAAACTGTTACACCTGCTGGCAAATGCCTGAATTGCTCTTGTAACCCATTTAGACGATTGTCGAGAACGAGCAGAGACTCTGTTTCGAAACGCGCATGGGCAGAAAATAGGACATTCAGGACGACTTTGCCTTCAGCAATAAACCGCTGTTGGCGACCAACCAGGTCTTTTTCACGAATATTCGTATAGGGGGATAAACGACCATCGCCAGAATCAGAAATTCTTACGACAACGCCGTGCGATCCGGTTTCTTCTTCCTTCATCGCACGACGTATGCCTCATGGATGTGCGTTATTGATGTATGACAGCCGCCAATTCACGTCGACGCGGAACAGGACTCATATAGAGACTTGAAAGCGTAGACAACATCAACTCAATGTGGGGTGAGGATACCATATAATAAATTGTCTGCGCATCACGTCGCGTCGATACGAGGTCAAGTGCCCGTAGTTTTGCGAGGTGTTGAGATAACGCTGATTGGCTAAGATCGATTGCTTTTGCCAAAGCACCAACAGACATTTCATTGTGAAGTAACTTGCACAGAATGAGTAGTCTTTTGTTGTTAGCAAGAGCTGAAAGAAAATCAGCCGCTTCATCTACATTTTCTATTAAATCAAAAAAATTATGTTCATTGGTCATTTGCAGTCATACCCCCGTAAGACAGCATTAGGTTAAAAAAATGCCCGCGCAACATTTGTCGAAGGCACCTTAAAATTAATACTATACGGAGAAATTGAAAAGGGCTTGCTTATATTTACCGCCTAAAAAAACTATAAATTTGTCCCAAAACTGTCGAGGTTTTGTTTCAGCGGCGGGTTTTCAGCACACCTGTCAATATTTCCAGTGCCACGCCGTTAGAATCGGCCTGTACTGGAAAATGTGATCGAATGACATGATCGCCACTTGAGAGATTGAAGCCATCGGGGTCAAGGCTCATTATTTTCCAGCGACCCGCCGCATGATTGTGACGTTTTGCAAGCAAATCGATTTCTTTTTCGTACTTGCTATTGGCGTCATCAATGCCGCTCTGCTCCGATGAGGCAATGGCATCGGCTATTTCGGACGGATTTATAAGGTCGGTACGGCTAAGATTGAATGCTTTGCCGAAACCACCGTTGAGACTGGCAGATTCTACAACTAGCCTGAAGAAGACGAAATCACCCAGGTCGACATACAGCGAGCCCTTGGGGTTATGGTTTAGATAGCGCCGCCTTGTACGTGCATAGTCTGCTGAATCTCGTTCAATCTTGAATGCCGTGCAATGGAGCGTGATACGAGGGTGAGCGAGTGGATCTCCCTTGCCGGCTTCTCCCAATAGCAATGAGCAGGCCGGATTAGCGATCAGCCCGGGCGTATGTGCTGCCAGTCCTGAAACAAGAATGACAGGCGTCCCATCAACGTCCGTGGCGACCGCTACACGGCTAGCCAGTGGTCTGCCTGTTACCGAGTCAAGCACGGCCAGTGCACCATAGCGGGAGGTTCGCATCAGCGTTTTAGCTAACTGAATGGCTTGCGGAGTCGTGGGGCGAATAGGGCTTTGGTCTTCGGGCATAAAAGCAGGCTCAAACATGACAATAATTCACCAGTTAATAGCTGGTGAGAATGCAGGAGTACAGAGCCCGATCGATCTTTGTTTGTAGAGGGGCGATCGGCTTTAGTAACAGCTAGCATTTTTTCATAGGGCTTGAATGGCAGTAGCTTGGAATCTGGCTGAGCTTAGTCCGCTGCGAGGCATCTAATGAGACGGTTTTGTATATATTTTAAGCGCGAAGATTATTATAATTCGACGGCAGTTAGCGCAATTTTCTAAAACCTAGCGCTATCGTGGAATAGAAATCTAATAATTTGGGGCAAAATCGGTTGAGAATATGACGGGATTCTAAAAATTGCGCTTGCAATGTGACAAGGCAAGCGTTTCGATAAGGCCAGGTTGCGCGCTTAGGGTGCGCGCAATATTATTTCCGTGGAGGCGGGCACTAAATGAAATTCTATAAAACACTTCTGGCGGCAACGGCAGTTGTCGCTCTGATGAGCGGCGCGGCATCGGCAAAGACCTTTGTATATTGCTCGCCAGCATCTCCTGAGGGTTTCGATCCAGCAGCTTACACCGGTGGTGACACGTTCGATGCGTCCGCGCATCCGGTCTATAACCGCCTTGCAGAATTCAAGAACGGCACGACCGAAGTTGTACCGGGCCTTGCAGAAAGCTGGGAAGTTTCGGAAGACGGCAAGGAATACACCTTCCACCTGCGTAAGGGCGTTAAGTTCCATTCGAGCGATTATTTCACGCCAACCCGTGATTTCAACGCTGACGACGTGATCCTTTCCTTCGACCGTATGGGCAACAAGGAAAACCCTTGGCACGAATATACGGCTGGCATTTCCTACGAATATTTCGATTCGATGGAAATGGGTTCGCTGATCAAGGAAATTCAGAAGGTTGACGACAATACCGTCAAGTTCATTCTGAACCGTTCAGAAGCTGCTTTCCTCGCCAACATCTCGATGCCTTTCGCTTCGATCATCTCGAAGGAATATACCGACAAGCTCGCTGCTGACGGCAAGAAAAGCGATCTCAATCAGGTTCCAGTTGGTACTGGTCCTTTCCAGTTTGTGGCTTACCAGAAGGACGCTGTCGTTCGCTTCAAGGCTAATCAGGACTATTGGGGCAACAAGCCGAAGATCGACGATCTGGTTTTCGCTATCACCACCGATCCTGCAGTCCGCGCGCAGAAGCTTAAGGCTGGCGAATGCCACCTGATGTCCTATCCTGCTCCAGCAGACATTAAGGACCTTCAGGCCGACAAGAATCTCAAAGTTGATGAACAGGCTGGTCTGAACATCGCTTACTTCGCTTACAACACGCTCGTTCCGCCATACGACAAGCCGGAAGTGCGCAAGGCCCTCAACCAGGCTGTGAACAAGCAGGCAATCGTTGATGCAGTGTTCCAAGGTCAGGGACAGGTTGCTAAGAACCCAATCCCACCGACAATGTGGAGCTACAACGACAAGATCGAAGACGACAAGTACGATCCTGAAGCTGCCAAGAAGGCTCTTGAAGCCGCTGGCGTCAAGGATCTGAAGATGAAGCTTTGGGCTATGCCTGTCAGCCGTCCTTACATGCCAAATGCACGTCGTACTGCTGAACTCATGCAGTCGGATTTTGCCAAGGTTGGCGTCAGCGCGGAAATCGTTTCGATGGAATGGGGTGAATACCTCAAGAAGTCTGGCGAAAAGGACCGCGACGGTGCAGTCATTCTCGGCTGGACCGGTGACAATGGCGATCCGGACAACTTCCTCGGTACGTTGCTCGGTTGCGCCGGTCTCGGCTCGAACAACCGCGCACAGTGGTGCTACCAGCCGTTCGAAGACCTGATCCAGAAGGCAAAGGTTTCGACCAACCATGAAGAACGCGTCAAGCTTTATGAAGAAGCTCAGGTGATCTTCAAGGAACAGGCTCCTTGGAACACCATTGCTCACTCGACTGTCTTTGTGCCGATGTCTGCTAAGGTCACGGGCTTCAAGCAGAGCCCGCTTGGTGATTATCGCTTCGAAGATGTCGATATCTCCGAGTAAAATCTGACAACACCAGCGGCCGGGTGTGGAGGTTCTCTCCGCACCCGGTCGGAGTTTTTGTATGTTTCGTTTTATTTTAAACAAACTCCTCTATCTGGTTCCGACGTTTATCGGCATCACGATCGTTGCATTCGCCTTCGTCCGCGTATTGCCGGGCGACCCGGTGCTATTGATGGCAGGTGAACGCGGCGTCAGCCCCGAGCGCCATGCGCAGCTATTGGCCCAGCTCGGATTTGATCGTCCGCTGTGGGAACAATATCTCAATTATGTCTGGAACCTTCTGCACGGCGATTTCGGCCAGTCATTAGTTACGAAGAAGCCGGTTCTGGTGGAATTCTTTGCCCTGTTCCCGGCAACGATTGAGCTTGCTGTCTGTGCGATCATTGTCGCCATTCTCGTTGGCATTCCAGCGGGCGTCATTGCTGCTGTGAAGCGTGGCTCCTGGTTCGATCAGGGCCTTATGGGCATATCGCTTGTTGGCTATTCGATGCCGATTTTCTGGTGGGCCTTGTTGCTGATCATCCTGTTCTCGGGTGTGCTACAATGGACGCCGGTTTCAGGCCGCATCTCGTTGCTCTATTACTTCCCGCCAGTCACGGGCTTCATGCTGATCGATAGTCTGCTGTCGGGGCAAAAAGGCGCTTTCGCCTCTGCTGCCTCGCATCTCATTCTGCCGACCATCGTGCTTGCAACCATCCCGCTTGCGGTGATTGCACGTCAGACGCGTTCGGCGATGCTGGAAGTTCTGGGTGAAGATTATGTCCGTACAGCACGTGCGAAAGGCTTGCCGATTCGCCGTGTCATTGGTCTGCATGCGCTGCGCAATGCGATGATCCCAGTCATCACGACAATCGGCCTTCAGGTGGGTGTGTTGATGGCGGGTGCTATCCTGACGGAAACCATTTTCTCATGGCCCGGAATTGGCAAATGGATGCTCGATTCCATTTCGCGTCGCGACTATCCGGTCGTACAGAGCGGACTGCTGATCATAGCGTTCATTATCATGATCGTGAATTTGGTCGTCGATCTGCTTTACGGTCTGATCAATCCGCGTATCCGGCACAAGTGAGGGTATAATGACACACTCAGCAATTCAGCCGGAAGCCGTGAACGAAGTCGGAAAAATCCGTGCTTTGAAAGATTTCTGGTTCTATTTCAGCGTCAATCGCGGCGCTGTCATCGGTCTCTTCGTATTTATGGCGCTTGTCGTTGTGGCAATTCTGGCGCCTCTTATTGCTCCGCACAATCCATCGGAGCAGTTTCGTGATTTCATGCTGGCACCTCCGTTCTGGGAGCAGGGTGGAAGCACTCAGTTTCTGCTGGGTACAGATGCTGTCGGCCGCGATATGCTATCCCGCCTGATCTATGGCGCTCAGTATTCGCTGCTCGTGGGTTTTGTCATTGTCATCATTTCGATGTGCCTTGGCATCACTATCGGCCTCATCTCCGGCTATTTCGGCGGCGGTGTGGACACGGTTTTCATGCGTATCATGGACGTGATTCTGGCGTTCCCGTCGCTATTGCTGGCACTGGTTCTGGTTGCCATTCTCGGACCGGGCCTCATCAACGCCGTTCTTGCGATTACGCTTGTTCTGCTTCCGCACTTTTCGCGTCTGACCCGTGCAGCCGTCATGGCTGAAAAGGAACGCGAATATGTGACGGCAGCCAAGCTCGCAGGTGCAAGCAAGCTGCGTCTGATGTTCAAGACCATTTTGCCAAACTGCCTGGCACCACTGGTTGTTCAGGCCACGATGTCGTTTTCCAACGCCATTCTTGACGTTGCAGCTCTCGGCTTCCTGGGCATGGGTGCGCAGCCACCAACACCGGAATGGGGTACAATGCTTGCAGAAGCCCGCGAATTCATCATGCGCGCATGGTGGGTTGTGACCTTCCCAGGTCTTGCGATCCTGATCACAGTTCTCGCGATCAATCTGATCGGCGATGGTCTGCGCGATGCGCTTGATCCGAAACTGAAGAGGAGCTGATCGATGGCTTTGCTTGATATCAAGAACCTCACGGTTTCGTTCGATACATCGACTGGTCCTTTCAAGGCGGTCGATGGCATCGATATCTCGGTCGATAAGGGCGAAGTGCTGGCGATCGTTGGCGAGTCGGGTTCCGGCAAGTCGGTTGGTATGCTTGCAGTCATGGGCCTGTTGCCCAAGACGGCGACGGTTACTGCCGACAGCATGACATTTGATGGCCAAAACCTGCTGGCAATGTCCGACAAGGAACGTCGCAAGATCATCGGACGCGATATTTCGATGATCTTCCAGGAGCCAGTTGCCAGCCTCAATCCGTGTTTTACGGTCGGCTATCAGCTCGAGGAAGTTCTCAATCGACATATGGGGCTTCACGGTGCGGCCAGCCACGCTCGTGCGGTCGAGCTGCTTGAACTGGTCGGTATTCGCGATGCAGCGGAACGTCTGAAGAGCTTTCCGCATCAGATGTCGGGTGGCCAGTGCCAGCGTGTCATGATCGCTATCGCGATTGCCTGTAATCCAAAGCTGCTGATTGCCGATGAGCCGACCACTGCACTCGATGTGACGATCCAGAAGCAGATTCTCGATCTGCTGATGCGTCTTCAGGTCGAACACGGTATGGGCCTGATCATGATCACTCATGATATGGGCGTTGTTGCTGAAACGGCGGATCGCGTGATCGTGCAGTATAAGGGGCACAAGATGGAGGATTCCGACGTATTGTCGTTGTTCACCGCGCCAAAGCACCCTTATACGCGGGCTCTTCTTTCGGCTCTGCCTGAAAATGCGACCGGCGACCGTCTGCCGACGGTTTCTGACTTTGTTCTTCAAAATAGTGTCGCAGGAGAAGCGTGATGAGCGAGATCGTTCTCGAAGCGCGCGATATCAAGCGCGATTACCATGTTGGCGGCGGTCTTTTCGGCAAGCCTAAGGTTGTTCACGCCGTCAAAGGTGTGAGCTTCAAGGTCGAAAAGGGCAAGACCCTCGCCATCGTTGGCGAATCGGGTTGTGGCAAGTCGACGCTTGCGCGTATCCTCACCATGATTGATCCGCAGACATCCGGCGAATTGCTGATCGGTGGACAGGATGTGAACATTGCCCGTGACGGACTGACAGCAGAGATGCGCCAGAAGGTGCAGATCGTGTTCCAGAACCCTTATGGCTCGCTCAATCCACGCCAGAAGATCGGCGATGTGCTGGCAGAACCTCTGTTGCTCAACACCAAGATGTCAGCTGCCGAGCGTCGTGAAAAAGCGATGGAAATGCTGCTGAAGGTTGGTCTCGGCAAAGAACATTTCAATCGCTATCCGCACATGTTCTCGGGCGGCCAGCGTCAGCGTATTGCTATTGCTCGCGCATTAATGCTCAACCCGAAGCTGCTCATTCTGGATGAGCCAGTGTCGGCGCTCGATCTGTCGGTGCAGGCACAGGTGCTCAATATTCTTGCCGATCTGCAGGAAGAGTTTGGCCTGACCTATGTCTTCATCAGCCACGACCTTTCGGTCGTGCGCTACATTGCTGACGATGTGATGGTGATGTATTTCGGTGAAGTGGTTGAATATGGGCCTCGTGAAGAGGTCTTTACCAATCCACAGCACGACTACACGAAGAAGCTTTTTGCAGCCACGCCACGCGCGGATGTTGATGCGATCCGTGCTCGTGTTGAAGCGCGTGCTGCAGCCCGCGCGGCGGCTCAGGCTTAAAGCCATTGTCTCGATAAGAAAAACGCCGTCCTTTTGGGGCGGCGTTTTTGTTTGAAGACATTGTTTTAGAGCGACGTTTGTGCGCTCAAGAGGGTGCACGGCACTCTAGAGCATTTCCTGTTTTGATTGAGTCATTGGAAATGCTCTATCCATTTGTTTTTACGCGCATCGTGTTCCGAAAACCGCTTCGCACTTTTCGGGATGCACTCTAATGCTGCCCTCGCTGTTGGTGCCAGGCAAGCGCGCGCACGATGTCGTCGGCGGCAATTTTGCCGATGATCGCGCCGTTCTCGACAATGCCCACATCACCGCCGCTGTCAGCAACGGCACCCATCAACTCGCGGATGAGCGTTTCGCGTCGTGTGGTTGCCGCAAACGGACGAGGTGCCGCATTACGGTCAAATGGCGTCATGATATCGCCCGCGCGCAAAACGCCCAGCGGATTCATGTGGGCGACGAAGTCGGCGACATACTTGTCTGCTGGCTGTAGCAGGATTTCCTGCGGTGTGCCGCATTGGACAATCCGTCCGCCTTCCATGATGGCAATGCGATTACCAATCTTCATGGCTTCATCAAGATCGTGGCTGACGAAGACAATGGTCTTCTTAAGCCGTGATTGAAAAGCCAGAAGTTCATCCTGCAAACGTGTTCGGATGAGCGGATCGAGAGCGGAGAAGGGCTCGTCCATAAGCAGGATCGGTGCGCCGGTCGCAAAGGCCCGGGCGAGACCAACACGCTGCTGCATGCCGCCTGAAAGTTCACTCACCTTGCGCGTGGCCCAATCTTGCAGGCCCACCAGTTCGAGCTGCTTGCGTGCCTGTGCAAGCCGCTCGTCCTTACGCATGCCGGAGATTTCCAGCCCGAAAGCCACATTCTCTTCGACCGTGCGCCAAGGCAACAGACCGAATTGCTGAAATACCATCGAGACGAGTTCAGTTCGTAAGTGCCGCATCGTGCCGCGATCGGCTTTGCCCACGTCAATCGTTCGCTCACCGTCACGCACCAGAACGCTGCCGCGTGAAATTGGATTGAGGCGATTGATGGCGCGCAGCAGGGTGGATTTTCCCGAGCCCGAAAGGCCCATCAAGACAAGAATTTCGCCTTCCTGAATATTGAGCGAGCAGTCATGTACGCCCAAAACAAGATCGGTTTCTGCCTGAATTTCTGAGCGCGAAGCGCCGCGATCCGCCAGTTCAAGCGCATTATCGCCATTCTTGCCGAAGATGATGCTGACATCTTTCAAGGCGATGATCGTCATGATTGCTCTCCTACTTTTCGCGTCCGGCGCGGAAGATGCGGTCGAGCACGATGGCGACCACGACGATGACGAAACCTGATTCAAAGCCCAGCGCGGTATTGACCGAATTGAGTGCGCGAACCACAGGCACACCAAGCCCATCAGCGCCCACAAGTGCTGCAATCACCACCATGGACAGTGACAGCATGATGGTTTGGGTGAGGCCGGCGAGGATTTGCGGCATGGCATAAGGCAGTTCGATCTTCCAGAGAAGCTGAGTGCGGGACGCCCCGAAAGCTTCGCCTGCTTCTATCAGCGAGGATGGTGTCGATGAGATGCCGAGATGTGTAAGCCGTACGGGTGCGGGCAGAACGAAGATCGCAGTGGCCAGCAAGCCGGGTACCATACCGATGCCAAAGAAAACGATGGCCGGGATCAGATACACAAAGGTCGGCAGCGTCTGCATCAGATCGAGAACTGGCCGCAGGATTGCATAAAGGGTGGGACGATGGGCGGCCGCAATCCCGAGCGGTACACCGATTGCCATACAGAGAAAGCAGGCCGACAGAACCAGCGTCAGTGTTTTGAGGGTGCCATCCCAATAACCCTGATTGATGATGAACAGAAAGCCAATAATCGTCAGGATAACCACCGAAATACGGCGCTGGATAAACCAGGCGATCACTGCAAAAATGACGATCAAGACGAGGGGATGCGGGAGCTGTAACAAGTACAACAATCCATCGATGAGCCACTGCATGATCGCAGCCAGCGTATCGAAAAAACCACCCATATTGTTCGTAAGCCAATCGACCACCGACTTTGCGGTTGGTCCGACTGGAATCTTATAGTCCGTCAGCCAGTTCAACGATCATGTCTCCTGCTGCGTGCTTTTCTGTTTGTTTTACGCATTTCCGAATTCAAAACCGATACGTACGTTTGCTGGAATTGCTCTGGATATTTACCCACAAATGAGTAGGCCGCGGTGATCCGCGGCCCGAGGCTTTGAAGATTACAGGCCGAGTTCCGACTTCACAGCCGGCAGGCCTTCCTTGCCATCAGCAGTGGTCACACCGTCGAGCCATTTGTCGAGAACAGCAGGATTTGCCTTGAGCCAAGCGTTTGCGGCCTTTGCTGGATCTTCGCCGTCGTCAAGAATCTTACCCATGATCTCGTTTTCCATTTCGAGCTGGAATTCGAGATTGGTAAGGAACTTGCCAACATTCGGGCATTCCTGCGCATAGCCTGCGCGGACATTGGTTTCGACTTTGGCGCCGCCAAGGTTCGGGCCGAAGAAATCGTCGCCACCGGTCAGATAGGCGATTTCAAAGCGCTTGTTCATCGGATGTGGTTCCCAGGCGAGGAACACGATCGGGTCCTTGCCGCGAACGCTCTTGCCGACCTGTGCAAGCATGCCCTGTTCTGACGATTCAGCGAGCTCAAACGACTTCAGGCCGAATGCATCCTTGCTGATCATGTCGAGGATCAGACGATTGCCGTCATTGCCTGGTTCGATGCCGTAAATCTTGCCACCAAGCTTGTCTTTGAAAGTGGCGATGTCTTTGAAGTCCTTGAGCCCTTCGTCATAGGCATATTTTGGTACGGCGAGGGTGTATTTCGCGCCCGTCAGATTGGTGCGGAGTGTTTCGACGGTCTTGTCATCCAGATAAGGCTTGAGATCGGCGCTCATGGACGGGTTCCAGTAGCCGAGAAACACATCAATGTCTTTCTTGCTGAGCGACGCATAGGTCACTGGCACGGAAAGAACCTTGATGTCGGTCTTGTAGCCGAGACCTTTGAGAATCTCAGTAGCCACCGCCGTGGTCGAAGTGATGTCGGTCCAGCCCACATCGGAAAAGCGAACGGTGGAGCAGCTTGCCGGTTCGGCCGCGAAGCTGGTGCCCGGCAGTGCGAACACAGCTGTCATTAAGGCTAGTGTACTCAAGGCATACTTGAGGGTGGACGTCGAAGTGGACTTCATTTCTCTCTCCATTAACCGGGCCGTTTTGACGGTTGATTGTTTTTCCGGTTCCGGCTTTTAGCAAACACCAAAGATTTCGCCGATCAAGTACCATTGCGGCGAAAATATTTCTGATTGCGACTTTGGGGTGTGTTGTACTCGTTTTTTATGGACCGTCAGTCAAAAAGGTTCTGCAGATGAGGCTTTGTAAGCCGAAGCAGTGCGAAGTGGCGCCATGTTACGCAAGGGGCATCTTGTTTCAACCCTTGAGCGCTGAAAACACGCGATAAAGTCAGAGACAGGCTGGTTCAAGGTTGTCGAAAAGCTTGCCGCACTCTATTTGAGATGTGTGAAGCTAATCAGAATATGCTGATCAGTGGTCAGCGGCTTTTCGGGCCAGTTGCCGGATAAGACCCGGACAATCTAAAATGTCGAATAGCCTGCAATTGCAGGCAAGAGGAAGGAATTTTTACGGTGTGGAATGCAGTACGGGGCGTTTTCTCCTTCCTTGGTCGATTTATCGCGGCATTGGCCCGCTTGATAGCAGTACCGCTCGGCGGTTTATGGCGGCTTTTCCTTAAGCTGGGAAATTTGTGGAAAGTTGCGATCGCCGTGGCCGTAATTGGACTGGGCGGTCTTTATATCTATTTTATCTGGCAAACGCAGGTCTGGACCAACTTCAATCCTGATTATCCAGCCAAGTACAGCTATCAGACGGCAGTGACACCCGGCGAGGAAGTGCAGAAGACACCTGCGCCATTGGCTGCAACGCCCGAACCGGCAACGCCAGCACCTTCCGAAAATAGCGCTGGTGGTACGGATACGACACCTGCCGCTGGTAACGGCGACACAAACACACAGTCCGAAACCTCGACGGAGTCACAGTCGCAGCCGATGCAGGCCGCGCAGATTCCATCGACTGCGCGTAAGTGTTCGCCTTCCGCAATTGCTGAAGTCGCAGCTGATCTCACCGATTTCAACGTGAACCAGAACGCGTGGATTTCCTCCATGCTGCTCTACAAGGTTGGTTTCTTTGGAATCGATTGGGATCGCACGCCATTTCTCGATAACAAGGCATCGTTCCAGCGCGGCATCAATGCAGCCGTACGCCGTACGGCTATCGAGTTGGTAGACAATATTGGCCGTTTGCGTGGCACATCCCAAATCGACGGAGATCTGCAAAAGGCGCGTGGCAATCTGCAGTTTGCCGAAGATGCCTGGTATTTTGGCCTGAGCCCGTTTGGACCAAAGACACCGACGCCAAGCTATTATCGCTCGGCGATCAAGGACTTACGTTCGTTCAATACGCGTCTTGAAAACTGTCAGGCCACGTTTGACGCGCGCGCCGACAATCTGATCCAGTTTGTCGATCGCATTGCGAGCGATTTGGGTTCGACCTCAGCAATCCTCAAGGACCGTGCAGAGAACTATCATGCTGGTTGGTTTGATACGCGCGCCGATGATCGCTTCTGGTTCGCTTATGGCCAGCTCTATGCCTATTACGGCCTCTTGCGCGCTGCCCATTCGGATTTCCGCGGGGTCCTGGCTGAAAAGCATCTTGATGGCGTATGGGATGAAATGGAACGGCAGTTGCGCTCGGCGCTCGATATGCAGCCGTTCATTGTTTCAAACGGTAGCCCGGATGCATGGTTTACACCGTCACATCTGACCACGATGGGCTTTTATATCCTGCGCGTTCGTTCCAATCTGGTCGACGTAAAGCAGGTTCTGGAGCGCTGATCTGCGATGGAATTGCCATCACTATTGCGTCAGGCTGTAGACACGACGCTTGAAGGAGTGGCTCTGGCCGACCTCAAGCGCGCGTCTGAGGTTTTGTCGCGGCGCTATCGCGCGGAAACACGCGATGGTCGCCTGCATATTTCTGACGAACTTGCCGCTAAGGCCTATCTTGCTGCGCGATTGCCTGCGACCTATGCGGCAGTGCGCGCAAGTTTTGAAAGCGTTGCGGAAGTGTGCCCAGACTTTGCGCCGACGACTATGCTTGATGTAGGCTGTGGGCCGGGGACCGCACTTTGGGCTGCACGCGAATGCTGGCCCGATCTCGCATCGGCGACCATGATCGAAGCAAGCCCTGCGATTCGTGCAGTGGGCGGCAAGCTTGCGGAAAATGTGGGTCTTGAAACGGAATGGCGCGCGGGCGATCTGGTCAAGGAAAAGCTTGATTTTCCGCAAACTGATCTTGTGACGATCGCCTATGTTCTTGACGAGCTGGCACCTCATGATCGCAAGGCGCTTGTCGAACGGCTATGGGCTTCAGCCCGCCATCTTTTCGTGATTGTAGAGCCGGGAACTCCTGCAGGCTGGCAGCGTATTCTCGACGCACGCGCGGCGCTCATTGAACAGGGTGCATATATTGCGGCACCTTGCACGCATCAGCTCGAATGCCCGTTGATTGCACCCGACTGGTGCCATTTTTCGCGCCGGGTTGCTCGCTCCCGCATTCATCGTCTGACCAAAGATGCCGAAGTGCCATGGGAAGACGAGAAGTTCATCTATCTGGCTGCGACGCGTGATCGGTCGCTTGCTGCATCAGCGCGGGTGATTGCGCCCACGCGTGTCGGCGGCGGCAAGGTGGCACTGAAACTTTGCATCGAAGATGGAAGCGCTGAAGAGCGTCTTGTCACCAAGCGGGACGGTGAGTTTTTCCGTTGGGCGCGCCGTGCCGATTGGGGCGATGCGGCATTGGGAAGCTAAGCCATGAAGATCAGTCTCGTCCAGTTGCGTTTGCTCGAAGCGGTAGCCGAAACCGGCAGTGTGGGGGCGGCCGCACGGAAGCTGGGCCTGACCCAGTCAGGGGCCAGTCAGGCGCTGTCGACGCTTGAGAAAATCCTCGGACTGGATCTGCTTGCCCGCAAACGCGACGGTGCGATGCTGACCGCTTTTGGGCAGACCATTCTTGATGATGCGCGCAGTGCTCTATCGGCTATGGATCGGATAGAAGCTCAGGCACGCAAGATGGTCACCAATGCGCCTGACAGGCTGCGCGTGGCTGCCATTCCCAGCCAGCTGGAATATGTGGTTCCTGATCTGCGCAAAACTTTTTTGCGGCTCCATCCGCGTGTGGAATTCAGCACTTTTGAAGGCGGACACGAGGATGTAAGCCTTTGGGTGAGTGACGGCATTGCTGATATTGGCATTACGTCACTGCCATTTTCCGGTTTGGAAGCGGTTGAAGTAGGGCAGGAAGAATTGGTCGTGGTCGGTCGACGTGACGACCCCTTCATGCGGCGGGATGTGGTTGCCCCACGCGATCTGCGAGATCGACAGTTGATTGCGGCTGCGGGTTGCGAGTTGATCCTTGATCGTATCATTCATGCGGATGGGGGGGCGCGAAGCGAGCAGGTAAGAACACGGGATGTTGCCACTGTGCTCGAAATGGTGCGACATGGCATTGGCATGACGCTGTTGTCGGAGATCAGCTTACCGGGTTCCGATTTGCATGATCTGCGAGCGATCAAACTCAATCCGCCGACATTCAGAACGGTCTATATTGTCTATCGTGCCGATAGCCCGGTAAGGCATTTGATCGATAGTTTCTGCGTTATCGCCAAAGATGCAAATATCAAAGCGGCATAAGAATTTCTAATACCTCATATTTGACTTATCCGTGCCGCCTACGCTCACTGTTTCTGCAATAGTCGCCCAACTATTCATGAATCAGAGCAAAGCAAATATGACTGCCACCACCGATTCGACTATTCCAGTTTCAGCAAACGATACGATAAAGGGCTTGCTTTGGGGGCTTTCGGGCGTCCTCGTCTGGTCGGGCTCGTTCGTACTGACCCGCTTTGGCTTTAAAACAGCACTCATGCCGTCGGACATTATTGCATTGCGCTTCGGTGTGGCGGGGTTGGTGCTGCTGCCGGTCGTCTTTGCGAAAGGGTTCGGCTTTAGACAATTGGGGCCGCTTGGCTTTGTGCTTCTTGCGTCTGGCGCTGGCTTTCCCTATGCGCTTCTGACTGTGTACGGGTTGCAGTTTGCTCCCGCGTCCCATGCGGCTGCGCTTATCCCCGGCCTGATGACAGCACTCGTTGCTATTCTCGGTGTCCTTCTGCTTCAGGAGCGTCTGGCGTTATCCCGTTGGACCGGGGTGGTGCTGATCCTGATTGGAAGCGGATTGATCGCCGGCTTGTCGCAATTGGGTGGGCAAGAGATGATAGGACACCTCTCGTTTTTTGCAGCAGCCTTGGTCTGGTCGATCTACGTGATGGTTTTTCGCAGGAAAGGCATGGACGGGCTTCACGCTACAGCGATTGCCGCCGTGACGTCTGCGCTGGTGTTTCTGCCAATCTATGTGCTGTTCCTGAAAAAAGGCATTGGCGAAACCGCTTGGGGCGATATTGCTTTGCAGGGCTTTTATCAGGGTGTGTTGACATCAGCCTTCGGTGTCTTCGCCTTTAACCGTGCAGTTGTGCTTTTGGGAACAGCAGCGGGAGCGGCCTTATCTGCCCTTATTCCGGTGGCAACTTTGGTGCTGGCTCTGCTGTTGCTCGGAGAAGTGCCGGGCTGGACCGACACCACCGCTGCCCTTCTGATCAGTCTCGGTGTTTTGGCGCTGAACAGAAAGGGCAGAAAATCTAGAGCGTGTCGCGCTTAATCGCACCCATGGCGCTCGCTCTAGATTCTTTTAACTGTCGCATGTCGAGCTCAAATGAATCCATTTGAGCTCGACATGCTTTAGCGTATCATGACGCCTGAAGTATAGGGCGGCGGGAAGGGCGATTGATGAGGAACACCATCGCCGCCGCAGCGAAGCACATGGCACCTGCCAGAATAAGCGCAGGTGTGTAGCTGTCGTAATCGGTGCGGACATAGCCTGCGAAGGCTGCTGCTGCGGCCGCACCCACCTGATGGCCTGTGAATACCCAACCGAAGATCATACCGGCTTTTTCAGGACCGAACTGTTCAGCGGCAAGCTTTACGGTAGGTGGTACAGTGGCTACCCAGTCGAGGCCATAGAACACGGCGAAGAGTGCAAGTTCGTAAAGTGTGAAGTCTGTGAACGTCAGATAGATGAGCGATAGGCCGCGCAGGGCATAGAACCAAAACAAAAGCCAACGATTGTCGAAGCGGTCGGTAAGCCAGCCAGAAGCAATAGTGCCGATCAGATCGAACGCGCCAATGACGGCCAGAATACCTGCTGCACCCACTGGTACGATGCCGAAATCGCCGCAAAGTGCAATCCAGTGCGTTTGTATCAGACCATTCGTGGAAAAACCGCAGACGAAAAATGTGATGAACAGCACCCAGAAGGTTGAGGTGGAAGATGCTTCACGCAATGTCACCAGCGGCGAGATAAGCATGGAGCCAAACTGCTTTTTTGGTTCCGGTGCAGGCATTGGCGCGGTTCGTCCGTAAGGCTTAAGTCCGACATCCGCTGGATTGTCACGCATCAACGCCAGGACCAGCACAAGCGCTGCCAGCAAGAACGAAATGACAATTGTGAGCGACGTGCGCCAACCTATCGACTGACTCACGCTGGCCAGAATTGGCATAAAAATAAGCTGTCCGGTGGCGTTACTGGCCGTCATCATGCCGACGACGAGGCCGCGGCGCTTTTCAAACCAGCGCGCGGCAACGGTCGCGCCCAGCACGAGGGCTGTCATGCCAGTGCCAAGTCCGATGACGACACCCCAAAGTGCAACCATCTGCCATTGCTCAGTCATGAAAATCGAGCCTACAAGGCCTAGTGAGATCATGATCAGTGCAGCCATGACCACCCGTCGAAGACCAAACTGGTTCATGAAAGCAGCTGCAAACGGTCCCATGAGCCCGAACAAAACGAGACGCAGAGCCATCGCGAATGAAATATCCGCGTTGGTCCAGCCGAATTCACTCTGAAGCGGCTCAATTAATATGCCCGCCGATCCCATTGCCGCAGCTGTTGCCAGCATGGTGAGGAAGGTGACAGCAGCGACGACCCATCCATAATGGATGTTTCTTTGCGCAAGAAAGCTGGCAAGGCTGGCTGAAATCATTTTCGGCGCTTTCGAGTTCGAGCTGGGTTACGGCCAGCCGCATATTGGAAGGCGGAACCGCTCGCCATCTATCGGCTATGCAGGTTCCTGTCATTGTTTGTAGTCAATTCAGTCAAAGGAGCAGAGCGTCATGAGATGGCGCGGAGTAGCGATTGCAATTGTTCAACACCGTCATCACCAAGCCGCGCTTCTATTTCGTCTTGTGCTTTGTCCCACAGCGGCGCTCCACGTCTGACAATATCTCGTCCTTCGTCGGTGAGTGTGACGCTGGTTTCGCGATGATCTTCACTTGCTGCAGGCTCAACCAATCCCATGCGCTGCAGAACTTTTGCGTTGCGACCCATCGTTGAACGATCAAGCTCCGCCTTGTGGGCAAGCTCGGTTAGCGAAATCGAACCGGCGCGGGAGATTTTTCGCAGCAGGCTGAATTGCGCAATATTGATGCCAAGGGGTGCCAGCGCTTCATCGTAGATAGCTGACGATTTGCGAGCCGCTTGACGCAGAAGGATGCAGATACAAGGAGTAGACATAACGCGGGTATATACCCGTAAATAATAATTTGCAATAGCGCGCGGATCAGAACGCTAGAGCGCCGTGCGCCCTCTTGGGCGCACAAAGGTCGCTCTAACACTCTATATTTACAGCATAATTTTACCTTAAACTGATTCAAGTGTAAGGAGTTATGCTGTAGGGCAATACTGTCCTGACCGTCGTCAAACTAAGCGAATCTTGGTGCGAAAACGGCTCTGTTTCGTGCGATAAAAGTGTCAGTGTAACCAGATCAAACGGCGATATGTGAGGTTTCCTTGACCTCTTCCATAACCGCGTAAGTGTGGGACTCACGCACGCCGGGCAGCGAAAGCAACGCCTCAGACAGAAAACGCCGATAATGATCCATATCGGACACACGCGCTTTGATCAGATAGTCGAAGCCACCAGCAACCATATGGCATTCCAGAATATCGGGGTTGCCACGTGTGAAAGTAGAGAACGTTTCAAAGACTTCCGGTGTAGTGCGGTCGAGCTTGATCTCGATAAAAACCAGCATTGAGCGGTCGAGCATCTTTGGCGACAGGTGCGCCGAATAGCCCAGAATATACCCCTCGCGCGTCAGACGTTTGACGCGTTCTGCGGTTGCGGTTTGGGAAAGATTAATGCGATCAGCGAGTTCAGTATTGGTCAGTCGACCGTTTTCCTGAAGCGCTTGCAGAATACTCCTGTCCATCGCATCGATATTTTTCATCGTTGTCCCCATTAGGCCGCCTGCTTGGGCGGCTTTTTATTGATTAATTGTAAATGATTTGCTTGCGAAATGAATCCGAATTCTGCGTTTGACGCAAGGCAAAATTTTTGACGCACGCATAAGTTGGAGCTCGTTCATGCAGTTGAAGAGAGAGGGGCAACGATAGAATTAACAGTTGTGAGATGATTGCAATCTAAAGTAGAAACAAGATATACTTAAAGTGATATTGCGCGTATAAAGTTATGACTTCTAACGGGTGTTATACCTACCGCTCGCCGGTAAAGGTACACCTCGACAATTCGGATTGTCCTGATGTTACAGCGGTTTCAGTCAATGTTGAATCGTTGGAACCGCTGTGACTATTTGCTTTTACGCATTTCCGAACGCAAAACCGATTCCCACTTTTGCTGGAAATGCTTTAACGAGGGCAGTTTCAGCCGAGGCTGAGGCTGCTCTATCTATCAGTTTGATTATTCTGGCGCATCTCCGTCATTTAAAACCGCTTAGCAGACGCAATCTGAATTGCGTTCAGTAGCCAAGCTGACAATACTGGCCGTATCGAGCTAACAGGGATGTTACTGCTCTGCTCTAGGCTTCAAATTTCCAGTTGCAAGCGACGCACGGTAAGGATAACAGTATCGCCATGAACATTTCGCGCATTGACATCAAAGGCTGGTGGTGGGCTCGCTAAAAGCGGCCACGCAGGCGTTTGTGCATTTGCGTTTTAGGAACAGGCCGCTGGGATTATTATCCGGGCGGCCTTTTTGTTTGGCTGTTTGAATAAGGTCAGCGGTAGGGGACACCGGGTTTCAGAAGTGTTCGACAACGAAAAAGATTTGGGATTTGCCAGTCATGAATGCGAAGATTGCGGATAGCGAGATATTCACGCACGAGACAGCGGGCGGCATTGTTGTCGAACGCGTGCGCCATCTGACTGCTTATAAGGGAGCCATCGAGACTTATATCGATGCTCTCAATGAGCGGCGGGGGGCGGTCTTTTCCTCTAACTACGAATATCCGGGCCGCTACACGCGATGGGACACGGCAATTGTTGATCCGCCAGTCGTGATCACCTCACGCGCTCGTCAGATGCGTATCGAAGCGCTGAACAAGCGCGGCACGATCCTGCTGCGTCCGATCCTCAAGACGGTTCAAGCACTTGCCGAAGTGAAGGTCGATAAGGCCGATGAAGACCTTATCGAGCTGACGATTGCTGACCCTACAGGCACATTCACCGAAGAAGAACGCTCGCGTATGCCTTCGGTCTTTACCGTGCTGCGTGCGATTGTGGGCCTTTTCTTCTCCGAAGAAGATGCAAATCTCGGCCTTTATGGTGCATTCGGCTACGATCTCGCGTTCCAGTTCGATCCGATCGAATACAAGCTCAAGCGTCCTGATGATCAGCGTGATCTGGTACTTTTCATTCCTGATGAAATCTTTGTGGCCGACCACTATTCGGCGCGCGCATGGGTGGATCGCTACGAATTTGTCTGCGGTGGTTCTTCAACACATGATCTTGCACGGGCGACACCGGTGCAGCCATTCAAGCCTGCAGAGCGTGATCTGCCGCGTGGCGATCATAATCCGGGCGAATATGCCAAGCTGGTTGAACGCGCGAAGGAAAGCTTCAGGCGTGGCGATCTGTTTGAAGTCGTGCCGGGGCAGACTTTCTATGAGCGCTGCCACACGGCTCCTTCTGAAATCTTCCGTCGCCTGAAGTCGATCAATCCATCGCCTTATTCGTTCTTCATCAATCTGGGTGAAAACGAATATCTGGTTGGCGCTTCGCCGGAAATGTTCGTGCGCGTCAATGGTCGCCGCATCGAGACCTGCCCGATTTCCGGCACCATCAAACGCGGTGAAGATGCGATTTCAGATTCGGAGCAGATTCTGAAACTGCTCAACTCCAAGAAAGACGAGTCCGAGCTGACTATGTGTTCGGACGTCGATCGCAATGACAAAAGCCGGGTTTGTGAACCAGGTTCAGTGCGGGTGATCGGTCGCCGTCAGATCGAGATGTATTCACGCCTGATCCACACGGTTGATCATATTGAAGGTCGTTTGCGCGATGGTATGGATGCGTTTGACGGCTTCCTCAGTCATGCATGGGCTGTAACCGTAACCGGTGCACCAAAACTTTGGGCTATGCGCTTTCTCGAAGAAAACGAGCGCAGCCCGCGTGCGTGGTATGGTGGCGCCATCGGCATGATGCACTTCAATGGTGATATGAATACCGGGCTTACGCTGCGCACGATCCGCGTCAAGGATGGTGTGGCGCAGATTCGTGCCGGAGCGACGCTATTGTTTGATTCCAACCCTGAAGAGGAAGAAGCAGAAACCGAACTGAAGGCATCCGCAATGATTGCCGCGGTGCGTGAAGCACAGAAGAGCAATCAGGTTGCTGAAGAACGCGTTGCCGCAAAGGTGGGTGAGGGGATTTCGATTCTGCTGGTTGATCACGAAGATTCCTTCGTACACACACTCGCCAATTATTTCCGGCAGACGGGTGCAACGGTTGCGACTGTGCGTTCGCCGGTTGCCGAAGAAGTGTTCGACCGCATCAATCCTGATCTTGTCGTGCTGTCGCCCGGACCGGGTACGCCGCAGGACTTCGACTGCAAGGCGACCATCGACAAGGCGCGAAAGCGTCAGCTGCCGATCTTCGGTGTCTGTCTTGGGCTTCAGGCGCTGGCGGAAGCCTATGGCGGCACGTTGCGTCAGCTGCGCATTCCGATGCATGGCAAGCCGTCGCGTATCAGGGTTTCAAAGCCTGAACGCATTTTCTCAGGCTTGCCTAAGGAAGTAACGGTTGGCCGTTATCACTCGATCTTTGCCGATCCTGAACGTCTGCCAGATGATTTCCTGGTCACGGCAGAGACGGAAGATGGTGTCATCATGGCTTTCGAGCATAAGAAAGAGCCGGTTGCAGCGGTTCAGTTCCATCCCGAATCCATTATGACACTGGGTCACAATGCAGGCATGCGGATGATCGAAAACGTCGTGGTGCATTTTGCAGCTAAGCACAAAGCGCGTCGCACCAATTACTAATTGATTTTCTGACTCGTAACACAATCAACCGGCCGTGGTGAAAACTGCGGCCGGTTTTTTCGTTTATGGCCTTATAAAATCATGGTTTTTCAGAGCTGCTTTGGCGAACCATTTGCAACTGTAATGCATTGCATTCGCAAGAGAAAATTAAATGCGCGAAGTAAAAAACAGGGTTTCGAAATTTGGATTTTATGGGCTATAGAACGGCTATCGAAATGCTGCTTACCGGCCACGCCGGAGTGAATGCGCAATAGGCTTCTCGTTAGCCTGAACCCGCCAGTCGGGATAAGAATTTAAGTATCTGAAGGTTTGTGATGGACGCGAGTGTAAAAGTTCGGCGGCTCGCCGCTTGGTCGATTCCTGTTGCGCTGGGCGTAATGGGGCTGAAATATCTGGCCTATGCGCTGACCGGTTCCGTGGCCCTTTATTCGGATGCCTTGGAATCCATCGTCAATGTAATTGCAGCACTTGGGGCATGGTGGGCGATCAGCGTCAGTTATAAGCCAGCCGATGAGAACCACCCGTTCGGCCATCACAAGGCAGAATATATTTCGGCAGTTGTCGAAGGTGTGCTGATTACGATTGCAGCACTTTTGATTGCAAAAGAAGCATGGTCTGCGCTTGAGAATCCGCGTCAGCTTGATGAGCCATGGCTGGGCCTTGCGATCAACACAGGCGCTGCTGTCATCAACTGCTTATGGGCGCTGCTGCTCATTCGCACTGGTCGCAGTGCGCGTTCGCCTGCGCTGGAAGCAGATGGTCAGCACATTATGACTGATGTGTTTACGTCGGTCGGTGTTCTGGTGGGGCTTGTTGGAGCCGTCATTACGGGTTGGGCGATCCTCGATCCGCTGCTTGCCATTCTGGTTGCGATCAACATTCTCTGGCAGGGCTGGGGGGTTATCAATAAATCCGTACAGGGCCTGATGGATATCGGTGTCGAGCCTGCAGAGGAAATGCGGATTCGCGATGTGATTTCGGCCAATGCCGGTGGCGCAATTGAGGTTCATGATCTCAAGACCCGCATTGCAGGCCGCGTCACCTTCATCGAGTTTCATCTGGTTGTGGCTGCCGAAATGAGCGTGGGCGACGCGCACGTCATATGTGACCGAATCGAAGATGCACTGAAAATGCAGATCGAAAGCGCACGCGTTGTGATCCATGTTGAGCCGGAAGATGAGGCGAAGCTGCCGATAGGCACGAGTTCTGTGCCATTTGCCTAGAGCGCGTTTCGATCTGGTTTTATCAGATCGGCGCTCTAATCTTTATATTTGATGCGCATCCTATCCGAAAACCGCCGCGCACTTTTCGGGGTGCGCATGAAACAAATAGCGGCTTGCGTGTTTTGAACCTCGCGTGTAAAAGCGTGTCCATGGTTATGAAGAACGCAACATCTATGGAACATTCCGCAGCCGCTTCCAGCGCGCGCGTGAACGTTTGCGTTCTAAACTCGCTTCTTACCCTCGGCCTTAGCGGCGATCGCCGGGCTCGTTGAAAGGAGCGTCCGGCGGTCGATAACGATCCCGCCGACGTATGCTCCTTTCTCAAAATCCACATTTGAATTTTAAGACGAGATATCCGTGTCATTTGGGCAGTTAAGAACTGTCGAATAGGCCGGGAGGATGAGAAGACCATGAATCAGAACGTAAACACCTCGAATTCCGCCTCAAAACATGAGAGCCGAAACAAGGGTATGCCGGACGCGGCCGTAAAGTATTCGCCGTTTCCATTTCCAAAACTCGACGACCGTACCTGGCCTGCAAAACGCATTGAGAAAGCACCGATCTGGTGTTCGGTGGATCTGCGTGACGGCAACCAGGCCCTGGTTGACCCAATGGGCCACGACCGTAAGGAACGTATGTTCCGCTTGCTGGTCGATATGGGTTTCCCGGAAATCGAAATCGGCTTCCCATCGGCTTCGCAGACCGATTTCGACTTCTGCCGCTGGGCAATCGAGCAGGGCGATACGCCTGATACAGTCGATTTGCAGGTGTTGGTGCAGTGCCGTCCTGAATTGATTACGCGCACATTTGAATCGTTGGAAGGGGCTAAGACGCCGATCATCCACTTCTACAATTCGACCAGTGAATTGCAGCGTCGCGTCGTGTTCAACAAGGACGTCAAGGGCATCAAGCAAATTGCTACCGATGCTGCAAAGATGATCATGGACATGGCGGCAAAGGCGGGTGGCGGCTATCGCTTCCAGTATTCACCGGAAAGCTTTACCGGCACCGAATTGGATGTAGCGCTAGAAATCTGCAACGCCGTGACCGAGATCGTCAAACCGACGTCTGAGAACAAGCTGATCCTGAATCTGCCATCGACTGTCGAAATGAACACGCCGAACGTCTATGCCGATCAGATCGAATGGATGTGCCGCAACCTCGACAATCGCGAAAACCTGATCATTTCACTGCATCCGCATAATGACCGCGGTACGGGCATTGCTGCGACCGAGCTGGCCTTGATGGCGGGTGCTGACCGTGTCGAGGGCACGCTGTTCGGTAACGGCGAACGCACCGGCAATGTCGATGTGGTGACGCTGGCGCTCAATATGTACACGCAGGGCATCGATCCAGAGCTGGATTGCACTGACATCAATCGCATGAAAGATGTCTACGAATATTCGAACCAGCTGAAAATTGCGGAGCGTCATCCTTATGTGGGTGAGCTGGTTTATACAGCTTTCTCAGGCTCGCATCAGGACGCGATCAACAAGGGCATGAAGGTTCGCAAGACCGCTAATTCGCCGGTCTGGGAAGTGCCTTATCTGCCAATCGATCCGCAGGATGTCGGTCGTTCGTACGAAGCGATCATCCGCATCAATTCTCAGTCGGGCAAGGGCGGTATAGCTTACATTCTTCAGGCTGACTATGGCTTGAACCTGCCGCGTAATCTGCAGGTCGAGTTCCGCGAAATCATCCAGAACATCACGGATGAAGAAGGCAAGGAGCTGCCATCCAAGCGCATTCATGAAGAGTTCCAGAAGCTCTATGTCGAGCAGACGGAAGGCCGTATCAAGTTTGTGGATCACCATACCTATCCTGACCCAGAGCAGAAGGGTCGCCGTATCCTGACCGCTGAAATCACCGATAACGGCGTGACCAAGAATATTGAAGGTAAGGGTACAGGCCCGATTGATGGCTTCATTGATGCGCTGTCGAAATATCTCGGCGTGAAGATGTCGATTATCGATTATTCGGAGCATTCGCTAAAGCAAGGGTCGGACGCAGCCGCTATCTCTTATGTCGAAGTCGCCTATCCGGACGGCAAATTGTTCGGCGCCGGTATCAACGACAATATCGTGAGTGCCTCGCTTGAAGCAATCGTTTCAGCTGCCAATCGTGTCATTGGTAAGTAACAGAAACCTTATGTTAAAGAGAAAAGGCGGCACAAAGTGCCGCCTTTTCTCTTCTAGAGTTAGAGTGACCTTTAGTGCCGAAAGAGGCGCACGGCGCACTAGAGCGTGTCGCGTTTAATCGCACTCATGGTGCTCGCTCTAGATACTTTTAATTGTCGCATGTTCGCGAAAGTTAAATGAATCCATTTAACTGCGACATGCTTCTAATAAAGTTCCTGCTCTGAAAGCTTGATGATGCGCTCGCTCTCATCTTCGATGCCGTGTTGTTCCCAATGGCACAGCCAGCCGCCTTGCGGCTTACGGTCGATGTTGAAGATATTGTAGCGGGCAGGCGGCTTATGCCCGCCGAAATTCTGGCTGGCAGATGGCACGCAGATAACTGGCACTTTTCCGTTGGGCCCATCAATGTCGTAACGGGTCGCGAGATGCGTATGGCCATGAATGACCAGCTCGGCACCATGCTTGCGAATGACCTTTTGAAACCTGCGAATACCATAAAGCCGCTTATGCGTGGGGGTTGCACCATGGATCGGTGGATGGTGGATCATCACAATGCGGAAAAGTCCCCGTGCGCCTGCCTCATCGAGCGCCGTGGCCAGACGCTTGGCCTGTGCGGATTTAAAATCACCACTGGCCATGAAGGGAGCTGTCGCGCGTGCAGAGGAGACGCCGATCATTGCCACGGGCCCGCGTTCTCGCATATAGGGGAATATCGGTCGCTCGTCGTGGTTGTCTATGCCATCGCCGCGCATCCATGGTTCCCATTTACGGCAGGATTTGTCGAGCGCACCTGGAACATAAGCATCGTGATTGCCGGGCACAACGGAAACATCGTCGGGGTTGCCGAGGCCGGCAAGCCAATCATGGGCGATATCGATTTCCAGATTAAGCGCCAGATTGACAAGATCGCCAGTGACCGCAATATGATCGGGGTTCTGCGCCAGCATATCGGCAATCAGGCTGTCCAGCACTGTGCCGTGCATTGCGTTCTTACGGTTTCGCAGCCAGTTGATATAGCCGGTAATACGTTTTGACGCCAACTCGCGATAGCGAATACGTGGCAGAGGTGACAGGTGGATGTCTGAGATATGGGCAAGCCGAAACATATAGTCGGTGTACTGTATTATTATTTAATCCGAAACCGTGTTTAGCGACTTTTTGTTGATGTATTTGTAGCACTGTTCGAAGAACAGAATATTTTGTCCGCATTTGCCTAACGCAAAACCTCTATGCAGTTTTGTTGGAAATGCTCTTGGAGTGACGGTATGCGCTTCCGCCATTTTTTGTTTCATACATACTTCTTAATGAGGCGTCCAATGACGTTGGGCGTCAGAGCGATTGTTTTCGATGAGAAGAAAAACTCCGTATTTCTGGTGAAGCATACTTACGTGCCCGGTTGGCAGTTGCCCGGTGGCGGTGTTGATAGCGGCGAGACATTCGGTCAGGCGCTTGAAAAGGAATTGCGTGAGGAGGGTAATATTTACCTCACTGGTCGACCAGAGCTTTTCGCCCTTTACAAGAATGCACATGCCTCAAAGCGAGACCATGTGGCGCTTTATGTCTGTCGGGCGTTTGAGCAGGCGGAGCCCAAACAGCGAGACAGAGAAATAGCGGAAGCAGGTTTTTTTCCGCTGGACGATCTGCCAGAAGGCACGACGCCTTCAACAAAACGGCGCTTGCAGGAAGCGCTCCATGATCTCGAACCGCTGCCAACGTGGTAATGAAAGGGCGCTTTCGCGCCCTTATTATTAGAGATTAGAAGCGGTAGGTGATACCCGTACCAATCAGCCAAGGATTGAGCTTGGCCTTGCCGCTGACCTGAGTGCCGCCAGCCAGTGTTGCGTCGAATTTTGGTTCGAGGAACAGCTTCTTCACATCGAAGTTGATACCCCAATGTTCATCGATCATGTAGTCGAAACCAACCTGAAGCGCGCCACCAAACGTGTTCTTGACCTTGAGATAATCGACGCCAGCCGCATCTTGATTAAAGAACATGGTGTAGTTCACGCCTGCGCCGACATATGGCTTGAATGCGCCAAAGTTGGTGAAATGATACTGCATGGTCAGGGTTGGAGGCAGCATCCAGACTTTGCCGATCTTGCCCAAACCTTCAATGGAACCCGTGCCATTGATATTGGCATAGGTCGTGCCGAGGATGAGTTCAGCGGCCAGATTGTCGGTGAAGTAGTAGGTGATATCGAGTTCTGGTGTGATTGACTTCGAGTAATCGAGGCCAGAGCCATCAACGCCGTTCACATAGCCCTTGTTTTCGGCAATGACGCCTAACGCGCGCACACGGATCTGCCATGGCGTCAAAGCCTGTGGGACGGCAATGATCTCGGTTGCTGGCTGGGCGACGATCGCATCAGCGGCGAATGCGGCTGGTGCTGCAAAGGTCAGCGCGGTTGCGGCCAGAAGCCCTTTGGCAAAGCGGTTCATCATTCTCTCCTTCAAGTCTTGGGTAGTGATGCGGGCAATCTGAACCGCGTCGCGAGACGCCCCATTGATCAAGATCAAAGAGGCGCCCAAGATTTGAGGAAGTACTGATGTTCCAGTCAGACTGTTGCAGGAAAGGCTCAGTTACCTATTCTAGAGAGTGTCGCGTTTAATCGCACCCATGGTGCTCGCTCTAGATTCTTTTAATTGTCGCATGTTCGCGAACGTTAAATGAATCCATTTAACTGCGACATGTTTTAGCTCGATCATGCGGTGATGAGAAATCGATATCCGGACCAAGCGGAACGATGCCTGTAGGGTTGATCGTCTTGTGACTGCGGTAATAATGGCCCTTGATGTGCTCCATATTGACGGTCGGTGCCACACCGCGCACCTGATAGAGCTCGCGCGTATAGTTCCACAGGTTCGGATAATCAGCGATGCGACGCAGATTGCATTTGAAATGGCCGACATAGACCGGGTCAAAGCGCAAGAGCGTCGTGAACAGACGCCAGTCGGCTTCTGTCAGGCTTGAACCCGTCAAATATCGTTGTGTTGAAAGCGTATCTTCCAGTTTGTCGAGTGCATTGAACAATTGGCCGAATGCTTCTTCATAGGCATCCTGTGTGGTGGCAAAGCCCGCACGATAGACGCCATTGTTGATGTTCGGATAGATGAAGTCGTTCAGCGCATCAATCTGGCTGCGTAATTGCTCTGGATAAAAATCAAGCGACGCATCACCAAACGCATTAAAAGCGGTGTTGAGCATACGAATGATTTCCGCAGACTCGTTGGAAACGATGGTCTCGCGCTGCTTGTCCCAAAGCACAGGCACGGTCACGCGACCCGAATAATGCGGGTCGGCCCGGGTGTAGATTTCATGCAGGCGCTTTGATCCATAAAGCGCGTCACCTGTGCTGCCTGTCGTTCCAAAAAAGGTCCAGCCTTCTTCCACCATCAATGCATCCACCACCGATACGGAAATAACATCTTCAAGCTTTTTTAGGGCGCGGAAGATCAGCGTGCGGTGCGCCCACGGACAGGCGTAGGATACATAGAGATGATAGCGGTTGGGCTCGGCCTTAAAGCCGCCTTCGCCGCTTGGGCCTGCACTGCCATCTGCTGTGACCCAATTTCTGAACTGCGATTTTGAGCGTTCGAAGCGGCCTTTGGTGTTTGCAGTATCATACCAGACATCGTGCCACTTGCCGTCTACCAGTAGTCCCATGTGATTTCTCCTTTTGATAAGGAAAATAGTGGGAAAACTGCCATTTGACAGCCTCTCAAGCCGTGAACAGTGCGTAACGGTGCCAAAAAGGTAAGTCGGAGCCTCCATTTTGAAAGAAATTGTTTTACCTCTAACCAATTTGGTGCTAGGCAACTGTCAAATTGCGGCATCATCCATTTTCCCGCCGCGAAGGAGAGAACTATGACCGGAATGCGTTTCATCCGACGATGAAATTAGAACTGTGCTCAACGCGCGCAGAATGCATTCCATTGGCTTCATTTGGCCGTCGACTTCTCCTTAGGCAATTTTACCCATGCAGCAGCTTGAACTGACCTACGCGCAGGAAGATCCTGCGCACGACATCGAGATCGAAGACATGAATGCAGAAGCATTCGGCCCCGGTCGTTTCACCCGTGCAGCGCATTTTATTCGGGAAGGCGGTCCCCACGACCACAACCTGTCTTTTGTTGCGCTGATGGGCGGTATCGTGATCGGGTCGCTGCGTATGACGCCGGTTGTCGTTGGTAAGACGCCAGCCTTGCTGCTGGGACCTCTTGCCGTACGGCCAGATTGGAAAAAGCGCGGCATCGGTGGCACTCTGATGCGGATGTCACTGGAAGCAGCCAAGAATGCGGGTCATCAACTGGTCATTCTTGTCGGGGACCAGCCTTATTATGGGCCGTTCGGATTTAATATGGTGCAGCCGGATTCGATGATTATGCCTGCGCCAGTCGATCCTCGGCGGATGCTCGCTTGTGAGCTTGCTCCCGGTGCGCTGACTGGCGTCAGCGGCATCGTGCGCCACGCCAATAGAGCATAGCGCGGTGTTCGCGAAGACGGTTTAACGCCCTTCGCGATACCACATGCTACCGAATATGAAGAGCAGTGCGGCGAGAGCCGCCAGGCCAGAGAACAATGGCAGGCGATTTACGCTCTTTAGCTGGGTGTCCGATGTCTCACGCAGACCGATCCAGTCGTTGCCGCTTGCAGAGCGACCAGCGCCGACAGCCGTGATAGCGGGTACCTGAATCGAGCTGTTGGCACTTGCATGCACGCGATGAACCGATCCGCCGGTCGCATCGGCAAGTGTCTTCAAATGATCTGGTGTGGAGATGCTGTCCAAAAATTCAGGCGCGTCGACCGGCCCCACGTGGGCAAGCGTTTCATAGTCGCCGTTTTTAATGCGGAAGATACCGATTTCGTCGGTCTGCAACGTAGCATCAAACAGGCCCGGTTTGTTTTGTGTGAGATTGACTTGCAGTTCTTTGCCGGAAGGCGTGGTGACTGAAGCTGTGCCGGGATTGTCGCCCATCGTCTGACGATGAATGGTCAGCGTGCGACCATTGCCGCCAGCGGTCAGGGCTTCTTCTTCAAGTTCCGGTTCCTGCATCAGCCAGTGGGCGATACGGCGATAGAGTGCGGCATAAGGGCCGCCACCTTCAAATCCACGCGCCCAGAGCCAACCCTGATCAGACAGGAACATGCCGACGCGGCCCTTGCCAACACGGTCGAGTACTAGAAGCGGCTTGCCGTCGGCCCCACTCATGACGGTTTCACCGCGCGGTTGGCCAATATCGATGGTACGGAACCAGCGGCTCCAATGTGGGGGCTCCTGGTCACTACCATCAAGACCACGCGTGACGGGATGGCGTTTGCCAAGATCGGTCAGGCGCGGATAAAAGGCCTTTTCCGTGAGAGTGCCGGTCGGCATCGCGGGTAGGGCGCTATAAAGCGGTGTGCGCGCAATCGACATGTCGCCCGCATATTCGGGACCAGCGGCGACCAGCAAAGCGCCGCCATTTTCCACATATTGCGCGATATAATCATAGTAAAGCAGCGGCAACACATCACGATGCTGATAGCGATCAAGAATGATGAGATCGAACTCATTGACCTTGTCGACGAAAAGCTCGCGCGTTGGGAAGGCGATCAGAGAAAGCTCATTTATCGGTGTCCCGTCCTGCTTTTCAGGTGGGCGCAAAATGGTGAAGTGGACGAGATCTACTGCTGCGTCAGATTTCAGGAGATTGCGCCATGTGCGCTCACCATTGTGCGGTTCACCCGATACGAGCAACACACGCAGGTTCTCGCGAATGCCGTCGACTGTGGCGACCGCACGATTGTTGGCATCCGTCACTTCGCCGGGAAGGGTTGGAGTGACAATCTCAACAATGTTGACGCCTGCGCGCGGCAGTTCGATGGTGACAGGGGTCTCCTGACCGACCTGTGCCTGCTCTTCACTAACGGCTTCTCCGTTGACGCGAATTTCCACAGGAGCAGAGCTTCCAAGGCTCTTGCCTTCATCGATGACGGTGAAAGACATTTCCATGGGCTTGCCGCTGATGCCATAGCGCGGAGCTTTGTTGAAGCGAATGCGGCGGTCAAATTCGTCCGGTTTGCCCGTAACCAACGCATGAACGGGTGCATCGAAGCCAAGGGCATTTTTGTTGGCCGGAATGTCGTGCACCTGACCATCGGTGATCATGATTGCGCCAGCCACGCGTGACGGTGGCACATCCAGCAACGTGCGGGCGAGTGGGCCGAACAAACGGGTCGCATAACCGTCTTCGTTCTCGCCCGGCTGTGCTGCTTCAACCACGCGCGTTTCAAACTGCGGCATGGTTGCAAGCTGGTCCTGCACGGCCTTAAGAGCCGCATCTGTATCAGCCCGACGGTTGCCCAGTTCCTGGCTCTGGCTGCGATCAACAACAAGGGCGACGACGCTTTTAAGCGGCTCACGTTCTTCACTGATGATCACGGGATTGAGCAGTGCCAGCGCTAGGGCTGCTGCTGCAAGCAAACGGATGAACCCACCGCGCATGCGAAAGACAATCGTTGCCAGTATGAGCAATGCTAGTGGGACCAGAATGCCAATGAGCCATGGCAGGGAGAGGAACGGTTCGAAATCGATATTCATGTTCATCACCCTAATTACCAAGCCGCTCAAGCAGGGCCGGAACATGGACCTGATCGGATTTGTAATTGCCGGTGAGCATATACATGACAATATTCACGCCGCCACGGATCGCATAAATGCGCTGCATTGGATCATTCGGTACTGTCGGCAACATCGGGTTGCCTTGTTCGTCCACTGCCCATGCACCTGCAAAATCATTAGCAGTGATCATGATCGGTGAAACACCGTCGCCTGTGCGCACAGGCCTGTCCTGTGCTGCATTGGTGGGCGCGGTTGCCTCTACCCAAAGCGGGCTGCCTTCATAGCGACCGGGAAAATCCGGCATGATAAAGAAGGATTTGGTTAGCACATGATCGTCTGGTACAGGCTCAAGTGCTGGAACATTCATACCGTTGAGAATGGCACGTAAGCGTTGGTTGGCTGGTGACGCAGCCGGATCAAGACTAGCGCCTGCCTGCAACTGGTCACGCGTATCGAACAAAACCGTGCCACCCTGCTGCATATAGGCGTCAACCTTGGCGATGGCCTCGGGACTTGGCATTTGGGCATCGGGATCAATCGGCCAATAGATCAGAGGATAGAATGCGAGTTCGTCCTTGGCAGGATCGACACCGATCGGATCACCTGGTTCCAGTGCTGTCTTGTCCAACAGAGCAAAGCTTAAACCGCGCAGGCCTGCTTTGCTGATATCATCGGTCGCGGCATTACCAGTGATGATATAGGCCAGATGTGTTTTCGAGACAGAGTTGATAATTGCCTCATCGCCCGGCTTGCTGTCGTCATGCGTTTGCGGCTCTTGCGCGCGCGCTGAAGGGGTCGCTGCGGGGATCAGACTGATGGCCGAGGTTGCTGCAATCAATATAGCGATACCTGCAACTTTCGAACGAATTTTCATACGGCGGCGGAATGCACCACGCAGCCAAAGCATCAGCAATGTGTCAAGAGCCAGCAGCATGGCGGCTGCCGCGAAAAATGGGCCGCGCAGCGAAATCGATTGATCAGCACTGTAAGATGTCGGGGTTATACCGACAGAAAGTGCAGGTTGGCTGATTGGCTGAAGCTTGATGTCATTACCCTCGAAGATATTCAATGCTTTCAGACCGTCTTCATTGCCGTAAAAACCGGGCGGCGTGTTGATACTCACATCGGGCAGTTTGTCTTTTTCCACAATCAAGGGTTTTGCTTCCGATGATGGAGGTGCCAGTTCACCAGACGCCGAAAGGAGTTGGAACGGTGGCAGCGAAATGGATTGCTGATTATCTTGTGAGCCCATGCGCTGCGACAGCGTTACGATGCGGCGCAACATATCGACAAACGACCCGGAAATCGGCAGGCTCGACCATGTTGCATCAGGTGAAATGTGGAAGAGCACGACATTGCCGCGACCGCGACTCTCGCCGGTAACAAGTGGTGTTCCGTCTGCCAGCGTCGCATAGGCCTTGTCGTTGAGATCGAAAGACGGTTCAGCGAGAACCTGCCGGTTGACCGTCACATCATCAGGAACAGAAAGGCCAGAAAAGGGGCCTTTCTCGGAAAATGAACGTAGTTTCTGAGGCTCTGACCATGACAAGGTACCACCGAGTGCGCGTTCTCCCTTGCGAAGACGGACAGGCAGTAACGGATCATTTTCGCTGGCACCTGCCAAGCGAGGTCCGGCAAAGCGGACCAGCGTACCACCATCCTCGATCCAGCTTGCAAGCTGTTCTTCAACGGGCTTAGGCAAAGTGCCGATGTCGGCCATGATCAGAATGGACGGCTTGGCATCCAGCAATTCCGGTATCGTCTTCATCAGATCCGCGGAACGCGGTTCGATCAGATTGGCAAAGGGTGACAGCGCACGCGAAATATAATGAAGCGGAGACAGTAGCGGTTGCGCGAGATCCCCATCACCGCTGGCCAGAAGGCCAATGGTTCGGCGTTCTGAACCGGCATCAATAAGGCGCACGGCAGCTGCCTGTTGAACTCCATCGACACGGATCAAGCGGAAATCGTTGCGCAGTTCCACCGGCAGGCTAAAGCGGGCGGTGCCCGCCTTGCTACCCACCGCGAAGGATAACGGGGCTTCCGCGATACGTCGGCCTTTGTCGTCGTACGCTGAAGCCGTGAGCGTGCGAGGTATGGCTATGCCGTCGGGACGAATGGCTATGGCTTCAAGACTGTCGGCCTTATTCTCAATGCCGGTCAATGCAAAAACGTGATTCAGATCAGCGGCATACCAAAGGACAGAAGCGAGGCGATCATTCTCATCGAGCTTTGTGAAAGCGTCTTTATCGGTGGCCTGCGCCAAGCCATCATTCATGAAAGCCAGGCGGATTTTCTCTCCCTGTGGCACAGTCAACGCAAGGCGGTCCAGTGTGGCTTTACGATCAACGGGGATGGGGCGCGGCTGCAAGGCTTGCAGGCGCTCGGTTGCGCGATTGCCGTCATAAGGGCCGATCTCAGCATTTGCAGGTTCTGCGGTTCCAAGCACATAAATTTGCGTATTGGTGGTCCCGGCATCTGCAATCAGCTTTTCCGCAGCTGTTACACGCTGTGTCCATTCTTCGGCTGATGCCCAACCATTATCAATAACGATTGCCAGCGGTTCTTTGCCGGAAAGCGCGATAGGGCGCGGGTTCCAGACCGGCGAAGCAAGGGCGAGAATAACTGTTGCTGCGATCAGAAGACGCAGAAGCGTCATCCACCATGGGCTTTTGGACGGCACTTCTTCACGTTTGAAGACCTGTGCAAGAATTCGCAGCGGCGGGAATGTTTCTTCCTGTGGGCGTGGTGGCGTCATGCGCAGCAACCACCAGATAACCGGCAGTGCGATAAGGCCAGCCAGAATTAACGGCGATCCGAATGCGAGCGGAAGAAAATTCATGTGCGCGAGCCTCCCCAAGAGGGGCCTTGTGAGGACGCGCTTAGAGCATCATGCAGTCTCGACAGTGCCTGTGTGGCGGGTGTGTCGGTACGATGCACTGTAAAGCTCCAACCAAGACGTCTGCAAAAATCTGCCAGCGTATCCCGGCGGGCTGTATAAAGGCGACGATAGTCTTCAGCATAGGTTTCGGCGCGGCCTGCGACCAGAGTGGTACCCGTTTCAGGATCGCGAAACTCGGTGCGACCGGAATAAGGGAAAGTTTCCTCTGCGGGGTCTGCAACTTCCATCAAATGCGCGCGCACGCCACGGCGCGCCAAATTATCGAGCAGTTCCGTCAACTCATCCAATGGGTGCAGGAAATCGGAAATGAGAACCACTTCGGAAAAGCGGCGTATCTGATCAATGTCGGGTAAAGGTCGAATGGAACTATCATGCATCAGGGCGCCCGCCAGACGTTCCGCACCATTGCGCGCCGAAAAGGGTTGCAACAAGGATGGAAACGCGATGCGTTCGCCGGAGCGGGAGAGTAGTTCTGCCAGAGCCAAGGTGAGTACAAGCGAACGCGCTTCTTTTGAAACAGGCGAGAGCTGCGAGCGATAAAGCATGGAGGGTGAGAAATCGCACCACAGCCAGACGGTATGTGCCGACTCCCATTCGCGGTCACGCACATAGGTATGATCGTCTCGCGCTGAACGTCGCCAGTCGATGTGCGCGAGCGATTCGCCCTGTACATAGGGTCGGAACTGCCAGAAGTTTTCGCCGGGACCGCGCTTGCGGCGGCCATGCCAGCCGTTCATCACAGTGTTGACGACACGCTGCGCTTCAACCAGCAGATCAGGAATACTGGATGCCCGCGCACGTGCACGAGCCAGCGTATCCTTGCGATCTGACGATGAAACTTCCGCGCCGATCACCATTAGGCAGCAGCCTTCACCAGATTGGCAATGACATCGCGAACATGCATACCATCGGCGCGCGCCGCAAAATTCAGCGCCATACGATGCTGCAGAACGGGCTCGGCCAATGCTTTCACATCATCGATGGATGGCGCGAGACGACCCTCGTAAAGTGCACGTGCACGGGCGCAGAGCATCAGTGCCTGGCTGGCGCGTGGTCCCGGTCCCCATGCGATGTGCTTTTGAGCATGATCATTGTCTGCATCGGGCCGTGCTGAGCGTACGAGTTTCAGGATAGCATCGACGACGCTTTCGGAAACCGGCATGCGACGCACAAGCGCCTGCATCTGACGTAGACGGTCCGCATCGAGAATTGAATAAGCCTTCGCCTCAGTTACGCCTGTGGTTTCAAGCAGGATACGACGTTCAGCGTCCAGTTCAGGATAGAGAATATCGATCTGCATCAGAAAGCGATCAAGCTGAGCTTCGGGCAGAGGATAGGTACCTTCCTGCTCCAGAGGGTTCTGCGTGGCAAGCACGTGGAACGGGGCTGGCAGGTCATAACGCTGACCGGCAACGGTCACGTGATATTCCTGCATGGCCTGCAAAAGGGCGGACTGGGTGCGCGGCGAGGCACGGTTGATTTCGTCAGCCATCAGAAGCTGGGTGAAGATCGGCCCCTTGAGATAACGGAAGGAACGGCGACCGTCTGGGTCCTGCTCCATCACTTCGGAACCGATAATGTCGGAGGGCATCAGGTCGGGCGTGAACTGGATGCGCTGGCCCGACAGGCCAAGAACAGTTCCCAGAGTTTCGACAAGTTTCGTCTTCGCAAGGCCGGGCACGCCAACGAGCAGCGCATGACCACCCGCGAGAATGGCTACGAGTGCGCGTTCGATGACGCTTTCCTGCCCGAAGATAACCGTGCCGATATTTTCCTTGATGCGAGCGATGTCAGCGAGGGCGCGTTCGGCTTCGGCAATAATTTCATTGGAAGCGGTTGGTGGGGTAGCGGCTTCGGGCGTAACAACAACGCTCATAGGGACCTCGCAATATTTCCGCTTATGATTTGGCGGAGAACCGGACTTAAGGCGACTGCCTCTGAAATTTAAATCGCACTATAATGCTGACAAGCCGTGAAACGGTGACTATTTCATGACTCTAAGCATTTTAATCACATTCGAGCAGGAATAACCGAGTCGGATGACAAAAAGCACCCCTAACGGCAAACAAGAGCCGCAAAGTTCAATGAAGGCGGCTGCAAGTACCAGCGGACTGGAAGCTCTGATTGCGCGCGCCCACGCTGATGCGCATAGCGGCCCAGCGACGAATGAACGGGGAATTCCGCCTGTGGAACGCTGGAACCCTGAGTTTTGCGGCGATCTGGATATGGAAATTCGCGCAGATGGCACCTGGTTCTATATGGGAACACCCATTGGACGCCCTCAGCTTGTGCGACTGTTTTCGACCGTCTTACGCAAGGACGAAGACGGAAAAACTTATCTTGTAACGCCGGTGGAAAAAGTCGGAATCCGGGTGGAAGATGCGCATTTCCTCGCTGTTGAAATGCAGGTTTCGGGCGAGGGAGAGGGGCAGAAGCTGATTTTGCGGACCAATGTCGGAGATGTGATCGAAGTGGGTGATGAGCATCCACTACGCTTTATCCTCGAAAAGGAAAGCGGTGGTCTCAAACCTTATGTGCTTGTTCGCGGTCGATTGGAAGCATTGCTGACTCGGGCTGTGATGTATGATCTCGTAGCGCTTGGCGAAGAGATCGAAGTCGATGGCGTGACGATGTTTGCGGTGCGTTCAAACGGCGTGGTTTTTCCAATCATGCCTGTCGATGCACTGGAGGCCGCACTGCAATGAATAACCGTGCATCTCATCTGTTTCCGGCGTTTTCAGCGGGTGATTTTGCCGAGCGCGTGCGCAACTGGCAGCCGGATCATGATGATCTGACTGGCGATCATTTGCTGAATCCAGAATTCACGCAGGCCATGGTCACGTCGAAAATGCGTGATGCCGCCGTGCTCGTGCCGGTGGTGGATCGTGGACCAGAAGCGACATTGTTGCTGACGCGACGCACTGAAAAATTGCGCAAGCATTCTGGTCAGATTGCTTTTCCGGGTGGTGCGATCGACCCTGAAGACGGTACGGCTGAAAATGCAGCGCTACGAGAGGCCAATGAGGAAATCGGTCTTATCTCCGAACGGGCAGAAATCATCGGACATATGCCGCGCTATCTGACCGGCAGCGGGTTTTCGATCACCCCTGTTCTGGCGGTCGTTAACACGCCATTCGATGTTTATCCCAATCCAGACGAGGTCGCGGACATCTTTGAAGTACCGCTTTCATTTCTCATGAACCCTGCCAACCATCGGCGCGAAAGCCGACTGTTCAACGGTGAGGAACGTTTTTATTACGCAATGCCATATCACGAACGATTCATCTGGGGCGCGACCGCAGGGATCATTCGCGGACTTTATGAAAGGCTCTACGCTTGAGCGAGACACTCATTCATTCCATCAATATTTCTAGCCGTGCCGACTGGCTGAAGGCGAAGCCACTTCAGGCGCTTTTTGCAGCATTGAACCGTGATGGTGGCGAGGCGCGCGTGGTCGGCGGAGCTGTGCGCAACACGCTGCTGGGTACAAAAGTCAGTGATATCGATTTGGCCACCACGCATCTGCCGCAGGATACTGTACGACTTGCTAAGGAAGCAGGCTTCAAGCCCGTACCGACTGGTATTGAGCATGGCACGGTGACGGTTGTCGTTCAGGGACAGCCGTTTGAAGTGACAACATTGCGTAAGGATATCGAAACCGATGGTCGCCATGCAAAAGTGGCTTTCGGTACCGACTGGAAGACGGACGCCGAACGACGTGATTTTACGATCAACGCGCTTTATGCAACGGTTGATGGCGAGGTCATCGATTTTGTCGGTGGGCTGGCTGATATCGAAACGCGGACGCTGCGTTTCATTGGTGATGCTGAAGCGCGCATCCGGGAAGATTATTTACGTATCCTGCGCTTTTTCCGTTTCTTTGCATGGTATGGTTCGGGTCGTCCCGAAACCGATGGTCTGCGCGCCAGTGCGCGTCTCAAGGATGGCCTTAATCAACTTTCTGCCGAGCGGGTCTGGTCGGAGCTTAAAAAGCTTCTTGCTGCTCCCGATCCTTCGCGTGCGCTTTTGTGGATGCGGCAGGCTGGTGTCCTCACCGCCATTCTGCCTGAAAGTGAAAAATGGGGCATCGATTCAATCCATGGCCTGGTGCGCACGGAAGGCGATCTTGGCTGGCCTATAGATGCCTTGTTACGGCTTGAAAGTATGATCCCGCCCGATACGGCACGCGTCAATGCTATGGGCAAACGACTGAAAATGTCGAACGCAGAACGGGCGCGGCTCGAAGCATGGGCACGCACTGAAATTATCAAGCCGGAAATGTCTGAACAGGCGCTGAAAAAGCTCGTTTATCGTGGCAGCAAGCAGGCGGTCCTGGATCGCATTCAGCTCAGCTATGCTCAAGCACGCAATGAAGCGATCGGCAGTGATGAGGCCATGATCCGTGCGGGCGGTTTTGCCCGCCTGCTTGACGCTGTTCAAAGCTATGAAGCGCCGGTGTTCCCGGTTACGGGTGTCGATCTTCTTCGCCTTGGCTTCGAGAAAGGCCCCGTTTTGGGCGAAAAGCTGCGCGAGTTGGAAACTCTCTGGATTGACTCAGGTTTTAGTCTTGACCATGAAGCGCTTCTGGACAAACTTGATCGCAATAAAATGAACGATTGACGGTTGATTATACAAAATCATGCCGCGATTTTCTGAGTTTATATCGTACGTTCGGTTTTAAGCGCCTGATTTGAAAGAGCAATGAATGTCCACTTCCGATACATCGACTTCGCAGAATACGGCCACTGACCCCAAGCAGAATTTTGGCACGGACGGTATCGCACCTATGGAGCGTCCGGGTGCGGTTACACGTTTCTTCATGGGAATTGTTGCATGGGCGGAGCGGCTTAATCTCAAATACGCAAAGCTTGGCAATCCGCCAGTATATGACAATGCTATTTTCCCATGGGTGGCAGAAGTCGAGAAGGCATATCCGGCTATCCGTGCGGAGCTGGAAAAGGTTCTGCTGCGCCAGAGTGAATTGCCGTCCTTTCAGGATATTTCCTCAGACGTGAAGACAATCTCGACGGATAATCATTGGAAGACGTTCTTCCTGCTTGGTTTTGGCGTGAAGTCGGAACAGAACGTTCGCGCGTGTCCCAACACATGGAATGCCGTGCAGAAAATTCCGGGCCTGACCACTGCTATGTTCTCGATCTTTGAACCGGGCAAGCATCTGCCGCCGCACCGAGGCCCTTACAATGGCGTGTTGCGTTTGCATATGGGCATGATTGTACCGGAGCCTGCCGACAAGCTCGCGATCCGGGTCGATAAACAGGTCTGCCATTGGCAGGAAGGCAAGGTTCTTATTTTCGATGATGCCTATGAACATGAGGCATGGAACCATGCCGACCATACGCGTGTGGTGTTGTTTGTCGATTTCGTAAAGCCGCTGAAGTTTCCAGCCCGTTTCGTAAATTGGGCTTTGATGAATCTTGCAATCTTTACGCCCTTCATCAAGGAGGGGTTGGACAACCACAATGAGTGGGAAAAGAAGTTTTATGCGGAGGCTGAAAAGCTCCGCAACCAGCCAAAAGCCTGAACGATTTGACTTCAAGCTACAGCACTCTTAAATAATCTTCGGGAGGGCTCTTGAGCCCTCCCGTCATATGTACCCACGGTCAAATCTGGGTCTGCGTTAAGAGGAATTGTTGATGCTGGAGATTGTCGGAAGCCTCTGATCGTTCCGAATAACTGCGCGGTTTAATCCACGCAGATGTTCAGGGACGGAAAATGGCATTGGCCGTGGGCAAATCTTTGTTTGTCCGCGCAGGCCGGTGCTTGTCATGGTTTCCATCCAGGCATTAACGACAATGAATATCTCACGCATTGAACAGCGCGTGCTACACGTGCTGGCGCAGGGCGGTTACATCCGCCATTTGCGCGAAGACCGACGTATCTGCGAAATCGAATGTTATACCCGCGAAGGTTATCTACTTTCCGATTGTACAATGGTTGTTTTCCAGCAATTGCGACGGAAGCGGCTGATCGAATCTCGGGCTGGCGACGCGTATCGCATTTCGCTCAAAGGACGCATCAACGTCCGCGCACAAGCCAATAATCGATGAAGGAGAGCATGATGCTTATCCGCAAGGAGCAACCAGAGGACACCGCTGCAATCCGTCGCCTGACTGAAGAGGCGTTCCGTTCGGTGCCGTATAGTAACCAGAAAGAGGCGGCCATTATTGATGGGCTTCGTTCGGCATCGGCGCTGACCTTGTCACTGGTGGCAGAGGAGGAAGGGGCTCTTCTCGGTCACGTGGCTTTTTCGCCCGTACTTATCGATGGTGCCGATTGTGGCTGGTACGGGCTTGGCCCCGTCTCGGTCCAGCCGGGCAGGCAAGGTGAGGGGATTGGTAGCGCACTCATTCGAGAAGGTCTTTTGCGACTGAAGGAGGCAGGAGCCAAGGGCTGTGTCTTGCTCGAAGATCCCGGCTATTATCAGCGTTTTGGTTTCAAAGCTGATGATAGGCTCAGGCTTGAAGGTGTACCAGCGGAGTATTTCCAATGCCTCGTTATCGAGGGGGAAATACCACGAGGCAACGTGACCTATCACGCAGCATTCGACGCATAAAGAAAGGGCGGGAAATTCCCGCCCTTTTTAAATTCCCAGAACCTGTTACGGCCATTTCACCACAGGCGGCATGGACGACAGAATGGAATTCACATTGCCGCCGGTCTTGAGACCGAAGATCGTGCCACGATCATAGAGCAGGTTGAATTCGACATAGCGCCCGCGGCGGATGAGTTGCTCTTCGCGATCTTCAGGTGTCCAGTCCTTGTTGAAGTTCTGGCGAACCAGATGCGGATAGACGACCGAGAAACCACGGCCTACGTCGCGTGTGAATGCGAAGTCCTTGTCCCAGCCGCCCTGTTCTTCAGATGAATGCAGCCAGTCATAGAAGATACCGCCAATGCCGCGCGCCTCGTCGCGGTGAGGCAGGAAGAAATATTCGTCGCACCATTCTTTGACTCGCTGGTAATCGACGATGTCTTTGTGCTTTTCGCAGATGAAGCGGAATGCTTTATGGAAAGCGAGTGTATCCGGGTCTTCCTGCGTGCGACGACGGTCGAGCACCGGCGTCAGGTCTGCACCACCGCCGAACCACTGGCGCGTGGTAACGACCATGCGCGTGTTCATGTGGACTGCCGGAACATTCGGATTTTGTGGATGCGCGATCAGCGAAATTCCACTGGCCCAATAGCGTGGGTCTTCTTCGGCGCCAGGTATCTGCTTGCGAAACTCTGGCGAGAACTCGCCATGAACAGTGGAGACATGCACGCCGACTTTTTCAAAGACACGACCATGCATGATGGACATGACGCCGCCACCACCATTGCCATCATCCTTCTGCCAGGGTGTGCGAACAAAGCGGCCCGGCTCCTGATCGGAAAGCTGTCCCTGCAAGTCGTCTTCGAGTTGCTCGAAGCTTGCACAGATACGATCGCGCAGCTCTTCAAACCAGTCCCGGGCGGCTTGCTTTTTTTCTTCGATATCTTGCGGGATGATTGCCGGAATTTCGTCGCGCTGCATTTTTGTATCCTCTCACGCAATGTACCGTGCGACTGGATAAGTCGCGAAAATTCAAACTTCTATGTTTCTGACTTAGCAAAGTCCTGCAGTCTGGCAAAGCACGAAGACGTTGCACGTCGCGCGCATGATTTCCTCTCCCCAAGAAAAGACTCGTCATCAAGTCGTTGCTTCCCTATCTTATGCCACCTAGGGATTGGATATTCCTTGTTTCGGGAGGCTCCTGCATGACCGCATCACCGCCCCGCCCACCGCTTGAAGGACTGCGCAAGCAGCTTGAAAAAGGCCGCGCGAACAAGAGCCGGCTTCCGCGCGATGGTTTCATCCGGGAAACATTTGCATTGCCGCGACAGGCTGCGCGTGAAAAGGCGCGTGAATGGTTTGAGACATTTCCCAAAGCTGCATACTGGACAGAAATAGAAAGCTGGTGCGAACGTCCCGACGATGTCATCGAATTTACGATGCGCCGTTTGCCGACATCGGATTAGCTTCGCGATCTGATTCAAAGCGCGGACTTAAGTCGTTGAAACGAGATTCAGATTAGCCATTTGTAAAAACCGCCCTCCGGCATTGCCGAAGGGCGGTTTCGTTTTTGAGTCGTTATAGCATTACGACCTATTTTGCTTCCGTCTGAGGAGCTTGCTCCCACGACTTCCAATCCTTGATGATGCTGTCGGCGTAGACTTTGCCAACGCGATAGGCATTGGTTGTCGCCAGCGGGAAGCCGCCTGACTTTGCCGCAAGCGATTGCGCCGCAGTCTGGTCTTTGCCCTGACGGTCAAAGTTAGAGGCAGTGCGCAATAGCGCAATACGGTCGTAATCTAGCTTGCCTGCGTCTGCAGCACGCTTGAGCGAAGTGAGTGTCGCATTGTCTTCCATTTGAGACGTGCAGTATTCGGCCTTGCCGTCGGTCAAAAGCTTCGACCACTGTTCCATGGCTTCGCCCAGCTTGGTGCCGTGCCAGTAAGTATCGCCCGATGCTGTATCGCAGATCGTGACCATTGGTGCGCTGGTCGCAGCTTTTTCCGTATAGTGCTTGCGATATTCCTTGGCATCGTCACCGTCGAGCAGCTCAACGCCCTTGGTTGTTGCCAGCGCGTAATCGGCGAGTTTGCCGTTGAGCTCGAAGACTTCCGTTCCTGCGGCCCATTTTGGCTTTTCGCCCGGCTTTTCCGCACCAAGGCCGAAGAAGTCAGTCGCCCAGCCTTCAGGCGCTTCGCGAATATCAATGCGATGGTTGAGGTTGGCATCAACTGCGTATTTCGCCCAATGCGCTGACCCCAGTGTGCCGTGCTTTGGATCAACGCCTGCAATACCTGCGATGAGGAAATAGGTGTGCGTGAGATCAAGCTTGTCGCTGAGCGCCATTGCGGTGACCGCGCTTGCTGCATTGGCGAAGCCCATGGCCGTCGTCATATGGCAGAGGCCTTCGGCTGTGCAATCGACCTCAGGATATTCAGGGCTCAGGCCCGGCAGTTTCAGCTTCTGCGTGAACTTCTCGCCTTCCAGCCATGGCTTGGCTTCTTCGCCAAACATGGTGATGACCATGACCTTTGGCGAAATGGTTTCGGCACCTTGAGCGAATGCAGGTGCTGCTGCGAGCATAGACAGCGCGGACGCAGCAAAGGTGAGATTGCGGAGCGATGACTGCATCGAATGATAGCCTTTCAGACCGGAGATTAAAGAAGGGGCGCCCGGCACAACCGGCATTGTGCAAAGCTTATTGAACATGCTTCGGGAACTGATTCCGCTTGCCCGTCTAAGCGTTTGAAACGGAATCGAGTTCCAGTTTTTGCTGGCGCATAGCTTCGCCTGCGGTTAGCGCTACGGAAACCGCAAGATTTAGGGATCGTGCGCCCGGTACCATGGGTATAATCAGCCGTGCATCAGCGAGATCCTGAATGCTGTCCGGTACACCGGCAGATTCACGCCCAAAGAGCAGGATGTCATTTTTCTGAAACTGATAATCCGTATAGCCAACCGCAGCTTTGGTTGAAAGCAACACAAGGCGTTTGCCTGCCTGCAGGCGCCAGTCATTGAAATGTTGCCAGTCGGCATGGCGGGTGAGGGCAGCCTGTTCCAGATAATCCATACCGGCGCGCTTTAGCGATCTGTCGGAAACGTCAAAACCCGCAGGCTCGATCAGGTCCACCGCGAAGCCAAGGCATGCGGCCATGCGCAGGATGGTTCCCGTATTGCCGGGAATGTCAGGCTGGTAAAGAGCGATACGCAGTTCCATATGAGGCGGGTAACTCACAAACTCTGTTGCTGCAAGTACAGAGAACGAATGTTCCCATGACGTCAACACATCAATCGTGCGCGATAACGCTGCGGTGAGCAAAACTGTCCTCTAATCACAAAAATATTCCCTTTTTGTTCCTATTCCGCCTTGGCAATTTTTGCTGAGGCACATAAAAGGATCGCCATGTTTAGATGGTTTGAAAAACGACTCGAAGCCTATCCCGAAGAACCTCCGCGTGAACCTCCGCGCGGGCTGGTGGCCTTCTGCCTTTACTATACCCGTGGCGCATGGCCATGGATTATCGGCATGGCAATTTTCACAACACTGATCGCGATCATCGAAGTGTCGCTCTTTGCCTTCATGGGCAATATCGTCGACTGGCTTTCACATCAGTCGCGCGAAACGTTCCTGAGCAACGAAGGCTGGCGGCTTGCGATGATCGCAGGCGTTGTACTTGTCGGCTTGCCTGGTGTGGTGCTGGTCCATTCGCTGCTCATTCACCAGACGTTGCTTGGCAACTATCCGATGCGCGTGCGCTGGCTGATGCATCGCTATCTGATCCGTCAGTCCATGTCGTTCTTCCAGGACGAGTTTGCCGGGCGTATCTCGACCAAGCTGATGCAGACCGCGCTCGCGGTGCGCGAAACGGTTATGAAACTGCTCGACGTGCTGAACTATGTCATCGTCTATTTTGCGGGTACGCTGTTCATTGCAGCGTCCGCAGACATTGTTCTGATGATCCCGTTTGCGGTCTGGCTAATCGTCTACATGATCTTGCTGCGCTTCTTCATTCCGCGTCTGCGTGTGATTTCCGAAGAGCAGGCCGATGCGCGTTCGTCGATGACCGGGCGTATCGTCGACAGCTATACCAATATTGCGACGGTCAAACTGTTCTCGCATTCAAGCCGCGAAGAGTCTTACGTCAAGGAAAGCCTCGATGGCTTCCTTGGTACAGTGCATCGCCAGATGCGGCTCATCACGATGTTCCATTTCACACTCTATATGGCTAACTGTATTTTGCTGTTTGCCGTGGGTGCGATTGGCATCAAGCTCTGGATGAATGAAGCGATCTCCGTTGGTGCGGTGGCTGTTGGTATCGGCCTTGTGCTGCGTCTCAACGGCATGTCGCAGTGGATCATGTGGGAAATGTCTGCACTGTTCGAGAATATCGGAACAGTAGAAGACGGTATCACAACGATTGCTCGTGCTCACGAGGTGGTGGACGTGCCGAATGCGCCTGCGCTGCATGTCAGCAAGGGTGCGCTGGATTTCGACAAGATCGGGTTTCACTACGGCAAGGGCAAGGGCGTTATCGAAGGTTTGTCACTCGACATCCAGGCTGGGCAGAAGATTGGCCTCGTCGGTCGTTCGGGTGCGGGTAAATCCACGCTGGTCAATCTGCTGCTGCGCTTCTACGATCTCGAAAAGGGCCGCATTCTGATTGACGGCCAGGACATTTCCAAGGTCACGCAGGACTCGCTTCGCGCAAGCATCGGCATGGTCACACAGGACACATCGCTTCTTCATCGTTCCGTACGTGAGAACATCATGTATGGCCGACCTGATGCCACCGAAGAAATGGTCGAGCGCGCAATCCGTCTGGCACAGGCTGATCAGTTCATTCCGCTGCTGACTGACGCGAAAGGTCGGCGTGGGCTTGATGCCCATGTCGGTGAACGCGGCGTGAAGCTTTCCGGCGGACAGCGTCAACGTATCGCGATTGCGCGTGTGATGTTGAAGGATGCGCCGATCCTCATTCTGGACGAGGCAACCTCTGCGCTCGACTCGGAGGTGGAAGCGGCCATTCAGGACAGCCTCAACACGCTGATGGAAGGCAAGACGGTTATTGCGATCGCGCACCGTCTTTCGACCATTGCGGCGCTTGATCGTCTGGTCGTGATGGACAAGGGCCAGATTGTTGAAGATGGGACGCATGAGGAACTTGTTGCGCTCGGCGGCATTTATGCCGGACTATGGGCACGACAGTCGGGCGGCTTCCTCGGATTTGACGAACAGGCCGAAGCAGAGATGGCAAAGTAAGGATTAGGCATTTGATGAAAGCGGTTTATAGCCTGTTCGAGCGCTGGGTTGATCCCTTCCGCGAACCGGACAAGCTTAGGCCGCCTTCAACTACGCTCGCATTTCTCTGGCATTATGCCCGTCAGGCCAAATGGCCGCTTGCAGCCTCGCTGGTTGTTGGCGGTCTTTTGCCTTTGGTCGAGGCGGGACTGTTTTATTTTACCGGCAGACTGGTCGATATTCTCGATCAGGCAGGTCGGGCTGGTGTTGAACGTAGCTGGTCTGCACTGTTTCAGGCAGCAGGTCCCGAGCTGTTGTTCATGGGCATTACCGTCCTTGTCATCCGGTTTGTCGTGACCGGCATAAATACGCTGCTCGAAGGTCAGACACTGTCGCCGGGCTTCTACAACATGATCCGCTGGCAGGCCAATTCTTATGTCCAGCGCCAATCCTATGCTTTTTTTCAGAATGATTTTGCCGGTCGTATTGCCACAAAAGTATGGCAGGCGGGACAGGCTGCCGGTGATCTGATTGAAAGCCTCATTCAAGTCGTCTGGTTCATGGCGATCTACAGCATCACAACGCTGTTTCTGGTTGGTCGTCTCGACTGGCGGCTGGCGGCAGCCGTTATCTTATGGATATTGGCATTTGGTTTGATCGCCCGCCATTATCTGCCACGTATTCGCAAAAGCGCTGAAGCGTCCGCAGAAGCCGGTTCGATGATCAATGGCCGCATCGTCGACAGCTATTCCAACATTCAGACGATCAAGCTTAATACCGCTGATGATGATGAACGCTACATGCGTGAAGGCTTCATGCGGTATCTCGCTGCGATCTTGCCTTTCATGCGCTCACTGACCGGCGTGCGCCTTGCTATGACCGCGCTTTCTGGTGTGATGATCGTTACCGTTGCTGCGATTACCATCGATTTGTGGACACGCGATGCGATCACTGTCGGGCAGGTGTCCTTCACGCTTGGCCTGGTTTTGCGGTTGAACATGCTGCTTGGTCGATTGATGATGCAGCTCAATGGAATGCTGCGTCAGCTGGGACTGATCGAGAATTCGATGAAGCTTGTTTCCGCCCCTCTTGGTCTTGAAGACAAGCGCGATGCAAAAACATTGCAGATCACCGAAGCTCGCATCGATATTAACAATGTCACTTTCCATTATGGCAAAGCAGCGGGTGTCCTTGATGGTATCAATTTCACCGTTAAGGGCGGTGAGCGCATTGGCCTGGTAGGGCATTCGGGCGCGGGTAAATCGACTCTCGTCAATCTGATCCTGCGCCTTTATGACATCGAGAAAGGTGCGATCCTTGTGGATGGGCAGGATGTTCGCGATGTGACGCAAGCCTCACTGCGCCGCGCTTTTGCAGTGGTCAGTCAGGAGACAGCGCTCCTGCATCGCTCATTGCGCGAGAATATCATGCTGGCGCGCGACAATGCGAGTGATGAAGAACTGCTTCAGGCAGCGCGGCAGGCGGAAGCTGATGAGTTTATCGCCAAGCTTGAAGACTTAAATGGCCGCAAGTCTTTCGACGCGTTTGTTGGTGAACGTGGCGTGAAACTTTCAGGTGGCCAGCGACAGCGCATCGCAATCGCGCGCGCTATCCTGAAAGATGCGCCTATTCTTATTCTGGATGAGGCGACTTCCGCGCTCGACTCAGAGGTGGAAGCTTCGATTCAGGAAAACCTCCGTCAGCTCATGGAAGGCAAGACGGTGATCGCTATTGCGCATCGGCTTTCGACTATTGCGGCGCTAGATCGTCTCATTGTCATGGACAAAGGCCGGATTGTCGAGGAGGGAACCCATGAAGAACTTATTGCGCGAGGTGGAATTTACGCCGGTCTCTGGGCGCGTCAATCGGGCGGGTTTCTCGGCATAAACGGCTAATTCCAGCCAATTTTGCAAAATGTTCGACGCACCGCTCAAAGCGCGATTTGAGCGGTGCGGTTCGCCTGGTCGCTTTTAAAACATCCCAGTAAAGCAGCCTGCGACATGGTGCCGTCCTATGAGGTTGGCGTCTGGACAAGGCTTTTCAACCTGCCTAAACCTCAATGTTGAGATGGAGGGAATTTCGTTCTGCAAGCAATTGTGGAACTGCTTTTTGCGTGAGCGCAAAAGGCTGGACTGCTTTTGCGCAATTGCAAAGGAACGAGGGGAGATTTCAATTGGATATCCAGGTTAAAAAGGAATTGGCACGTGAGCGCACACGACACGGCTGAGCCGACACGGCGTGATTTTTTGTATATTGCGACGGGAATGGCCGGTGTCGTCGGTATCGGCGGACTGGCATGGCCGTTTATCGACCAGATGCGCCCCGACGCTTCGACGCTTGCTGCAGCGTCTATTGAGGTTGATGTGTCTTCTCTAGCAGAAGGCGCATCACTCACCGTTAAATGGCGCGGAAAGCCAGTTTTCATCCGTAACCGTACGGCCAAAGAAATTGAAGATGCCAAGACGACTGCTCTTGGTGATCTGAAAGATATCGCGGCCCGCAATGCGAACCTTCCTGCTGATGCGCAGGCGACCGATGTCGCGCGTTCTGCAGGTGAAGGTAAGGAAAACTGGATCATCATGATCGGCGTTTGTACCCACCTTGGTTGCGTACCGCTCGGTGAGTCAGGTTCTTTCGGTGGCTGGTTCTGCCCATGCCATGGTTCGACCTATGACACCGCAGGCCGTATCCGCAGCGGTCCAGCGCCGGAAAACATGCACATTCCGGCATACGCATTTGCTTCCGATACGGTCATCAGGATCGGCTAAAACAGATCTTGGGGAGAGAAAACATGAGTGGTGGACACTCCACATATACGCCCTCGACCGGCATCGAAAAATGGGTCGACGAACGACTGCCTTTACCGCGTCTTGTCTATGATTCCTTTGTTGCTTATCCGACGCCACGTAACCTGAACTACATGTATACGTTCGGCGGCATTTTGGCATTTATGCTGATTGCGCAGATCATTACCGGCATTGTGCTGGCCATGCATTATGCTGCGGATACGGGAATTGCTTTCAATTCCGTTGAAAAGATCATGCGTGACGTCAATTCCGGCTGGCTGCTGCGCTACATGCACGCCAACGGCGCGTCATTCTTCTTCATTGCGGTTTATCTGCATATTGCTCGCGGTCTGTATTATGGCTCCTACAAGGCGCCGCGCGAGCTTCTGTGGATCCTTGGTGTGGTGATTTTCCTTCTCATGATGGCAACCGCTTTCATGGGGTACGTGCTGCCATGGGGACAAATGTCCTTCTGGGGTGCGACGGTTATCACGGGCTTCTTCACCGCGTTTCCGGTGATAGGCGAACCGATCCAGCAATTGTTGCTTGGTGGCTTTGCCGTCGATAATCCGACGCTGAATCGCTTCTTCTCGCTGCATTATCTGCTGCCGTTCATGATTGCAGGCGTTGTTATCCTGCACGTCTGGGCGCTGCACGTAACCGGCCAGACCAACCCGACAGGGATTGAAGTTAAGTCGGAGACTGATACGCTGCCGTTCACGCCTTATGCGACCATCAAGGACGCTTTTGGCGCGCTCGTCTTCTTCATCTTCTTCGCTTATTTCGTCTTCTATATGCCGAACTTCCTCGGTCATCCGGATAACTACATCCCGGCAGACTCGCTGAAGACGCCAGCTCACATCGTCCCTGAATGGTACTTCCTGCCGTTTTACGCGATGCTGCGCGCCATCACTTTCAACATCGGACCGATCGACTCGAAGCTCGGTGGCGTTCTGACCATGTTCGGTTCGATCGCAATCCTCTTCGTTGTTCCCTGGCTCGATACGTCGAAGGTTCGTTCGGCAGTCTATCGCCCTTGGTTCAAGCTGTTCTTCTGGCTGTTCGTCATCAATGCCATCTTCCTTGGCTGGCTTGGTTCGCGTCCTGCTGAAGGCACTTATACGCTGCTGGCGCAGTTCGGTACGCTCTACTACTTCGCATTTTTCATCGTCATCATGCCGGTTCTTGGCCTGATCGAGACGCCAAAGCGTCTGCCGAACTCGATTACCGAGGCGGTACTGGAAAAGAATGCAGGCAAGGCCGAGATTGCCCCAGTGGACATCAAGGCTTGAAGCAGCGAAAGATGAAGGACGTATCAATGAAAAACATCCTCAAGAGTTTCGCTGCCTTCGGTATCGCTCCGCTGGTAGCACTGGGTGTGACAATGGGTGGTGCCTTTGCCGCCGGTGGTGGCGAGGGGGAGCCGGAGCATTTTCCGATCCACCATCCAAAGCAGGAAAAGTGGACCTTCTCAGGTCCATTTGGAACCTATGACAAGGGACAGCTTCAGCGCGGTCTCAAGGTCTATAAGGAAGTCTGCTCGGCCTGCCATTCGATGAACCTGGTGGCTTTCCGTACACTGGAAGATCTTGGTTATTCGCCTGAACAGGTAAAGGCATTCGCTGCGGAATATGAAGTGCAGGATGGCCCGAATGCGGATGGTGAAATGTTCACCCGCAAGGCAATCCCGACGGATCATTTTCCGTCGCCATTTGCGAACACGAATGCAGCCGCTGCCGCTAACAATGGCGCAGCTCCGCCAGACTTTTCGCTAATCGCCAAGGCGCGTGCGGTTGAGCGTGGTTTCCCGACTTTTGTCTTCGATATATTCACGCAATATGCCGAAGCAGGTCCCGACTACATTCACTCGCTTCTGACTGGCTATGATGAACAGCCGCCAGCAGGCATGCATGTCCCGGAAGGCACGCATTACAACCCGTATTTCATCGCGGGAAAATCGCTTGCCATGGCTAAGCCGCTGAGCGACGATCAGGTGACATATGACGACGGTTCGCCGCAGACGGTGGATCAGTATGCGCGTGACGTTTCTGCATTCCTGATGTGGGCCGCTGAACCGCATCTGGAAGACCGCAAGAAAACAGGTTTCCGGGTTATTATTTTCCTGATCCTGTTCGCTGGTCTTGTTTACATCGCCAAGCGTTCGGTCTGGGCGAATGTGAAGCATTGATTCTTTAATCAAGCAGATGTGTTGAAAGGGCGCCTCGAGGCGCCCTTTTTGTTTGGGAACAGCAGAAGCCGTTCAAAAAAGTGCGAACGCGCTTGGCGTGATGCGCATATCGTGATTGAAGAGAGTTCAATATAATTGCGTCAGCAAACACGCCCTTATGACAGCGCGTGAGCTTACCCTCTGAAAGGACTGAAAATGGAATCCGGACTCAAAGCGACGCTGAAGGACGCGATCAGAACGATTCCTGATTACCCGAAACCCGGTGTTCAGTTCCGTGATGTGACAACGCTCATGGGTGATGCGCAAGCTTTCCGCCGTGCAGTGGATGAGCTCGTCTATCCTTATGCAGGCAACAAGGTGGACAAGGTTGCGGGCATTGAAGCACGCGGCTTCATTCTTGGCGGCGCGATTGCTCATCAGCTTTCGGCTGGGTTCGTGCCGATCCGTAAGAAGGGCAAACTGCCGCGCGATACAGTGCGCATTGCCTACAGCCTTGAATATGGCATCGACGAAATGGAAATGCACCGCGATGCTATCGTCCCAGGTGAGCGCATCATGCTGGTTGACGATCTGATTGCAACCGGTGGCACAGCCGAAGCTGCAGCGAAGCTGCTTCTTCAGATGGGTGCAGAAATCGTTGCAGCTTGCTTTATTATCGACCTGCCAGACCTTGGGGGTCGCAAGAAGCTCGAAGCTCTTGGTGTGCCGGTGCGCACGCTTGTCGAGTTTGAAGGCGATTGAATGGCATAAAACGCCCGGATTTAAAGCATTTCCAGCAAAAAGTGCGAAGCGGTTTTGCGTTGGATAATGCGTAAAAACAAACAGTTACAGCGGTTCCAACGATTAATTCTTAACTGGAACCGCTGTAATCTGGGCGTTTTAGTATTATGACGGCAGTTTCACCATCGCAGCATTGTCGAAGGACAGAACCTGCTCGCCGTCCTGATTAAAGGCACTGGTACTCATGTTCAGCATCGACCAGCCCGGCCGCGAGGTGAGAGGGCGTACCGCATGCACGGTCCGCTTATAGGTGATTGTATCACCAGCATAGACTGGTCTCATCCATTTCAGATTTTCAAAGCCGGGTGAGGGGCCAAAAGTCGGCGGAACTTCACCACGTTTCATTGCGTCTTTTGTTGCTTCTACGATCGAGGCAACGTTCAGCTTCATAAAGACCGCGGTGGTGTGCCAGCCGGAGGCACAGAGGTCGCCGAAGACGCTTTTTTTTGCCGCTTCCGCATCAAGGTGAAATGGCTGTGGGTCATACTTTCTTGCGAAGTCGACAATTTCTTCGGCGGAGAAAGTATAGCTTCCGATGACAAGATTTTGCCCGAGGTTTTCTTCAAGGAAACTCATGCCGCACCTTCCGAGATTGCATCATGACCGCGTCGCACCATCATGCATGGGTGCTGCATCTCACAGACGCTTTCGCCACGTTGATTGAACAGTTCATGATGGAACGTAATCAAACCGATTGTCGGGCGCGATTTCGAGATACGTTTGTCCTTGACCGTCGTTATGCCATTAAGCGTATCGCCCGCGAGCACGGGACGTTTCCACCGCGTGAACTCGACACCGGGCCCACCTTGCGAGGTGGAGTTTGTGAGAAAGGCATCGCAAACCATTCGCATGATTAAGGAAGCTGTCTGCCAGCCCGACGCGGCAAGCCCACCTAGCACGCTTGCCTTGCCCGCTTCTTCATCAAGATGAAAAGGCTGTGGGTCGAATTCGCGGGCGAACTCGATGATTTCTTCTTTGGTGATGGTGCGCGGTCCGAAGGGGAGCTTCAGTCCTTGCGTGAAATCTTCATAGGCATATTTAGGCGTCTTATCAGTCAATCCGGTCTCCTCCCAACCAAAGCGGCACTCGCCACTCTGGTTCTTTGCTGAGGCATGTCTTTACCCCCAAACCGGCTCCCGCTTTTGAGAGACATGCGTAGAAAAAAGGCCACCGTTTTCACGGTGGTCTGATCGTATCAGGTATTGAAGCGGAACAGCATCACATCGCCGTCATGGACGATGTATTCCTTACCTTCGTCCCGCGCTTTGCCTGCTTCCTTGGCACCGACTTCACCGTTGAACTTGATATAGTCTTCGTAGGCGATGGTCTGTGCGCGAATGAAGCCGCGCTCGAAATCGGTATGAATGACGCCTGCCGCACCCGGAGCCTTGGTTCCGCGCTTGATAGTCCAGGCACGCGTTTCTTTGGGGCCTGCCGTGAAGTAGGTGATGAGGTCGAGAAGCTTGTAGCCAGCGCGAATGAGACGGTCTAGGCCGGGTTCTTCGAGGCCCATGGCGTCGAGATATTCCTTGGCTTCTTCGTCGGCAAGCTGGGCTACTTCTGCTTCAATAGCAGCCGAGATGATGACGCTCTCTGCGCCTTGTTCCGCAGCCATTTCAGCAACGGCTTCGCTATACTCGTTGCCCTTGGCAGCATCACCTTCGGCGACATTGCATACATAAAGCACTGGCTTGGAGGTAAGCAGGTTCAGACCCTTGAGGATCAGTAGATCGTCTGGTGCAATGTCTTTCAGCATCAGGCGAACAGGCTTGCCATTCTGCAACAGCTCGAGCGCCTGCTCCATGATAGGCAAGACCGTGGTTGCTTCCTTGTCCTTGCTGCTGGCGCGCTTGCGGATCTGCACGATGCGGCGCTCGATGCTTTCAAGGTCCGACAGCATCAGTTCCGTTTCAACGGTTTCTGCGTCAGACACTGGATCGATACGGCCTTCAACATGGGTGATGTCATCGTCTTCAAAGCAGCGCAGAACATGCACAATGGCGTCGACTTCGCGGATATTGGCAAGGAACTGGTTGCCCAGGCCTTCACCTTTGGAAGCTCCGCGCACCAGACCTGCAATATCAACGAAGTTGATGCGGGTAGGGATGATTTCCTTCGAGCCTGCGATTTTCGCAATGCCATTCTGACGTGGATCGGGAACCGCCACTTCGCCAGTGTTTGGTTCGATGGTGCAGAACGGATAGTTTGCAGCCTGTGCTGCGGCCGTCTTGGTCAGCGCGTTGAAGAGCGTGGACTTGCCGACGTTAGGCAGGCCGACGATGCCGCATTTGAAACCCATGATATTCGTCCCTTATCGCTTGACGCGGTAAATTGAGCGCACGGCGCCATTATGAAGCGCATTGGCGGATTGCAAATCCAGCCAGTGGCGTGATGAATTTTTGAAAGCCGGTTTGCCGCTTCCCAGAATGATCGGAATAGTTCCTATATCGATGATGTCAAGCAGACCGGCATCGAGAAATTGCCGCGCCAGATCGCCGCCACCCAAAAGCCAGATGCGCCCACTTGCGCCGAGAGCTTTGAGTTTCGCAAGCAGCTCGTCTGGTTTGCCAGCCATTGCGGCAGTGTTTGCGGGCAGATTGTCGAATTTCTGATGCGTTGCAACAACGACTGGCAGCGAGCCATAAGGCCACTCTGGAATGGAACACATGACATCATAGGTTTGGCGCCCCATGACAATGCCGGTAATGCCAGCCATGAACTCATCGAAGCCAAAGCCATCATCTGGCGGAAATTGTTCGAGCCAGTCAAAGCTACCGTCATCATTGGCGATGAAGCCATCAAGACTCATGGCAAACATATAAACGACTTCGCTCATGACTAGTCCTTCTTGCCAAGAAGTTTCTTGAGCATTTCTGCCATCGGGCCACTCGCCGGAATGCTTGATTTTGCGGCACTCTGGCGCGCCTGACGAATGTGGCTCTGTGCCTTGGGGGGAGCCTTAGCTGCCTGCTCTGGATCTGCTTTGAATCCACTCGGGCGCTGACTACCGTCACCCATGGCGATGGCCACGCGGTTCATGAAGCTGTTGTCTTCCTTCTTGGCAAGCAGGCTGACATTATCTGCGATAGCGCCAAAAAGTATATCAAGCCATTCGCTATCGACTTTTGCAAAATCGCCGAGAACGTAATTGTGAACCAGCTCCTTTGCGCCGGGATGGCCGATGCCGAGACGCATACGGCGATAATCTTTTCCGCCCGGAAAGGCCTGCACATGGGCGTCGATGGATTTGATTCCATTGTGGCCACCAGAACCGCCGCCGGTCTTGATGCGCAACTTTGCAGGCGCAAGGTCAAGTTCGTCGTAGATCACGACGAGGTCGGCAGGGGTCAGCTTGTAGAAGCGCATGGCTTCTCCAATCGACTGGCCAGAAAGGTTCATGAAAGTCATTGGCTTGATGAGAAGCACTTTTTCGCCGTCGATCACGCCATCGGCGATGTCCGCTTTGAACTTCTTCTGCCAATTTGAAAATCTATGGCGGCGGAATATTTCATCCACCGCCATAAAACCGATATTGTGTCGGTTATGCGCATATTGGGGCCCCGGATTGCCAAGCCCTGCGATGAGCAGCATGGTTCTGAGCCCCCCTATATGCGGAAAGCGATTATTCGCCGTCCTTGGCTTCTTCAGCGCCTTCTGCATTTTCTTCCGACTTCAGGCCGGCAGGTGCAGCAATAGTAGCGATCGTGAAGTCACGGTCCTGAATGGCAGCAGTTGCACCCTTCGGCAGCTTGATAGCCGAAATGTGAACCGAGTCACCGATTTCGAGACCGGTCAGGTCGAATTCGAGAGCTTCCGGAATTGCGTTCGCTGGAACGATCAGTTCAACATCGTGACGAACGATGTTGAGAACGCCGCCGCGCTTGATGCCCGGTGCAGCTTCTTCGTTCTTGAAGTGAACTGGAACGTTGACGTGAACAACCGACTTCGCGGAAACGCGAAGGAAGTCGACGTGCTGTGGGAAGTCACGAACCGGATCAAGCTGGTAGTCCTTCGGGAGGACCTGAATTTTCTTGCCGTCTACTTCGATCGTAGCGATCGTGGTTTTGAAACCACCGCCGTGGATCTTGTAGTAAACTTCCTTATAAGGAACGGCGATTGCGAGGGGCTCCTGCTTGTCGCCATAGATGACTGCAGGAATCTGGCCGTTGCGGCGAAGTTCGCGGGAGGACCCCTTACCAACCCGGCTGCGCAGATCGGCCTTGAGCACGTAAGTATCGCTCATGGCATTACCTTTCAAAGTTACTGGAGTGTTGGTCGCAGTTTTTTATCTAAGCATGATCTTGTCCGAAAACCGGTTTCCACTTTTCGGGATCATGCTCCAGCGAACAACATGAAACAGCCCGTAATGTCTTCCACAGTGTGAAAGACCGGACCGCCCCATTCCGCGTTGCCTCCAAGGGTGTCTACGCGGATGGCAGGCCTATAGCCCATAGGCTTTTCAAGCGCAAGTTTTTTGGGTTCGAAACACGCCTTCTGTGGGCTTTTCCTTTAACGGGTGGCATTAGCCGCGTCAAAAATGTTAAGCGGGTGCCTGATTGATCGCGGGTTCTCCTGTCGAGTCGTCCCAACATTCACAGAACAAAAGGAAACGAGATGCAGGTCGGTATCGACATGGGTTCTGTTGCTGGAAGCGGTACTGCTGCGGCAGGTGCGCTTGGTGGTGGCAAGCAGGCCATGCTTGATCTTGAAGAGCTTCTCGCAACCCGCCTGCTGGTTCAGGGAAATTCCGGATCAGGCAAATCGCATCTCCTTCGCCGCCTGCTTGAGCAGAGCGCCCAATGGGTGCAGCAATGCATTATCGATCCTGAAGGCGATTTCGTTACGCTGGCCGATATTCATGGCCATGTCGTCGTTGATGCTGCACGCACCGAAGCCGAACTGACGCGCATTGCCGGACGTATCCGTCAGCATCGGGTTTCCGTCGTACTCAATCTCGAAGGTCTCGACGTCGAACAGCAGATGCGTGCGGCTGCCGCTTTCCTCGGCGGCCTGTTCGATGCTGAACGAGATTACTGGTATCCAATGCTGGTTGTGGTCGATGAAGCGCAGCTTTTCGCACCGGCTGCTGCCGGCGAAGTATCGGATGAAGCCCGCAAGCTTTCCCTGGGTGCTATGACCAATCTTATGTGTCGCGGTCGTAAGCGCGGCCTCGCGGGGGTGATTGCCACACAACGTCTGGCCAAGCTTGCCAAGAATGTCGCTGCAGAAGCTTCCAACTTTCTGATGGGGCGTACTTTCCTTGATATTGATATGGCGCGCGCCGCCGATCTTCTCGGTATGGAGCGACGTCAGGCCGAAATGTTCCGAGACCTGCAACGCGGTCACTTTGTGGCGCTTGGACCGGCATTGTCACGCCGTCCGCTGCCCATCAAAATCGGCAAGGTTGAAACTTCCGCGCGTTCATCGTCACCGAAGTTAATGCCATTGCCGGATGCGCCAGAAGATGCACGCGATCTCATCTTCACGCCTGCACCACAGGAAATCCGTACGGTTGTTCGACGAACCCCGCCGCCACCGCCGCCGCCATCAACAGCGGAAATTCTGGCGCAGGTCGCCAAACCCAAGCTTGAAGCGGAGCCCGTCGAAGCACCGTTGTTTCCTGGCATTGTGGAAGCAGAGCGCGAAGAACTGCTTGAAAAGGTGATGCGCGAAATTGTCGATGACCCGGAAGCATCGTTCCGTTCGGTCGCCGTGCTTTATCAGGATTTTCTGGTGCGTTGCCGTATTCATCGCGTTCCCGGGGAGCCTTTGGCGCTTCCCGCGTTTCGTCGCCGGTTGGCGGTTGCGCAAGCGAGCATCAAGGGTGATGCCGCGACTGGCGAAACCTGGCAACAGGCTCTCACGCTGTCCGAAAGCCTCACCGATGATGTGCAGGGTGTGTTCCTGATTGTCGCGCAGGCGGCTGTGACGGGTGCGCCATGTCCTTCGGATGCGGCCCTCGCGCGCGCCTATGGCACGCATTCATTGAGCCGTGCTCGACGTCTCCTGACCTATTTTGAAGAGCGCGGTCTTCTTGTATTGCGTAATGACTTCAAAGGACTTCGCATCGTTAACTTCCCCGATCTTGGCTGTGAGACGGCGCCCGGTGATCCCAACGCGCCTGATGATCACATCGACGAAAGCACTGCTGCCGAGTAACGGACCTTCTGTGCAAATTGTCATCAACCTGTAATGATCCTCAGCAACTGCTTGGGGGATTATGCAGAGAGTGATCATGACAACAGAGCCGCAACCGGATTTCAGGGAATTATTCGCCACTTTTGGCAAGATCGGGTTGCTGTCGTTTGGTGGGCCTGCTGCGCAGATTGCCATGATGCAGCGAGTGATCGTTGACGAAAAGAAGTGGATGGATCAGGAGCGACTGATCCATGCTCTGAACTTCTGCATGCTTTTGCCCGGACCCGAAGCCATGCAACTTGCCACCTATTGCGGCTGGGCCGCCAAGGGTTGGCGTGGCGGGCTGCTTGCTGGGTTGCTCTTTGTTCTTCCCGGCGCTGCGGTCATGTTGGCGCTATCGGCACTCTATGTGATCTTCGGTCATGTAGATGTGGTTGCCGGTCTCTTGTTTGGGCTGAAAGCGGCAGTTTTGGCGATTGTCTTTGAGGCTCTTTATCGAATGGCCAGGCGCACACTGACGTCTGGGTTTTCCTATGTAATAGCATTGCTGGCATTTATGTCAGTAGCGTTCCTCAAACTGCCATTTCCTTTGGTGGTGGCGCTAGCGGCGCTGGCAGGAGGAATGCGTTACTGGCTGCAGCGCGATGGGCATGGGTCGGCACATGGTGCGGTTGGTCCGAACGCAATGCGTGTAGCGACACAGCAGGCGCTCATCTGGGGCTCTCTCTGGGTTCTTCCTCTCATAGCGCTTTATCTGGCGTTTGGCGGACGTCATGTGTTCACGACAGAGGCTGTCTTTTTCTCAAAGCTTGCAGCTGTGACATTTGGCGGTGCCTACGCCGCGCTCTCCTATACTGCACAGCAGGCAGTCGAGCATTTTGGCTGGATGAAGCCCGGTGAGATGCTGACAGGACTTGGGGTTGCCGAAACCACGCCGGGCCCGCTGATCCTTGTACTGGTTTTTGTCGGCTTTATCGGGGCGTCCAATCTGTCGGGCCTCCCGCCGCTCGTGGGTGGTTTTTTCGGCGGCTTGATTGCGCTGTGGTTTACTTTCGTGCCGTGTTTTTTATGGATTTTTGTTGGCGCACCATTTCTGGAGCGGTTGCGCAAGGTACGTTGGCTATCCGCCATGCTGGCTGGGATAACAGCTGCAGTCGTCGGCGTGATTGCCAATCTTGCCCTGTGGTTTTCACTGCATGTGCTGTTTGGAACAGTAGTCGACCACCCAATAGGGGCTTTAACCCTGCCTCTGCCAGTGGTGAGCACAATAGACAATGCCGCCGTCCTGATTGCAGGCGCGGCGGCATTTTTACTTATTGTTCTGAAGCTCAACATGCCGCTCGTGCTTCTGCTCGCGGCATGTTTTGGTATCGCTATTCGCTTGATAGCGAATTAGTCGAACAGGCTCGAAACCGACTCTTCGGCCGCAGTGCGCGCGACCGCTTCACCGATGAGGCTGGAGATCGACAGAACGCGAATATTTGGAGCGTCATTGATTGCAGTGGTTGGCTGGATGGAGTCGGTAATGACCAGCTCTTTCAGCTTTGACGAAGCGATACGGGCAACAGCGCCGCCGGAAAGAACACCATGTGTGATGTAAGCGGTAACGCTCTTTGCGCCCTTGGCGAGCAGTGCTTCAGCTGCATTGCAGAGCGTGCCGCCAGAATCCACGATATCGTCGAACAGCAGGCAATCTTTGCCGGTCACGTCACCGATAACATTCATGACTTCCGATTCACCCGGACGTTCACGACGCTTGTCAACGATGGCCAGCTGCGCATCGATGCGCTTTGCAAGCGAGCGAGCGCGAACCACACCGCCAACGTCGGGCGAAACGACCATGCAATTGCCGGTCGCGTAGTTGGCCTTCACATCGCGTGCGATAACTGGAACGGCATAGAGATTGTCGGTCGGGATATCGAAGAAACCCTGAATCTGACCCGCATGAAGATCAAGCGTCAGAACGCGGTTAGCACCTGCTTCGGTGATAAGGTTTGCGACAAGCTTTGCGGAGATTGGTGTGCGTGGGCCAGGCTTACGATCCTGACGCGCATAGCCGAAATAAGGAAGAACGGCTGTGATGCGGCGTGCCGATGAACGACGGAACGCATCAATCATGATGAGCAGTTCCATCAGATTGTCGTTTGCCGGGTAGGATGTCGATTGCAGTACGAATACGTCTTCGCCGCGTACGTTTTCCTGAATCTCTACGAAGATTTCCTGATCGGCGAAACGGCGTACAGTTGCCTTGCCAAGCGGGACGTTGAGATATTGAGCAACGGATTCGGCAAGAACCCGGTTGGAGTTGCCTGCGAAAAGTTTCATTCTTTTTGCCTCTGAAGCCGGAGCAGTTTCGTTCTGTCGCAAAAAGTCCGTGAAACGGACGTAATCTCTGGTTCGAGCGAAACCCAACACAAATCCGGGTGCGCTCTGTCATTCTTAAAAAGCTTTAAAGCCGCGGGTTCTATGACGATTGGTCAAGTGCCGCAGCTTGCAAGGTTTTCTCGAATGTGCGGCCTATTGCAAAGAGTCACCGCCATTGCAAGGCCTGAGGGAAAACAATTGCAGTAAAAAGCGATAGCAAAGTGCTTTCCCACAGGGCTGACACGCGATTCAGCAAAAGATTTCAGTCTTTTGCTGAATCAGCTCGTTTTCATGCGCGATTTGCCGCAAGCCAGGTGGAATACTCCTGCATGGTCTTATCGGCGATGGATTGCATGGCAGAGGGCGGAACGATGCTCCATGAGTCTGCGGAGGCGCCCGGAACTTTTTCCTGCCCCTGTATGCGGTGAAGGCGGTTTCCGGAAGCATCCATCACATCCCAGACGTATAGGATCGTTGTCTGGTTATCTTCAGACAAAACCGAGAAATAGCCCTTCATCACATAAGCGGCGTCGGTGCCATTATTGCCTGCAAGCTCGACACCCTTGGCGCGTGCATCATCATTGATGCGATGAGTGAGCGGGGTCACGACATTGACGGGCGCGCCAATGATGGGAGCTATGTAAAGCTTGCCCGGTTTGAGTGAGGCCGTACGCGCGGGCGGTGTCGCCGGTGTTGTTGTAACTGCCGGGGGTGAGGTTGGGGCAGTAGTCTGACCTGTAGAAGCTTGGCCCGTGGCCGGTGTTGTGGTTTGTCCAGATTGCTGGTTAGTTCCCTGCACGTTCAATGCAGACTCGGTGCTGTTGCAGGCGGCAAGCAGTCCAGCAAGCAACAACATCATAGAAAGATGTGCCTTGTTCATGTTCGGCTTCATGCTCCTGAAAGCGCAGACCACTCCTGCGCTATGAACGGAGTTTATCGCTTATCCTGCGTCACTTGACAATAATGTCTAGCGAATGGCGGGACAGCGGTACGGCAGCGCCATTGGTCGTCAAGTAAGTCTGGCCAAGCGTCATCGCGGTTTCGGTGTCAGAATCCATGATGATCATGTGCGCAAACAGCGTCATGTCGGGCTGGATGCTTTCCGGGTTACCGGAATAGAACATCTGCGGGTCCATCCATGATGGTGTAAAGCGCGCACCGACAGAATAGCCGCAAGCATTCAGGCGATGACGGGTAAGGCCATGCGCTTCCATCGTGCGGGAATGCGCATCGAACACGTCGCCAAAGGTTGAGGCCGGTGTCATGGCTGTCTCGACAGCTTCCAGCGCTTCTCGTGCGGCATTGTAGAGCTTTAGATGCTCTGCCTTTGGCTGGCCGATGATGACGGTTCGCATCATCGGTGCATGGTAGTGTCGGAAGACGCCTGACCATTCCAGTGTGAGCTGATCATTCGCAGAAAGTTTGCGACGGCCTGCTTTGTAGCGGCATAAAAGTGCATCAGCGCCGGAGCCGATAATATATTCATTGGCCGGATAATCGCCATCGCCGGCAAAGTTCGCGCTCATCATGGCCGCCAGAATGTCGGCTTCGCTTGCGCCTGCCTTGGTGAGTTTCAGTGCAGCATCCAGCGCATCATCACTCAGTTCGGCGGCACGCTTGGCATAGGCGATTTCTGCGGGGCTCTTGAGAAGACGCAACCGGTCAACCATACCGGAGGCGTCAAAAAGCTTGGCAAAGCTTTGCAATTGTTCATCGAGCTTTCGTGCGTTGGCCCCGGTCAGCCCGTGGGTCTGGTATTCAATGCCGATGCGCGTGCCGAGCAGATCAAGCTCAGTCAGGATATTGCGCAGATCGATGGCCGGATTGGCATTGTCGCGATCGGTCCAGACGGTAATATTTTCGATATTGGAGGTGTGACGCGCCTGTCTCAGATCGGCAGAGCGGGTCATCAACACTGTCGATCCGTCAGCCTTCACCACGAGGCACTGGAAGAAGCAAAAGCCGAACGTGTCATAGCCGGTCAGCCAGTACATGCTTTCCTGTGCGAACAGCAGCAGAGCATCAAGCTTCTCTTCCTCCATCTTCAAGATCAGACGGTCGCGACGTGCAGCGAATTCTTCCGGCTCGAAGTGAAGGGCCATGTGGTTCTCCTAATCGTTTACGATAGCGATGGCGGCAATTTGACGACCGTAATCAGGCTCGTTGCGGTGCGTCGTGCGCCGGTAGGAATAGAACTGATCTTCATTGGCATAAGTGCACTGGCGCAGTGCTTCGGCTTTCACATTGGCCTTGGTCAGGCGATCTGTGATGAAGGTCCAGAGATCAAAAAGCTTGTGACCTTCCTTGCCTGAAGGTTGGAAATATTTGTCATAGCTTACGTCTTTGCCAGTGAACTCGGCATAGAATTCCGGACCGACCTCGTAATTTTCAGGGCCGATTGTTGGGCCCAGCACTGCAACGATATTCTCACGCTTTGCGCCAAGTTCGATCATGGCTTCAATCGTGTTTTCGAGAACGCCGGTAAATGCACCACGCCAGCCGGCATGGGCTGATCCGATGACACCAGCCTCATGATCGGCAAAAAGAACAGGGCCGCAATCAGCCGATAAAGCGCCCAGAGCAATGCCGGGCACGTTTGTGACCATGGCGTCAGCCTTGGGGCGTGGGCTGCTGAACGGCTCAGTGACGCGGAGCACATCGGGCGAATGAACCTGATGCACGGTCATCAAATGATCGGATGCGACGCCAAGCGTTTCAGCAACACGACGGCGATTCTCCGTCACCAGTTCCGGTACATCATTTGACCCGCTGCCGACATTCAGACCGGCATAGATGCCATCTGAAACGCCGCCTTTTCGGGTGAAAAAGCCATGCGCAATGCGCTTGCCGTTGTGTCCGGCATGGCCATCCAACAGGGCGGAGCGAAGCGGTTGCGGCTTATCGGTCATTGGCTTTCTCTTTTCAAACGGCGGGATGTTGGGGGAGGCAAGTCAGCTTGTCAATCGCAGCTTTTTGACAGCGAGCTAGGCTGAGGGTTGGTGCAGTGCGGTTTCAAACGGGAAGATCGCGGTTGCCGGATCTGCAATCGTAAGCGCCTTAAATAGTGTCCCCATCTGATCAGGTGCTGCGAGTCGCTCAACGTCTTCGCGAATCTTGTTCTGAAATGCCGCATCGCGTCCAGTACCGAGACGGCCTGCGCGGTCAATAAGACCCATAGCCAGGAGAAAATCGCCCTGCGTCATGGTTCCCGTCTTGCATCCGCAATTGCGTGCAGTTCTTTCCAACATGTCGAAATCGACGTGGCTGGTGAGGTCTGCCTCGCCGGGATGCGCGAAAACATCGTCATAGGCATGTTTCAGCATCGCTTGCAGCGTATCGCCAAGGCCCGATTGAAGGTGTCCATAATCGATTGTGAGTGCGGCTCCACGCGTTGCCGCAATTCGCTGTGCAATCTCCTGCATCAAAGCCGTGCGGGCAGGGGCGGCTTCAAAGATTGTCCCTTCGGGAGCGGTCTGATGGCCGGGTGGTAACAAAGCTTCGTCAATGCCACCAGCCCCGCTCACAAACTGGAATTCGTCCTGCTCATCAAGTGCAATCAGCCTTTCGACAAAGCGGCCATTGGCTTTAACGAATTGTCGAAACGGTATTGCATCGAACAGCTCGTTGGATACGAGAATCAACGGGCCGTCTGGAATGCTCGAAAAGTTCTCGAACCATTCGATTGAATGGCCCAGACCAGAGAGCTTTTCTTTTTGCTTTTCAATCAGTCGTGGACTGGTTTCGACCATTGCAACGCGCGTGGCTGCGAACATCTGAGGCGCAAGCTGTTTGATCGTGCGCAGCATGTCGCTCAATAGTGTCCCGCGACCGGGTCCAATTTCGCACAGGACCGCGTTGTCAGGGCGTCCGAGCGCATCCCATATGCCGACGCACCATATGCCGATCAGTTCGCCAAACATCTGACTGACCTCGGGCGCGGTAATAAAGTCACCGCCACGTCCGAATGGTTCGCGTGTTGTATAGTAGCCTGATTCACGGTCGCCGAGGCATGCAGCCATATAATCGGCGACGCTGATCGGTCCCGTGGTTCCGATCAGCCGCTTCAAACGATCTTTGAGTGTTACCTCAGGCATTCTTTGCTACAGCCCGGTTTGCACGCAACATTGCCCAAAGCCCAATCAAGACCATCGGCACCGACAGCACCATGCCCATGGTGAGCCAACCGCCGAAAAGATAGCCAAGCTGTGCGTCTGGTTCACGGAAGAACTCGACGATAATGCGGCTGAGGCCGTAGCCTGCAACAAAGGTGCCGGCGATGAAGCCGGGTGCTTTGAGTTTTTTGCCCACCCAGATGAGCAGGAACAGAACGAAAAACAGCACGAAACCTTCAAGGAAGGCTTCATAGAGCTGGCTCGGGTGACGCGGCAGTGGGCCACCATTGGGGAAATAGACAGCCCAAGGCACATCGCTGACGCGGCCCCAGAGTTCCTGATTAATGAAATTGGCGATACGCACGACGCCAAGGCCTATGGGGACGCCTGCTGCAATCGTATCAAACATGCTCCAGACTTTGATGCCGCGTGAGCGCGCGAACAGGATCATGGCAACCGTGGTACCAAGAATGCCGCCATGGAATGACATGCCGCCATCCCAAACGGCCGGAATAGCCAGTGGATTGGAGAGATAGTAGGAGAAGTTATAGAACAGGACGTAGCCGATACGGCCACCGAGCACCACGCCGAGTGCCGCCCAGATGACAAAGTCGTCGAGCGCTTCGGGCTGCATGGGCGGCTGATTATTGCCCCAAAGGCGATGATTGCGCAAAAGCTTCTTGCCGTACCACCACGCAAACATGATGCCGACAACATAACCAAGACCGTACCAATGAACGGCAAGCGGGCCGATGGAGAAAATCACCGGATCGATATTCGGAAAAGCCAGAGCCGAAACCGGCAGCAACGTCTCTATCATATAAGAACTCCATTTTCCGGCTGACCATGCGCGACGATATCTGAGTGGTCAAGTGATCACGATTATACAGCTTCACTTGCATCAGAACCGAGACAGCCCTATTTCCAATTTATGTTTTCAACAAGCCTGTATCGAAGATAGGGAAGAATGCCATGACCAGCGGACAAAACCGGGTTCTCGATGAACTCGCCAAGCTTGTGACCGATGCGGCAGGCGCTGCGCAAGGCGTGCGCCGCGAGGTGGAGACAGCTTTGCGATCGCAGAGCGAGCGCGTGCTCAACACGCTTGACGTGGTGCAGCGCGAGGACTTTGAAGCCGTGCGTGAAATGGCAATCAAAGCGCGTGCTGAAAACAGTGCTTTGCTTGTTAAAATTGAAGCTTTGGAAGCGCGTCTTGCCAAACTTGAAGTTGATTCGAGTGCCAAAACGACGAAAACCTCTGCTCAGGCGTCTAAATCCAAAGATAATTCATAATTTTTTATTAACAGGCCGCAAGTGGCAAAAACCCTTGTCTTAGAGTCGGTTAAGGCAAGGGTTGCGGCCCGCCCCAATCATATTTCCACATGCTTTAATGCCTCTTTTTAGAAAAGGGGCTGGCGTTCAGATTCAGCATCAATAGACTGAAAACACTACATGATTCGTAACGCAGTCATGTGGGCAGCGGCGAGGGGCTGTAGTTCTAGTTTTCGCGTCTTTCAGGCTGCTTTCCAGTATCAGTTGCGTATGTGCGTGTGCCATTGAGGCGTTGCATGCTTTTCAAGCATGTCGGTTCCTCAACCGATCAATTCGTGCCTGTTTTTCTGCGCTCAGTCTTGCGTGGTGATGGGTGCGGGCGAGCAATAACTTGCGCGCCGGGAATTTGGAGGTGTCTTTCGAGGCGCTTCCCAGAACAGGAAACGGACATGAGCCTTCTTGAGCTTGAATTTGCACGCGAAGCGCATCCTGTGGATGTGATCGAGCACGTTGCGAATTCAAACGACTGGACGTTCGAGCGGACTGGCGACGATGAAATTGCAATTTCGGTAGCGGGTAACTGGACCGACTACCACATCTCGTTCTCCTGGATGGAGGACTTTGAAGCGTTGCACCTGGCTTGCGCCTTTGACATCAAGGTTGCGGAGCCGCGCGTCAATGAAGTGATGCGGTTGCTTTCGCTGATCAATGAAAAACTTCTGATGGGTCATTTTGATCTCTGGCAGCAGGAAGGTGCGATCATGTATCGCCAGTCGTTGCTGCTGGCCGGTGGTGCAGAGCCAACCAGCCGTCAGGTTGAAGTGCTGTTGTCGGCGGCACTTGAAGCTTGTGAAACCTATTTCCAGGCATTTCAGTTTGTTGTCTGGTCGGGTGTCAGCGCGCGTGAATCGCTTGAAAGCGTTGTCTTCGAGACAGTTGGGCGCGCATAAGCATTAGAGATCCCGGTAAACTGCCGGGATCTATTTCAGGGGATTTATTATGAGTGCAGCGGAAACGATCAGCTGGGGCGATTTCGAGAAAGTCGATATCCGCACGGGGACCATTGTTGAAGCCGTTCCATTTCCTGAAGCGCGTAAACCTGCTTTTAAACTGAAAATCGATTTTGGTGAAAAGATCGGTGTCAAAAAGTCTTCCGCCCAGATAACGAAGCATTATCAACCGGAAGAGCTGATCGGGCGTCAGGTAATGGCAGTGGTCAACTTCCCACCACGTCAGATTGGCCCCTTTATGTCCGAAGTCCTGACACTTGGCTTTCCAGATGAGAATGGCGAGGTTGTTCTCGCTGCTATCGATAAGAAAGTCCAAAACGGCGTCAAACTGTTCTGATCTTATAGCTGTGATTTGTGCATATCGCATGTTCTGTGCGATTGGTTGTGCAAGCAATGTATAGGAATAAGACAGATGCAGGGAACAATTGCTGTAGCATTGGGCGGTGCGCTGGGAAGCGTTTTGCGCTACTGGTTTGCCATCTGGCTGGCCCCTGTCAGCCGTGATCTGCCTTGGGGCACAATTGTCGTCAATATCATCGGTTCGTTTGCAATCGCCTTTTTTGGTGCACTGACGATGGCCTCGAGCCGCTTCGAAGTGCCTGAAATCTGGCGTCTCGCCTTCATGGTCGGCATTTGCGGCGGCTTCACCACCTTCTCCTCATTCAGCGTACAAACCTTCGAGTTGCTGCGTCTCGGCATGCCGGGACGCGCACTGCTGAATGTTAGCATATCGCTTTTTGCGTGCCTCGCCGCGACAGCACTTGGCTATGTGGCAGCGCAGGCGATCAGTCGGGTTTAAGCCGGAATACGGATAATCGCTCTCAGGCCGCCTGTGGGGGCGTCTTCAAGATCGATATCGCCGCCGTGACTTCTGGCAATGTCACGCGCGATGGCGAGGCCAAGGCCACCAGTGCCGCCGGAATCCTGCGTGCGCGCTTCATCTAGGCGCACAAAAGGTTTGAAGACGTCTTCGCGTCGATCTTCCGGGATGCCGGGGCCATCGTCATCGACGATAATTTTCAGCCAGCCATCGTCATGGGTAATTGACAGCTCGACATTATCCGCATGGCGGAAGGCATTGGAGACAAGATTGCTGACAAGGCGTGAGAAGGCATTCGGACGAACATTGACCTCGCTGTCGCCTTCGATTGAATACTTGAAGCCACGCTCGCGCAGTCGCGCTTCGTTCGCGAGCTTGTCACACAGCAGGCGCACGTCATAGGTCGCAGCTTCTTCCGAGCCTTCGCCACGTGCAAAGGCAAGATAGCCTTCAAGCATCGTCTGCATGTCGGCGATGTCCTGGTTGAGCGGCTCTGTATCGATTGCGTTACCGGTTAGTGCCAGTTGCAGCTTGAAGCGCGTCAGAATCGTGCGCAGATCGTGGCTGACGCCGGAAAGCATGGCGGTGCGCTGTTCAATTTGCCGTTCGATACGTGAGCGCATCTGGATAAATGCAATGCCTGCGCGGCGAACTTCTTCGGCGCCGTGCGGACGGAAGCCTTCGGGCATCGGTCGACCCTTACCAAAACTTTCGGCTGCTTGCGAGAGCTGCTGGATGGGTTTGATCTGGTTGCGCAGGAAGGCGATTGCGATGATCAACAGTACAAGCGCGGTACCGATCATCCATGTGAGGAAGATGCCGGTATTGGACGCATAGGCCTGACTGCGACGTGCGAAGACACGCAGCACCTTGTCGTCGAGCTTAATCCGAATCTCGATCAGATCGGAATCGCCGACTGTATCGACCCAGAAAGGACGATTGATCTGGCGAGTGATCTCTTCGCTCAGGAAGTAATCGAGAATAGCGAAGAAGGGTTTCGGCCCGGGTGGCGGCAGCGGATCGGGTGGCAGGATCGAAATGTTCAGCCCTAGACGCTGCTGCGAAATGCGGATCAGATTGTCGTAGCCGGGTTCTTGCGGATAGGTTTCCAGAATGTCGATTATCGCGGAGATATCGCGCACGACAGCCGTGGAAAGCCGTTCAGTCACCATCTGCCAGTGACGTTCCATGAACACATAGGCAATCACGGACTGAAGCAGAACCATTGGCGCAATGATAATGATAAGCGAACGCGCATAGAGCCCTTTGGGCATACGGCGCGCAAACCAGCGCGTGAGTGTTTTCCAGAGCGATTTCATCGTCTCAGAATACTCCAGACGGTTCTGCAAATTCTATGTCTTCGGTCACGCTCTGAAATTTGCGACGCTCCGCTCTTTCTAGATCCAAAGCGCGTTTCGATCGGATCGGCGCTCCAAATCTTTGATTTAACGCGCATCCCGAAAACCGCTTCGCACTTTCCGGGATGCGCTCTAAACGCTACTCGATGCTCAGCTTATAGCCGATGCCGCGAACGGTTTGCAGCCAGACGGGATTAGCCGGGTCCTGCTCGATCTTGCGACGCAGGCGGTTGATCTGCACATCAATTGTGCGTTCGCCGACATCGCCGTCCTGTCCGGTCAGTTCATGACGCGGAATGGTTTCACCGGCACGCTCGGCGAAAATCGCCATGATATCCTGCTCGCGATCCGTGAGCTTGATTGTCTCGGTGCCCTTCTTCAATTCGCGACGCGGAATGAAGAAAGTGTAAGGTCCAAAAACGATCTGTTCGATTTTCAGCTGGGACGGTGACGCACCACGGCGGAGGATATTGTTGATACGCAATATCAGTTCGCGTGGATCAAAAGGCTTTGGCAGATAGTCATCTGCGCCTGCTGACAGACCATCGATCCTGCTGTCGGTTTCTGACAAAGCGGTCAGCATCAGGATCGGCACGCTTTTCTGCTCACGCAGTGAACGGGTCAGCGAGACACCGGTTTCGCCGGGCATCATCACGTCGAGGATTAGCAGGTCGAAATCGATGCCTTCGAGCTTGCGGCGCGCTTCTGCTGCGCTGCCAGCCATGGTCACTCGAAAACCGCTGGTCGTCAGATATTGCGAAAGCAGGCTGCGAATTCGCGTGTCATCATCGACAACAAGAAGATGTGGCGCGTCGTCGGAAAGGTTGTTTTCATCTACAGCCATGGCGTCGTTCGATCCCATCCTGTTTATATATTGCCGTCAGCGGAGGCTGTGCGGCCCTGGGCTTTTATTATAGGCATGCCGCAGAAAGCTGGTCTCATAGTTTCTACGGCGAGCTGCATCTTAGCCACTGCAAGACAGCGCGTCTATCTGAGGCTTGCGCTGTAGGCGATTAGCCCCCAGCCTTATCGAGCCTGGGTTCAGATGCTGCGCCAGCCGTTTCAGTTGCCGCGAAATCGTCAATCTGGGCACGGCGTTCAGGATTGACCATATTATAAAGAAACCGCTCAATGACTTCGCGTTCTGCAGCACCGGATTCTTCCAATGCCCGCGCGATGCGGCGCGACTGTGGCAAAGCAAGTGCAAGCGTGAGTTGTCGCCCACTTTTTGTGGGATAAAGTTTGCGGTGACGGCGATCGTGTAAACCAGTGGCCTGTACAACATGGCCGGTATCGATCAGTTGCTTGAGAACGCGCGACAGGCTCTGTTTGGTAATGCGCAGCACTTCCAGAAGCTCGGCCACCGTCATGCCGGGCTTGCGATTGATGAAATAAAGCACACGGTGATGGGCGCGGCCAAATCCGATCTTCTCGAGGATCAGGTCCGGGTCGGCGGTGAAATCGCGATAAGAGAAGAACAGCAGTTCAATGACGTTGAGATCGTCAGCCTCCAGACACGTCAGAGGATTGCTGATATAGTTAACGTCGTTCGTCGAATTCACATCGAAGCTCCATCCTGTTGCGATAAATATGTCAGCATTGTTGACATAACTCAATCGCCAAGATAATTTTTGGTAAGTGCGGGCTGCTTTTTTTGGAATAAAGTTTGCACTGATGCATGTTGGAGGAGAGATAATTACGCGGCTTGCTGTGTCAGACTGTCCAATAAGGACGGTAAAGCATAATGGCGAGCTTTATTTTCTGTAATTGTCGGAAATATCTTTGTTTTACATGCATTATTTGCCTGATCTCAGCGAGTTGTTCGAGCTGACCTCAGCGCATTTGATTTTAAAATGCCAGTGTTGGCGAAGAAAAACATGTCTTACTTACCAGTTATATCGATTTAACTGGCCAGAAAAGACTAGGGAAAGGCTCATCAGAGCCAAACGGCCTGCAAAAAAGCGGGCAATTTGAGGAAGAGTAAAATGGCTGCGATTCCATTCGATCAACGCGACGGATTTATCTGGCAGGACGGCGAGTTTGTCTCCTGGAAGGATGCGAAGGTACATGTGCTGACGCACGGTCTGCATTATGCGAGCGCCGTATTCGAAGGCGAGCGTGCTTATGGCGGCGAGATTTTCAAGCTGACCGAGCATACTGAGCGCCTGCATGAATCTGCCCGAATTCTTGGCTTCGAGATTCCATATAGCGTCGAAGAGATCGACAATGCCTGTCGCGAACTGCTCAAGAAGCAGGGTTTCGTCGACGCATATGTTCGGCCGATTGCTTGGCGTGGATCAGAGTCGCTTGGCGTTTCGGCTCAGAACAATCGCATTCATCTGGCTATCGCGATCTGGCAGTGGCCAAGCTATTTCTCGCCTGAAGAAAAGATGAAGGGCATTCGTCTCGACGTCGCAGAATATTGCCGTCCTGATCCGCGCACTGCGCCCTCGCGTTCCAAGGCTGCCGGACTTTATATGATTTGCACTATTTCCAAGCATGCAGCCGAAGCAAAAGGCTATGCGGATGCGCTTATGCTTGACTGGCGCGGTCAGGTCGCTGAGGCCACGGGTGCGAATGTGTTCTTTGTCAAAGACGGTGCATTGCACACACCAAAGCCTGATTGCTTCCTTGATGGCATCACACGCCGGACGATTATTGATCTTGCCAAGCGTCGAGGTCTGGAAGTTATTGAACGGGTTATCATGCCGGAAGAAATGGCGACATTCACAGAATGCTTCCTGTGTGGAACAGCGGCAGAAGTGACGCCGGTTTCGGAAATTGGGAAGTACCATTTTACGCCGGGTGAAATCACCAACACGTTGATGAATGATTATGCGGCCGAAGTTCAGCCCAAGCGAATAGCTGCTGAGTAGCAACGTTTTAAACAGAAAAAAGCGGCTTTTAAGCCGCTTTTTTACTATGTGACGGCTTATTGTTTGACATTGGAAAGTTTCGGTCCAAGATTTTCCATGTCGGATTCGCGTTATTCCGGCTTTTAACTCAGATGGGGTGACGATTATGGAATCTCTACTGCCTATCATTCTTCAACTTGTTTCGGGCGCAGTGGGCGGCAATATTGCTGGTGCTGTCAAGAATCTAAGCCTCGGAACTGCTGGCAATACAGTTGCCGGTGGCATCGGTGGCGTTATTCTTGGCCAGCTTCTGCCTATGCTTTCCGGTGGCGGGATGGACTCGGTTCTTAATGGCGTCGTTGGCCAGTTGGCTGGTGGCGGTGTGGGCGGTATCGTCCTCACAGCGATTATCGGACTGATCAAGAACTCAATGGCAAGCAAGGCCTGAGCTTAAGCGAATAGCGCGGTTGTGGGGACAACAACCGGCGATCTCACGGGGTGACATTTTTTCCAAAAGCCGTTCAGACTTTTGGAAACTTGAACAGTTTTCGTGAGAGGGGATACGGGCGGCCTTGTGCCGCCCGTTTTACTATGACCAGACCTTTGCAATCTGAAGTCCGCGCATTATCTGAATATGCAAACAGATCACGGCAGTTCGAGAACCAACGGTTTATCTTTCCAACATACTGACTGAATGGAGTATCCTATATGGGACAATTACAAGCCATCATCGTTCCAGTGACGCCATTTCAGCAGAACTGCACCATCCTTTTCGATGGTGACACTAAGAAGGGTGTTGTGATCGATCCGGGTGGCGATTTTGATCGAATCAAAGAGGCAATTGCGTCTCAGAATGTCGACGTAGAAGCTATTTGGATCACGCATGGCCATATTGATCATGCAGGGGCTGCGCTGGACCTCAAAGAAGATTTGGGCGTTGAGATTATTGGTCCGCACAAGGACGACAAGTTTCTGCTCGATAATCTGGCAACTACTGGCCTTAAATACGGCCTGACTGAGGGTGTACGCAACGTAACACCTGACCGTTGGCTGGAAGAAGGCGATACGGTTTCAGTTGCCGGGCACACTTTCGATGTCTTCCATTGCCCAGGGCATGCACCGGGACATGTGGTGTTCTATAATCCTGAGGCGCGCTTCGCGATTGTTGGAGACGTTTTGTTCAACGGTTCAATCGGTCGTACTGACCTGCCGGGCGGTGATCACGCCGCACTCATTCGCTCGATAAAAGAAAAGCTGCTGCCCCTGGGCGACGATATCGGCTTTCTGTGCGGCCATGGTCCCGGCGGGCGCTTTGGCGAAGAACGCCGCAACAATCCGTTTCTCAACGATATTGGATATGCCTGAACTGAATGCTTCATGAAAAAAGCCGCCTTTCAGGCGGCTTTTTGTATTTAGACGTGCAGCGGGTTTAGTTGGCCGAGCAGAAATGGTCGCGTCCATCATAACCGCGATAGGTTCCGGTATTTGCATTGAACGAACGATAACGGTCCGAACAATATTGATACCAGCCGCGGCTCCATGGCTCATAGCCGACGCGATACTGCACGCTGCGTGCAGGTGGTGCCGGATAATATGCAGGTGGCGGTGGAGGCGGCGCGTAAACGGGCGCAGGCTGGACATATGTCGGCTGAGGCTGGCTCAAAGCGCTGCCGAGCAAAGCGCCTGCCGCAAGGCCGATGACGCCAGCAGCGACCGCATCGCCGCTGCGGTCGCGGTGACGATGATAGGGGCGATCCCAACCGCCGCGGTTCCAGTCGCCGCCGCGATCCCAGCCGCGACGACCCCAAGAGTCAGCCGATGCCGAAGCCAGCGGTGCTGAGACTGCTGCTATGGAGGCAACTGCCAGAATAGCTGTTTTAAGTAGTTTGTTCATTGTCCGCTCCTTCAGAAGCACAACTGCAATTTCGGCGATATGCAGGGCCGAGTTGGCACACCGCATCAATCATGAATGACAAGTTAATAGTCTCGACATGAATGGAGGCTGAACAATGGTGAAGGGGCTGCTGAAACCTTTATTATCCGGTAAAATACATGCAGTGTCGGTAATATTTCGCGCGCTGAGATTTGGAGCGGGTTGCAGCTAAATGGTTTCATTTAGCGTTCTCGAACATGCGTTAATTAAAAGAATCTGGAGCGAGCGCCATGGGTGCGATTAGGCGTGATACGCTCTAGGATTGGCGCTAATCTCAGTACAATAAAAAACCCCGGCGTTAGCCGGGGATCAAATTCTTGTTCTGTAAAGTTTCGGACTTAGTCAGTAACCGAGATATTTACAGCCTTAGGACCTTTGCCGCGACGATCCGGTTCTGTCTCGTAAGAAACCTTCTGATTGTCAGCAAGTCCTGCCAAACCTGAAGCTTGCACAGCAGAAATATGGACAAAAATGTCCGCGCCGCCATCATCAGGCTTGATAAATCCGAAACCTTTTTCGGAGTTGAAGAATTTGACCTGTCCGGTCTGTGCCATGGGATCCGTTCCTTTTCCTTGGCGCCACTGCTTTATTAAGAGACAGTGGAATTACAACTTCCGCCGAACGCACCACACACCCGGCAGAGGGTCATGCAGGCAGTTATCGACATAGGAGAGGAACCGATCATTGCCAGAGACTAATCTCCGACCCGGAACTTCTAGCGGTTCCGGCGCGCCGTTCTTCCAGTCTTCCGTTTGTACTCAAATTGCCCGGACAATCGAAGACTGATCTATGATGCATAATTTGGCAAGCAAATTCTTCATAGAATATGAGATTGGTTATCTTCGTAACGGTATCGTCTCGAATCTTTACAAAAATTACGAGAATATCACTCATTCAATACCAAAATAGCACAGGCCAACGGCAATATATCGATTCATACTAAGGTATAGCATGATCATTTGCTTACCGATTGCGTAAAACTATGCATGCACCGCCTGCCGCGCGAAGTTTAGTGCATATGTTGTCCGCTTCACCTCGACTATCAGCTCCGATACGTACTGCATAAATGCCACGCCGGGCCATTGGTGTACGTACGCGGCTAATGACCGGATTGTGGCCTGCGAGCACTGAGGAGAATTGCTTGCGTAACCTGCTCCACTGATTGGCGGCAACGCTACGTCGAAAATTGCCCGCGACCTGAATGCCCCAGGGCTTAGGCTTGATGCGGGACATGGGTATCGTGGCTGTGCGAATGATCGGCAGACGCTGGCAAGCTTCTGCAAAACTGAGTTTTGCGTCGAGCGGCTTGTTGGTGATCTCGCTGCCGGATGCAAAATTATCAGCGGGAGCGCCTGTGAGATCAAGAACGTAGTCTTCTGTCTCAAGTGGAAGAAATCCGCCTGAGCGCATCCAGTTGGAAACGCGGGTCGGCCCTGCATTATAAGCGGCGGCTGCCAGCCCCCAATTTCCGAAAGCGCGTTTGAGTTCGCTTAGAAAGCCTGCAGATGCGGGGATCGCCTGTTCAATATCGAATGGATCGGCGAGGCCACGCTCTTTTGCAGTATAAGGCATGAATTGTGCGATACCTTGAGCGCCAACCGGGCTTACTGCGCGATGATCGAAGCGGCTTTCTTTCCAGATGAGCCGCGCAAAGAAGTCTTTCGGGATACCTTTCGCTTCGGCGTTGATTTCTATGAGCTCACAAATGCGACTGACAGTCGGCGTGATCTTCTCGGGCGGCATGGGCGGACCATAGGTCAGAGATTCGGGATTGACCGTTGTCTGGGCTGCCGCGTTGATGCTTTCAGGCCAGCTAAAGAGCTGCATAAATGCAAATGTCGCTATCGTTATATGCAGACGACTCATACTGTTGATTCCGCCCTTTATCCCGCTCTTGGAATGTAGAGTAATGCATGTTTACGACTTGTCGATATGAGGTTTTTGAGAACGTTGCCGATTATCTTTTAATCGATCCTTGTTCTCGGAGGCTGCTGTGCCATCTTAGATCGCACCCGAAAGTGTGAAACGGATGTCGAAAAAATGGGCTTGAAAACAAAGTATTTAGACGCGCCGATCTGATTCAATCAGATCGAAATGCGTTCTAACATGCGGATTAGGAGAGGGAGAGAGCTATGTTGTTCAATAAAGTCAGTCGATTGGGCTTGCTCGCGGGTGCCATGTTTCTGGCGGGGTGTGTTGCCGAAGGTGGCCCGGATTATCGGCCTCCAGTACGGCCCGGTCCATCGCAACCGCAGATGTGTCCGATGATTTATGCGCCAGTTTGTGGCGAACGCGGTCATTCACGCAAGACTTTTGGCAATGCCTGTCAGGCCCGTGCCGATGGCTATCGGATTGTCGGCAATGGCCAGTGCAGCTCACGGCCCGGCCAGGGATCGGGACCGGGCGCAGGTTGGGGAGGAGAACGGCCGGGTCGCCCGCCACATCAAGGCAACAGACCAGGACGCCCAAGTGCTGGTGCTTGCACACGGGAATATATGCCGGTTTGCGCGCGTCGCGGTAATGACAGGCAGACATTCTCAAATCGCTGTGAAGCAGAACGTGCCGGTTATCGCATTACCGGCGGTGGTCAGTGCCGGTAAGTTAGCCAACAATAAAAAGGACGGTTTCAACCGTCCTTTTTTCTATCATGCAGCCTTTTGAACAGAGGGTTGCCCCCGCAACGGCTTGCCGAAGCGGTCGATATTGGTATCCCCCCAATCCTTCAGTGCCAGCAGGATTGGTTCGATGCTGCGGCCAAGCGGAGACAGGCTATATTCGACCTTGGGAGGAACCTGTGCATAGACCTTTCGCTCGATCAGACCGTCTTCTTCCAGCTCACGCAACTGATTGGTCAGCATACGCTGGGTCACACCCGGTATTTGCCGCCTGAGTTCATTAAACCGCATCGTGCCGTCGAGAAGATGAAACAGCACAACGCTTTTCCATTTGCCATCGATGAGACTGATGGCGGCTTCAACCGCACAGCCGGGACTGCAATCGAAGCGCGAGTGCTTGGCCTTGGTCATTTAAGTATCCTTTATATACTAAGTACAAAAAACAACACTATTGGCGATTTTTGTGCGTATTCACACTCTGTGATAGTAGTCTAATATTTGGTCCATAGCAAATGGAGCAGAACGATGAAAGCAGTTGCCTATCAAGTTGCGGGTCCGCTGGACCGTGCAGAATCTCTGGTCGACGTAACATTGGAAAAGCCGAAAGCGGCGGGCCGTGATCTGTTGGTTCGGGTTGAGGCGATTTCAGTTAATCCAGTCGATTACAAGATCCGCAGCGGCGTGTCGCCAGAAGCTGGCCAGTGGAAAGTGCTCGGCTGGGACGCGGTCGGGACAGTCGTTGAGACGGGTAACGACGTGCGTAACTTCAAACCGGGCGATGAGGTCTGGTATGCAGGATCTTTGATCCGGCCAGGTGCCAATTGCGAGTTTCATCTGGTCGATGAACGCATTGTTGGCCATATGCCCGCGTCGCTTGCCAAAAGTGAAGCTGCTGCCCTGCCACTCACATCGATCACCGACTGGGAAATGCTGTTTGACCGGCTGGATGTGCGCAAGCCAGTGCCAGGCGCTGCAAACGCCATTCTTATTATTGGTGGTGCAGGCGGGGTTGGTTCAATCGCCATCCAGCTGGCGCGGGCTTTGACTGATTTGACGGTGATTGCTACCGCATCGCGACCGGAAACGCAGGAATGGGTTAAGCAACTCGGCGCGCATTATGTCATCGATCATAGCAAGCCACTGGCAAAGCAGATTGAAGCTCTGGGGATAGGCGCGCCAGCTTTTGTCTTTTCAACCACGCAAACGCAGAATCATGTTGATGAGATTGTCTTGTTGATTGCACCGCAAGGGCGGTTTGGCCTTATCGATGATCCGGAAACGCTCAATGCCATGCCGTTTAAGCGCAAGTCCGTATCGGTGCACTGGGAACTGATGTTTACGCGTTCGATCTTTGAAACTGCCGACATGGATGAGCAAGGCAAACTTCTGAATGAAGTCGCCCAACTGATCGATGCGGGCAAGATCAAAACAACAGTTACGGAAGTGCTTTCGCCAATCAACGCTACCAACCTGAAATCGGCCCATGGCTTGTTGGAAACTGGCAAGGCTAAAGGCAAGATAGTTTTGGAAGGCTGGTAAGCAGCCCTCCAAAAATACCTGAATTGAGCGGTTCCAATTAAGATTGAAACGCTGAAACCGCTCTATTTCTTTCTACGCATTTCCGAACGCAAAACCGGTTTCCACTTTTGCTGGAAATGCTTTAACGCCCCGGTCGGCCAGTCTTGCCGGGGCGACGCTTTTTGCGTGCGGCCTCAGCCGGATCTTCGTAAGAGCCGATGCCAGCACGTTCGCGGCGGATAATTGCGTCGTCAGCGCCTGCCGGTTTTTCTGTCCGCTTAACGGTCATTTCATCCAGCGTATTCTTGCGGAACAGCGGCTTTGCCACATCGGTTCCTGGTCCCATATTGTCGAGCGAAGGCTTGGCGAATAGCGATTTTTTCGGCTCTGCATCCACTGTGCGATGGACCTTACGGCCCGCATTGTGGCGCCCCTTAGTACGGCCAGTCACAGGGCTTTCAAGTTCCACTTCACGCGCGAGCGGATCGTCGGCAATCGCCAGTTCCATTTCGCGCAAGCGTTTGATCTCGTCGCGCATGCGCGCGGCCTTTTCAAAGTCGAGATCGGCTGCGGCGTCGCGCATCTGCTTTTCCAGATGTTCGAGATGGGAGGCGAGATTGTTGCCCATCATCGCGCCCTGTTCGGCGAAGCCGGAAATATCGGCGCGGACGTGATCCTGTTCGTAAACCGAATTCAGGATGTCCGAGATATTCTTCTTCACCGAAGCAGGCGTGATACCATGCTCAGTATTATAGGCTTCCTGTTTTTCGCGGCGGCGGCTGGTTTCGTCCATCGCGCGTTGCATGGAGCCGGTTATATTGTCAGCGTACAGAATGACCTTACCGTCGACGTTACGCGCCGCACGACCGATGGTCTGAACGAGCGAGGTTTCTGAACGCAGGAAACCTTCCTTGTCCGCATCGAGAATGGCGACGAAGCCGCATTCTGGAATATCCAGACCTTCGCGCAGCAGGTTGATACCCACAAGCACGTCGAATGCGCCAAGGCGCAGATCGCGGATGATTTCTATACGTTCCAGCGTGTCGATATCCGAGTGCATATAGCGCACGCGAACGCCCTGTTCGTGCAGATATTCGGTCAGGTCTTCGGCCATGCGCTTGGTCAGCACGGTGCAGAGCGTGCGATAGCCCTTGCGCGCTGTTTCGCGGATTTCGCCAAGCACATCATCGACCTGATTTTTTGCAGGCCGTACTTCAACAGGCGGATCGATCAGGCCGGTTGGGCGAATAACCTGTTCGGCAAACACGCCGCCAGCTTCTTCGATTTCCCACTTGCCGGGCGTTGCAGACACAGCGATGGTTTGTGGACGCATCGCATCCCACTCCTCGAACCGCAGTGGACGATTGTCCATGCAGGAGGGCAGGCGGAAGCCATATTCGGCCAGCGTCGCCTTCCGACGGAAGTCGCCGCGATACATGCCGCCAATCTGCGGAACTGTGACATGGCTTTCGTCGAGGAAAACGAGGGCATTGTCTGGAATATATTCAAACAACGTCGGCGGCGGCTCGCCCGGCTGACGTCCGGTCAGATAGCGCGAATAGTTTTCGATACCGTTGCAGACGCCGGTTGCTTCCAGCATTTCGAGGTCGAAATTGGTGCGTTGCTCCAACCGTTGCGCTTCAAGCAAGCGGCCGGCGCGCGTGAGTTCGGCCAGACGATGCTGCAATTCTTCCTGTATCGACTTGATGGCCTGATTGAGCGTCGGGCGTGGCGTCACATAGTGGGAGTTTGCGTAAATCTTGACCGATTGCAGATCGCCGGTCTTCTGAGCGGTCAGCGGATCAAATTCCACGATGGTTTCGATCTCGTCGCCAAACAGCGAAATGCGCCATGCGCGATCTTCCAAGTGGGCCGGGAAAATTTCAATTGTATCGCCACGCACGCGGAATGAGCCGCGCACAAAGTTGATGTCTTGCCGCTTATATTGCTGTGCCACGAGATCGGCGAGAAGCTGGCGCTGGTCGAGCCGGTCGCCGATCTTCATTTCGAAAGTCATGGCGGTATAGGTTTCGACCGAACCGATACCGTAAATGCATGAAACAGACGCAACGATAATGACGTCGTCGCGCTCAATCAAAGCACGAGTGGCTGCGTGACGCATCCGGTCGATCTGTTCGTTTACGGTCGATTCCTTTTCGATATACGTATCGGACCGCGCCACATAGGCTTCGGGCTGGTAGTAATCGTAATAGGAAACGAAATATTCGACAGCATTGTTCGGAAAGAAGCTCTTGAACTCGCCATATAGCTGCGCCGCCAGGGTCTTGTTGGGAGCGAGAATAAGCGCGGGACGCTGCGTTTCCTGAATGACCTTTGCCATGGTGAAGGTCTTGCCGGAGCCGGTAACGCCAAGCAGAACCTGCGTTCGGTCGTTCTCTTGCAGCCCGCTGACCAGATCACGAATTGCTGTCGGCTGATCGCCAGATGGTTCGAAACTCGATTCCATCTGGATCGCAATGCCGCCTTCAGATTTGTCCGGGCGGGTAGGACGATGCGGGGTCCAGAGTTCGCCGTTCTTGAACAGTGGATTGCCGGATTCAATCAGATCGGAAAGTGCCTGAACGGTCGCGGTCGCGCCTGAGGGATTAAACTCGGCTGCGTCTTCAAGGCTGATGTCCAGTCCTGCTACTGGATTGAGACCTGCGGCAGCGCGTTCCTTAGCAGACGCAGCGCCCCCCATCGAAGTGCCGCGCGCGCTGCGCGAGGATTCCTTGCTGCGTTCAGGCACCTTTTTGGGAGACTTTGCGGCTTTGGCAGGCTTTGCCTTGGCCTGAGGCTTGACGGCCTCATCGCTGATCTCTTTTGCCCAATCGGAAATGGACCCGGACAGCGGCGCGCCCGAAAATTCGGACTGCGGTGCTTCACCGAAGCCGCCAGTCTGATTCTGCGAATCCTGAGTGTATTTATCTTTTGAGGAAGCCATGCACCCAATATGGAATTTCACAACTCAAATGAAAAGGGTGCACGGATCAAATCCCATGCACCCGGTCCGGAATCTATACGGCTCCTGACATCAAGCTGTCAGGAGGAAGTGCTCGAAGAGGCTCCAGTGGGGATTGAATCGTAGGAACTGCACCGCACTATTTGTTCTTACGCATTATCCAACGCAAAACCGGTTCCCGCTTTTGGTTCAAACGCTTTATCTGCGGCCGTGTGGGCGCCAGCGGTCGCCCGGTCCGTAAACGTTTGGATGGTAACCGGGATGATCCCTCCAACCGGGACGATCGCCCCAATGTGGACGGGGCTCGCCCCACTGGTTTGGCCCACGCCAACCCGGACCCGGACGGTATGGACCCGGACCCCATCCAGAACGATAGGGGCGAGGCCCCCAGCCTGGACCCCAGTTAGGGCCATCATCCCATCGATTGTTGTTGATTGCTGAACCGATTACCAATCCAGCTATGAGCGGTATGCCAACAGCTGCTGCGGTTGATCCAAAATTGTCATTGGTGGTGTAACCGCCGCCGCCAGTCTGAACCGCGATGTAATTTGACGACGCCCAGCCATCAAGGCCGCGATAATTGACGCGGCACCAGCCGTACCCACTTGTGCAGCCTGCAACATCCAGAACAACCCCATTGGGGATGCTACCCATTGATGGATACTGTGTACCAGGACCGGTGCGGAGATTAATATTTGCAGTTGCAAGCCCGGCCGAAGCTTCTGCATTTGTTGCAAATAAAAGAGCTAATGTAGCAATTGAAGATGTAATAATTAATCTCATACTATCCCCCGATCTATATATCATAGATCCATATATAGCAGATGATTGTTATTTTTACTTTAAAGTCTGTATGAATATTTCTATTGTGATTAATAATTAAGATTTTAATCTTCCTGGTGTTGCCTCATGTTTGATTTGCATGGCTGCGGTGCGGATGTCGCACTTTTCCTCGATCAAGGGTTACAGCATACTCGCAGCTGAACACCGCTTTATACCAAGGTGCTAAGAAGCTGACGCATCACGCCTTGAAAATGTTCAGTCGCCACACGGGCTTAACCAAAGTCCGATGAGTCTTACTCAATGAACTTTGGTATTACGCTATTCGGAATGCATTCAGGCAATCAAAGGACTTATTGATGAACGATATTAATGCGCCCAAGGGCATGCTGACGGTACGTACACAGGCAATGCCAAAAGATACCAACTCAGCTGGGGATATTTTCGGTGGTTGGGTTATGGCGCAGATGGATACGGCCAGCGGCATCCGTGCTGCAGAGCGTGCCAAGGGGCGCGTTGTTACAGCGGCAGTGCGTGAAATGTCCTTCGCCAAACCGGTCAAAATCGGCGACGTTCTTTGTGTTTATACTGAGATCACGCGCGTTGGCCGCACGTCGATTACGCTTCGTGTGGAAGCCTGGGCCCAGCGCTATCTTGCGGATGAGATGGATCTCGTGACGCATGGTGAGTTTGTGATGGTAGCGCTCGACAAGAGCGGTCAGCCGACGCCAGTCCCTGCTGAATAATTATGGAAAGCCCGGTTGATCCGGGCTTTTTGTTATTTGCAGGCCCGATAGCCGCTCCGACGCTGCATCAGATCGAAGTGAAAATGGTCGGCATGTTCGCGGTTATAGCCGGGGCCAAGTACCGTGGTGAAGTAATCGCAGGCATCGGAACGAACGCTGTTGAGCAGGCCTTTTTCGCGAAAGGCGAAGAAGCTGGGTTTGCGAACGGTTATGCTTTTACCGTTGTTCAGCACAATTTTGGTCACGTCGATGGCATTGCCACGCGAATGCTCGGACATCTTTGCGCCACGGCGGTGATTCATCGTCCGGCATGAATAGCCACCGGCATTGTGAATCGTATTGACGCCGGAAAGATATCGCAGGCGTGCCGATGGTTGCAGATCGCCTTTGATCCAGCGCGCAAAGGCTTCCGTTACCTGACAATTCAGTGTTGCGGCAGGTTTGAAAGCAATTGAACCGCTGTTAAAGCCGCTGACTTCGATAGGATTATCGATGCGGCAGCTGCCGCTCTGATTGATGGGTGATTTCTCTGTGAAAACAACACCCAGGCGCTTCAGACGCGTCCGGCAGGCCGCATCCGAATTAGACATTGCATAAATGTTTTCGGCTGTGCTGACCGGGTTTTGAACAGGAGCTGCGAAGCCATAATCGCCGGTATAATGCGGCTGGCTCTGCGTCGTCATCTCATTGGCATTGTTTTCGATTTCTTCCGCCAACCCAACAACACGCTCTTCTCGCGGAGCATTGGCGGATGCAACAGGAGCGGGCGGCAGCGCTATGTCAGCATTGCCGATTTCGGCTTGCGGACGCGGCGGACGTTCTCCTGAGCAACCGGCAGCCAGAGCGAACAGCGCCAGAGATGCCGGTATTAGATAGCGATGAAAGCGATTGGACAACGCAATACTCATGTCCCTGCCTTTCATTGTGGAACCGGGCTTAGGCTCATATTAGTCGATAAGCGTAAACGAACAGTCAGTGAGTGCGTTAAGGGCTATGGCGCAAATAAGGTCATTTCTCGCCAAATCAGTGGTCATAACTTTGGCGAAATCTTCATGCCTTTTTGCTATTTGTTTGCAGCGGTTTCGGGCCAAGCCGCGACAATGTCCTTCCGGTCCCTAAAGTTCTTTCCATGTCAGCACTGATGTCGCCGAGTATTCTGCCGATCCTGCTTTTGATCGGCTCTAATGTTTTTATGACCTTTGCCTGGTACGGGCACCTGAAATTCACCAGCACGCCGCTGGTGACGGTTATTTTCATCAGCTGGGGGATCGCGCTGATCGAATATTGTCTGGCTGTGCCAGCAAACCGCATCGGTCATGAGGTCTATTCCGCTGCGCAGCTGAAAACGATGCAGGAAGTCATCACACTTGTGATCTTCAGCCTGTTCTCGATCTTTTATCTAAAAGAAGCCTTCACTTGGAATCATCTGCTTGGATTTGCGTTGATCGCAGGCGGTGCGGCGCTGATATTTAAAGGCTAAGCTGTTCAGTGGCCGGGATTGGTTCCGCCTTGCGTTTCCAGTACATGGGAACCAATTCCACGGCGAGCATCGCAGCAAACAACAAGCCACAGCCGATAAAGCCGATGAATGTCAGGCGTTCACCCAGGAACATCGCACCGAACAGAGCCGCAAATAAAGCTTCAGATGATAGGAAAATAGCTGCCTGTGCTGATGTGGTATAGCGCTGGCCGATGGCTTGCAGGGTGAACGCAACGCCAGATGAAAAGACGCCTGTAAACAGCAGTTCTTTCCATGTGAGCGCAATGACGTTCCAGTTGATGTCTTCGACGGCTGCGGCAATCATCAGGCCGGCAGCGGCTGCGGTCGCAAACTGCACGCAGCTAAGTGTGATAGGGCGTCCGGCACGATTGGCGCGGGTGATCAGCAGAACCTGCATGGCCCAGAAAACTGCGCCGCAAATGACCAGCCAATCGCCCTGCTTGAGTGCGCTTAATGTTCCACCTGACAAAAGAAAGATACCTGCAAGACATGCAGCCGCACTTGGCCATACCACTGGATGAGGCCAGCTGCGGAAAAGGATGACACCCAATACCGGCACCATCACGACATAAAGGCCAGTGAGAAAGCCAGCATTGGTGACTGATGTTGTGATCAGCCCAATCTGCTGCAGGGCGAGACCTGTAAAAAGAGTAGCTCCTACAAGCATGAAAAAGAGATAATTCTGGTTTTGGAGCTTGTGCGGTGAGCGTCTGCCTTCAGCAATAGAGAACGGCAAAACGGTGAGCGCTGCAATTGCGGAACGCACGCCGATAAACAGGAAGGGGCCAATACTTGCCATGGCCGTGGATTGCGCCACAAAGCCCATGCCCCAAATGACACCCGCCAGAAGGAGGAGTAAATTTGCCTGTACGCGCGTCATTGTTGCTTCATCCCCACGAAAAACGCCCGCAATGATTTGGATCATTTTTCCGGGGTGGCCATGCTATAGAAAATATCACGTGGGATCGGCAAGACAGTATTTTAGAGCGCCGATCTGATGAAATCAGATCGGCGCTCTAAACTCTTTTATTTGAAGCATAATCTTATCGATCCTCGTTTCACTCCGGTCGGATCATGCTCTAAATGCGACGTGTTAGTCCGTTGATATTTTAAATCTTATGGGGTTGGTTATGTTTTTTCTGAAACTTGGGCTTAAAGCAATTCTGCTGGCGGGAGTGGCAACCACATCGCTGCTTTCAGACGTTGGCATATCGCAGGCTGCCTATAAACTGATCCGAGATACCTCTGTTCAATGTGATTTTGCGCAGAACTGCACATTGAGCTTCACTCCGGTCGCGAGTGAAGGCGGGCCTGCACTTGGTCTATATCGCAGCAGCGCAGTCGGTTCCAAGCCGGAGGTGCAGCTTTCATATATTGATCCATCCAAGGTTTCAGGCCAATTGGAGCTGTCTGTCGATGGCTCGTTGGTGCTGACGACTGAAGCGTCGGTGGCCTCGCTCAAGAGTGACCGGCTCAATTATGGCGATGCGGTTGCGGTTACCAAACTGATCAATGCCATGAAGAATGGTCAGAAACTACAACTCAAATTCGCAGGCAAAACCTCGAACTACTCACTTTCAGGATTAATCGGGGGCTTGATCTACGCTGATGAGCAGCAATCGCGCGCCGGTACTGTCGATGCATTGCAGGCAAAAGGTGGGCACCCTGCGCCGCCACCGCCGGAGGTGAAAATCATCGCTTCAATCGAGCAGGTGCCCGAGCAGATTCGCAAGGACTTCACCGATGAAAACGGTGTGTGCGGGACTTCAAGCGGAAATTCTTTCAGCACTGGCGGGGGCTTTGAAACGAAGATCGCAGATGGGCTCAACCTGATCGGAATGCCATGCGGTTCGCCCGGCGCTTATAATCAGCCTTATGTATTCTACAGCCAGTACGAGAATCAGGTGGTGCCGATTTCGTTGCCAACGATTTCCGACGATGGCCCAACCGTCACCGATCAGGCATGGAACATTGACTGGTCGCAGCAGAGCAAGACGCTGACAGCTTTCTTCAAGGGCAGGGGCTTAGGCGATTGTGGCATCTATGATGTCTGGAAAGCCACAGACACAGGCGAAGGACACGTGCGGTTTGTGCTTTTGCAGGAGCGCTCCAAAGGCGACTGCGATGGCAATTACGATGGTGGTCCTGAGAAATGGCCTGCAAGCTGGCCCATTCAAGCCAAATAGGAACGCCAGAGCACATCCCGAAAAGCGGGAACCCGTTTTCGGAACAAGATGTGCGTAAAAACAAATAGTGAGACGCATTTCCGACGATACCTCTTAAACTGGAAATGCATTAGCTTTGTAGAATTAACAGGCATAAATTTTTCTTCGTGAAATGACCGATGAAAATGGTATAGTTACAGTAACATCACTTTGAACGGTTCCGAAGCATGTGTTTCGGCGACCGTTTTCTTTTTGTGTACCGGCAGGCGATTAAACCTTCCGGACGGGTGTCCTGAGCCAGTCATGGAGCAGGATCAGGCGGGCAATCAAACTGCCGTCGCGCTCATCCTGGAGGGAAGCGCGGCGGGCGATGGAAAGGACTGGACTGGGTATGGAAAAGTTCCCTATGACCCCTCGCGGTTTCGAAAACCTCAAGGAAGAACTCCGCACGCGTCAGCAAAGTGAACGTCCGCGGATCATTGAGGCAATTGCTGAAGCGCGTGCGCACGGCGATCTTTCGGAAAACGCCGAATATCACGCTGCCAAGGAAGCCCAGAGCTTGAATGAAGGCCGTATCAATGAGCTGGAAGAGCTGGTTGGTCGTGCCGAAGTCATTGATGTAACAAAGCTTTCCGGTGACAAGATCAAGTTTGGCGCAACCGTCACATTGATCGATGAAGATACTGAGGAAGAGAAAGTCTATCAGATCGTCGGCGATCAGGAGGCCGATGTGAAGGAAGGCCGAATTTCGATTTCTTCGCCAATCGCGCGTGCACTGATCGGCAAAGGTGAAGGCGATACCATTGAGGTCAATGCACCCGGTGGTTCGCGTTCATACGAGATTCTCGGTCTCAAGTTCATTTGAGATCGTAATGCCAGATAAGAGGCCCAATAACGGGTTTATTCCGGTTCAAGAGGTCGAAGTCGTAGCGCCCAACTTCAAGCGCCGCCTTTCTGGTGTGACTTCGACTATTGTTCAGCTAATCCCTTTGCAGCGTGCAAAGGGATTAGGAATTGCAACGATGGGTCCCGGGCTGCCTGAAACTCTGCCGCATCTCGGCTGGGGCGCTCTTTTTTCGTTCTGGAAAAAACCTGCCAAACGGCGTTTCCGCATCTGGCATGCACGCCGGAATATCGAAATGCTTGCAGGTATTTTCATGCGCGATGTCCTGCGTATGAAGTTGCGGCTGGTGTTTACTTCAGCCGCGCAACGTCATCACAAACCCTTCACCAAGTGGCTGATCCGCCGCATGAATGCGGTGATCGCGACCAGCGGCCGTTCGGGCAGTTTTCTCGAAGTACCGCATCAGGTCATCATGCATGGCGTTGACCTTGAGCGGTTTCATCCGCCCGTTGGTAAAGAAGACCAGTTCAGCGCATCAGGTCTGCCCGGAAAATATGCCATTGGCTGTTTTGGGCGTGTGCGTCACTCCAAGGGCACGGACCTGTTTGTTGATGCGATGATTGCGCTTTTGCCGAAATATCCGGAATGGACGGCAATCATCACAGGTCGGACGACTGCCGAACATCAGCCATTTGAAGATGGTTTAAAGGCACGTATTGCTGCAGCCGGATTGCAGCATCGCATCCACATTCTCGGCGAAGTGCCGGATGTGCGCATCTGGTATCGACGTCTCACGCTCTATGTCGCGCCGTCCCGAAATGAAGGTTTCGGTCTCACCCCGTTGGAAGCCATGGCTTCAAAAACAGCCGTGGTTGCGAGCGATGCCGGTGCTTATGCCGAGATGATCGTGGAAGGTACGGGCAGTTTTGTTTCAGCTGGCGACGGTGATGCGCTGCGCGATGCAATCGAACCTTATCTGGCCGCACCTGCCTTGGCTCAACGCGATGGCGAAAATGCGCTCGCCTATGTTCGCGAAGCTTTCCCGCTTGAAAAAGAGGCTGACGCCATCAGCGCAGTCTATGAACAGGTTTTTAGTAGTTAGAATTACGTCCAAAGAAAAAGAGCGACTGCGCATGAACGCAATCGCTCTCTCATTCAATAATATTTGAGTTAGAGCGTGGGGCGATTATTTTGAATCGTTAAAGAGGGTGATATTTGTTGGCATTTCGCGCTTTTTAGATTGATGATTCATTGGGTCAGGAGGAAAGGCTATGTTCCAGCAAGCTTAT